>CAYLLJ010000079.1:0-1511 GCA_964384725.1 uncultured Oscillospiraceae bacterium | reverse complement strand
GTCCTATGTGAATCGGCTTATAAAGAAAAACGAGAATATTGTAAATAAGACTTTCGTACAGATGCTGGAATCGCTGGGATACGATATTGAACTGAAATATATAAAACGGGAGGAGATATAACACAATGGTATACAGAGATCCGGCAACATTGAATGATAAAAAAGGGGTTCCGCTTAAAGATAGGAAGTGCTTGTAGTATGGATATTTGGGTTGATAAGGATAAAATATATGCTGTAAAAATGGCGGGAGATGAAAAAGCGCACAGTCTCGCCCTATCTGTGGATTCGGCATTTCGCGGCTTTCAGGGAATTTGTTTCTACACACCTGGTGAACGTGGCCACATGATAGAAGGACACCTTGGCAGGAAAACGGACACTGGTTTCACTTTTATCTCAGAAGGTTTTGCTAAGGGCGAGTGGGAGTTCATCGAGGTAACATACGATAATTTCAAAAACGAATATTACAAGATTGTTGAAGGAGGAGACGAGATCTTGAATCAAGTATCGAATACGCAGGAATTGATAGACTGGTATCATAAGCATTTTTGAATTTTGGTGAATCAACATAAGTACACAGAGGTTCTGAAATAAATGTATTAGGAGTTTCCTGTTCCGAAGAATAAGAAGAAGTGAGGACAAAGTATGACACTTGAAACAGAAAGATTGATCCTGCGCCGCTGGGAAGAAAGCGATGCCGAGGATTTATATAAATACGCCAGCAGCCCCGATGTGGGACCGATTGCCGGATGGCCTGTTCATACGAGCGTAGAAAACAGTCGAGAAATTATCAAAGGTGTGCTTTCTGAACCGGAAACATATGCCGTAGTTCTAAAGGAGACGGGACATCCGGTTGGCAGCATTGGATTGATGCTCGGTAAAGCAAGCAATATTGGTATTCCTGATACGGAGGGTGAAATCGGATACTGGATTGGCGTTCCGTATTGGGGGCAAGGGCTTATTCCGGAGGCGGTTCGTGAGATAATGCGTTATGGCTTTGAGAACTTGCGGCTTGAGAAAATTTGGTGCGGGTACTTTGACGGAAATGTAAAGTCTAAGCGAGTCCAGGAGAAGTGTGGATTTCATTATCATCACACCACGAATGTACCGTGTGCATTAGAGGGTGTTCTAAGAACAGAACATATCACCTGCATATCGAAGGAAGAGTGGAAAGCATCAAGAGCGGAATTGAAAAATAAAACACTTCTTGAAAAAATGGATGAGTTTTTTGACACCCGGTTGGACGGCTACGATGATCATCAATTGAACTGCATAGAATCAGCGCATGAGTTTTATCCATATACGGCGAATTGTCTTCCCAAGACGGTGGGCGCTCGTATTCTTGATTTAGGCTGTGGTACTGGATTGGAATTGGAAGAATTCTTTTTGCTGAATCCAACAGCGAAGATTACCGGCATTGATCTTGCACCGGGTATGCTTAGCGCACTAAAACAAAAATTTAGAGGAAAAGAACTTTCGTTGATCTTAGGCTCGTATTTTGAAGTGCCGTTCGG
>CAYLLJ010000078.1:327-1522 GCA_964384725.1 uncultured Oscillospiraceae bacterium | reverse complement strand
CTTTCAGCCCATTTATGCGAATAGATGTTTTCTGCGCAATTATCACAGCCATAGATTTCCTTATCGCTCAGAATTACGAATTTTCTGCCTGCGAATATTCTTTTGGGTTTTGTATTACCGCATATCGGGCATTTGAATTTCTCTTTGTACTCTTTTTTCTCGTTGCGTTCCCATTTGTTCTGCTTTTGCATTTCCGCAAAGAACTGGCACAAGCTCATTTCCTTTATAGTCCTTGATGTTCCTAATATCGCTTTTTTATAGTCTGCCTGTTTGGAAATGATTACATTGTACGGATAATCGGTTATAAGTTTGCCGTCAAGCGGATCAATAGCGTTTTGCGTGACTGTTGTGCTTTTATACTGTATCAGAGTTTCACAGATTTTGGCTATCATGCTTCTGAGCTTCCTTTTATCAGCAATCAAACTTGCTACATAATCATCTTTGTATTTCTCACAGACACAATAAGGACAGCCTAATAAGGCATTACTTTGCGTCGATACATAAAGTATTGATATGTCTTTTATGTGTCTGCCACATCTTGGACATACTATGTCATTTAATAATTTCTCTTTCATTCCTTTACCTCAACCTTTCTCTTATATATCGGACACTTATCATAGTCCATCGTTTCGCAGTATCTCTTCCTGTGCTGTACCGCTTCTTTTCTTGAGCTGAATTCCTCTCTTGTCGCCCTCTCGTTCCTGCATTTTATCACATTACCTTTGCAGTACCAGAATAATGGGCATTTTAATAAGCTCATCTCGCCCTCCCGCTCGCCGTTATTACCGACCTGTTCCTGAAGTTGCTTTTGAAAGGCCTTACCTCTGCCCCTCTCTTCATCTCCATGCTCCTCTTCATTCTCGCCGCGTAAATCTCGCAGGTGTTCGGATTCTGACAGCCAGGCTTCCTATTAGGACAGTTGTCGGGGCATTCCCATGGTTTCCTCATATCTCTTCCTTTCCGCCAAGACTTGGGACTTGGCTTGTGCATTAGCGGGATTGCTCCCGCCCCTCTGCTACGCCTCCTTTACTTCAATCCAAAACTTGAAGCCTGAACAGTAATTCATTAAAGCAACAACCGCTTTTTCAGTTGCTAAGCTTAAATCAATTATTCTAAGAATATCCAATTCGTCATCTGTACCAAACATCTCAGTTAGTGAATATTCTTCAGAAGCAACAGGGTCACCTTCTGTATC
>CAYLLJ010000078.1:0-317 GCA_964384725.1 uncultured Oscillospiraceae bacterium | reverse complement strand
TGCATTAGCGGGATTGCTCCCGCCCCTCTGCCTCCTTTACTTTTCCGACATCTTGTAGTTTTCGGTCATTATGCAGGCATATCCGCCTCTTCCTGATATCGGCACGCCTACCATGATGTACCCTTTCTTTTCCATTTCCTTGACCAGTTTTATAAATTCATGTATGTTCTTAGCTGTTACTTTTTTCATTTTTCATGTCCTCCTTATGTATATAATACACCCATTGAGTGTTATTGTCAACATGATTATGAAAGATTTTTCTGTTTTGGATATATGTATTTGGAATAGGGGTATAACTATTTTGATATACCCTCATA
>CAYLLJ010000077.1:1329-1545 GCA_964384725.1 uncultured Oscillospiraceae bacterium | reverse complement strand
CTCAAAAGCTGAATTACATGTATAACCTGTGCCTTTTCAATTCCCAAATGATCGGAAATGTAATCAACCCTGGATTCTGCCTCTTCGCTGCCTGCTCTGCTCCGGCTTCTTTTGGATATAAGTTTGCTCATTATTCTTGTGGCTTGTTGTTTTTCTGTCTCACTAAATATATCAGAACCGGCAATTTTTTCAGAAACTTCCTTCATATTTCTTGCC
>CAYLLJ010000077.1:0-1244 GCA_964384725.1 uncultured Oscillospiraceae bacterium | reverse complement strand
TTTGCAATTTCAAGTGCTGAATTTGACATGTTAGATCTAAACTTAGTTGTATTCTTTATGGCAATCCAAATTTGCTGAATTTCTTGTATGCTTATTTTTGTTTGATTTAAAAGAATGAAATGTTTGTCTAAATCTCCATCGTTGAAAAGAACATAGCAGCGAGCATTTATGCTTTGATCTCTGCCCGCCCTTCCTGCTTCCTGTACATAATCTTCCAGTGAGCCGGGAATATCGTAATGTACTACCATTCCCACATCTTTTTTATCTACACCCATGCCAAAGGCCGAAGTGGCAACCATTATATCCACTTCACCCCGGATGAATTCGTCTTGATTTTTACTTTTCACTTTTTTATCCATCTTGCCATAGTAAGGTCTTGCCTCATAACCGTCATCAGTAAGCCTTTCAGCAAGCTTAATAGCATTTCTTATTCGAGAAACATATATAATGGTGGGACAATTGTTGTATTCGATAAGGTTTCTTAATGTTTCATATTTCTCAGAATTTTCATTCTTTATTACTTTGTATGTAAGGTTTTTCCTTCCTGAATCTGCAGTATATAATTTCAATTCTAAATTAAGATTTTCCTTGAAATACTTGCAAATATCGTCTATTACGTTTTGTTTTGCCGTAGCTGTAAAGCATGATACCGGTATTATATAATCAAGATTTTTCTTTTCGCAGATCTTTTTAATAAATTCCGCAATATACATATAATCAACCCTGAAATCCTGCCCCCAGGCTGAAAAGCAATGCGCTTCATCAATTATAAATCTTGCAATTTTCCGATCCTGCAACAGCTTTTCTATGGACTTTGATCTGAGTGATTCCGGTGAAATATAGAGAATATGAGCATCGCCGATCTCAACTCTCTTTATAGCCTCAGCTCTTTCTATGGGATCCAAAAGTCCGTTAATGGTTACGGCATCTGTTATATTGATATTTTCCAAATTATCGACCTGATCTTTCATTAAAGATTGAAGAGGTGATATTATAACGCTAAGAGATTTTGTATTTCTTCCTGCCATAAGTGCAGGCACCTGGAATGTGATTGATTTGCCTCCGCCTGTGGGGAAAACTGCCAAAAGAGAATCTCCGTTTATTGCACTTTTAACTGCTTGCTCCTGCAAAGGAACTCCGTCAAAACTTCTATATGCATCATAACCGAAAAACCTATTCAGCCCCTTTACTGCATCCATTGTTTCATTGCAGTACTCGCAGCCTGGAAGGCACTTTGTTCCCCG
>CAYLLJ010000076.1:1011-1556 GCA_964384725.1 uncultured Oscillospiraceae bacterium | reverse complement strand
CACATCAGCACCGATCTCAGCAGCCATCATACCTGCTAAATGTGCTACTTCAATGGAATGCTTCAGGACATTTTGTCCGTAACTGGTCCGATAGCGCAAGCGGCCCAGTAAGCGAATCAATTCAGGATGCAGACCGTGCACACCGGTTTCGAAGGTGGCTTGCTCGCCCTCCTCCCGAATACTTTGCTCTACTTCCTTTTTGGCCTTTTCAACCATTTCTTCGATTCGACCCGGATGAATACGTCCGTCTAAGATCAGTTTTTCTAAGGCAATTCGGGCAACCTCTCTGCGAACAGGGTCAAAGCCTGATAAAATCACAGCCTCAGGCGTATCATCAATAATTAAATCAATTCCGGTTAAAGTCTCAAGGGTGCGTATATTACGTCCCTCACGGCCGATAATCCGACCCTTCATCTCATCATTTGGTAAGGCAACCACAGATACTGTAGTTTCGGCCACATAATCTGCTGCACAGCGCTGAATTGCTAAGGAAATAATATTACGAGCCTTCTTTTCGCTTTCTTCCTTGACAACATTTTCGTTTT
>CAYLLJ010000076.1:0-1001 GCA_964384725.1 uncultured Oscillospiraceae bacterium | reverse complement strand
GAGATTATCATCCTTACGTTCAATTTGATCCATTTTGCGATCCAGAGTTTCTTCCTTCTGCATCAAACGGCGTTCCTGCCTTTGGATCTCATTGCGACGCTCTCTTATTTCATGTTCCATTTCGTTTTTTAGCTTATAGGCTTCTTCCTTGGCCTCAAGGACTGTTTCCTTTTTGACGTTTTCAGCATCCTTTCGGGCATCATCCAGGATCTTTTCAGCCATTGCTTCTGCGGAAGACAGCTTCCCTTCAGCAACATTTTTTCTGAAAAAATAGCCTACCAATAAGCCAATAACGACTGCTACAACAACACCAATAATTGTTAGCATTGGCGAATATGGCAATACTTTTCCTCCTTTCTCTGATTAATTTTTTATTAAATTCTTTTCTATCGTTGTTGAATCTGTAAACCTTATGGAATCCTATCAGGCATAAACACCCTTGGTGCTTTAAGCTGCCCATAAAAAAAGCCGGGATCCAACCCGGTTTAACTCTGTCTTGCCAATGAAAGGATACACTTCACCTATTGTGACATATCGTGAGCCAAAGCCTCGCCTTCAAACATATAAATAAATATATAATTGCATAATATCACTTTTATTCATACAACATACAATATATATATATAAGAGGCGCGTAGCGTCTTCATTGAGTTTAACAACACAGATTATACCAGATTCCACTTTTATTTTATGGCTTAGTTCACTTATTGTCAAGGCTTGAGGCGAATCATGTATCAATTTAGATACATAACTCGCCTCAAAAAAAATAATTATTTATTCAATGCCGTCGTTTTCATCTTCTCCACTGACCGGAGGAACAAACTGTTCTCTGATTTTATCTTCGATTTCTTTAGCCACGGCAGGATTGTCAGTCAAATACTGCTTGGCATTTTCTCTGCCCTGACCAATCCTTACGTCATTATATGAATACCAGGTACCGCTTTTCTGAATAATATCCAGGCTGGAGCCCAAATCGATCAGGATGCTTTCTTTGGACGCAC
>CAYLLJ010000075.1:0-1584 GCA_964384725.1 uncultured Oscillospiraceae bacterium | reverse complement strand
CCAGATGTAACAAAATTAATTATTTGGAGGAAATAATGAAATATTCAAACTTAGAAAAATTCGGCATAACAAATCAAATCATTCAAGAAGCAGAAGCCTTCCCGGATTATAGTCCTGCCAGAGTAATCCGTCAGAATCGCAACTTTTATGACGTTGTGAGCGAAAACGGCGAATTTAAAGCCTCGGTTTCCGGTAAGCTTTATTACCTTACTGAAGAAAGCAGCAGCTTTCCTGCGGTCGGCGATTGGGTTATGCTAAGCAAAACGCAGGGGCCGGATGAGACTGCCGTAATCCATCAAATATTGTCCAGAAGGAGCGTCTTCAAGCGAAAAGCAGCCGGAACTTCAAAAAGCGTACAGATAATCGCTGCAAATATCGATACTGTATTCTTGTGTATGTCCCTTAATCAGGATTTCAATTTGCGGCGCATGGAACGCTATTTGACAATTGCTTGGGACAGCGGAGCCACTCCTGTAATTGTCCTCACTAAATCGGATTTGTGCAGCGATCTTCCAGGGTATCTCAGCGAGATAGCGTCTATCAGTATGTTCACAGAGACAATTGTGTGTTCTGCGATGCACAGCGACGGCCTTGATTTGATAGCCAGCTGGATCCATGCCGGTGAAACGGTTGCTTTTATTGGTTCTTCCGGTGTCGGAAAATCCACGCTGATCAATCGTCTCGCGGGACAGGAAATTTTAGCGACAAAAGAAATACGCACAGGTGACGACAAGGGCCGTCATGCCACATCCCGGAGAGAATTGATCGTATTGCCGAATGGCGGAATTGTTATTGATACACCGGGTATGCGCGAATTGCAGTTATCCGGCGGAAATCTTTCTATAGCCTTTGAGGACATTGAAGAACTTGCCGCTTTGTGCAGATTCAATAATTGCAGCCATCAAACGGAGCCTGGATGTGCGGTGCAGAAAGCGATTGAGGCAGGTACTTTAGAGCAAAGCCGTTTGGATAGCTATTTCAAACTTCAGCAAGAGCTTTCCTACCTGGGGTTGGATTCGCGTGAAAGGGAAAACAGAAAGATTGAGAAGATGTTCGGCAGTAAATCACAATATAAACAGGCTATGAGAGAAATAAAAAGCAAAAACAGAAGTCATCAGTTATATCAGAAGTATCCCGCGTTCCGTGATTCTTAGAAACAAGCCTCCTGATAAGTCTATTAAGCAAAATCAATCCAACCAGTTTATCTGCATGCAAGAAGAAGGTTTTTGCCTTCTTCCTGTTTTTTTGTTGTCTTTTGTCAATGAAAAATTTACTCAGATCATTGACAAAAAGTAAATATATAAGTATATTATTAATGATATAAATCCTTAAATCTATATTTAGAAAGGGAAAGTATGATGGATCACAAAGCCAGGCAGATCGCGGGCCTTCTTAAGGTTCTTGCCAATGAATACCGCCTGCTTATTCTGTGCGAACTGATAAAAGAACCGAAAACAGTAAGCAGTCTTTGCGGGAAGATGCCAAATATCACGCAATCCGCCTTGTCCCAGCATCTCACTCTCTTAAAGGCACACGGGATACTTGATAATACCAAATCAGGCCAGAATGTTACGTATTTTATCG
>CAYLLJ010000074.1:0-1598 GCA_964384725.1 uncultured Oscillospiraceae bacterium | reverse complement strand
GGAAACTTCTTCACCGGCGGACTTACAGCTGAAATCGACGGCGCTTTTGAATACAGCCTGTTCCCGACACCTCCTCTTAAAGCAGGAGACGAATTCCTTCCTACAGGCGGTGTAGCTGAAATGTTCGTTATAGCCAAGAACAGCAAGAATATCGATATGGCTGTTGAGTTCCTGAAATACATGACAAATGATGAAGGAAAAGACATACTTGTTGCCAATGACTTCATCCCTTCAAGCGATTACATGGGAGATACATCAAATCTGTCAGAGCTTGCAAAAAATATGATTGCAGCACAGTCAAAATCACAAAGCAGGGTTGTTTACAATACTGAAGTATATACCCAGATAATGAACGGGATGCAGGGTTTATTCGGACAATCAATGACTCCGGAAGAATTTATAGCATCTTTGGTTGAAATCGGAGGATAATATTTATCAAAGGGGGATTTAAGGGATTAAATCCCCCTTCTTAATATGCTGAATTGGTGAGACTATTATGCTTTTAAGAAAATTACAAAGAATAGGATTCGTTTTCTCTCTGCCATCGATATTGTTTTTTGTATTCTTTATTTCCATTCCAGTTATCTTTACAGTTGTCCTTACTTTTGCCGAATGGAAAGGCTTCCAGCTTTCCGACATAAAATTCATAGGTTTTAATAATTACATCAATCTCTTTAAAGACAAGGTCTTTTACAAATCTCTGTTAAATACGACTATTTTTGTAGTTCTTACTACAGTTACACTTAATTTGCTCGGTTTTTTCGGCGCTCTCATAATAGATACAAAAATACCGGGAACAAAATTCTTAAAAAATGCAGTTTTTCTGCCAGTGCTTCTGTCCCCCATCATTATAGGCATAATGTGGTCAAGAATGCTTGACGCATTCGGAATAATAAACAAGCTGTTGCAGTCAGCACACATCATAAAGCTGCCGGTCCTGTTTCTGGGAAGCGAAAAAATCGCTCTCTATACGATTATAATTGCCACAATATGGCAGTTTACCGGATACGATATGCTCATCTACTATGCAGGCCTTCAGGGTATCCCCAAAGATATTCTTGAAGCAGCCAGGATCGACGGGGCAAATGAAGCAAAAGTCATAACAAAAATAATTATTCCTTCACTGAGCCCGGTTATAACAATAGCCATGCTTCTCAATATTATCGGAGGATACAAAGTATTTGATATTGTATATGTAATGACTGCAGGTGGACCTAACAGAGCCAGTGAAGTTCTGGCTACCTACCTTTTCCAGCAGGCTTTCAGGTTTAACAACATGGGTTACGCATCAGTAATCGCAGTCATAATCATCATCCTCTCCCTTATAATATCCGTAGTAAGGTTCAGATTAACAAAACAAAGTATCTAAAGGTTTGGTTAAAATGATTAAGAAATTTTTTAAAAGCTTGCTTATATATATCCTGGGGCTGGGATTTCTCATCCCTGTAATCTGGGTTCTCTCATTGTCGCTGAGAAGCAAAAAAGATGCCCTTGCAGCAATGTTTTTTACCAAAGATGTTCATTTCGAAAATTACGCAATCGCCTGGCAGACATTTAATTTTTCCAGGCTGTTTTTAAATACAATAATCGTAACAGTG
>CAYLLJ010000073.1:0-1599 GCA_964384725.1 uncultured Oscillospiraceae bacterium | reverse complement strand
ACCTCTCAGACAGAAGCTTTCTTTATATACCTATGTACTGACGCCTTCTGTAATAAAGGCTTTAAACAGAGCCAGGCTTATTTCACTTTCCATGGAAGCCAGAGGCTTCAGAATATATCCGGACAGAACCTCTTACTGCAAACTCAGTATGAGCAGGATGGACTATGTGACCATTACAGCCGCATCGGCAGCAGTTCTTTTAATAATATCATATAATTTTAGTATAATCGGTTAGGAGGTCAACCCATTGAAGGTTTTTTCAGTTTACGGATATTCAATGTCAGGAAAAACAACAACTATTGAATGCTTGATAAAAGAGCTAAATAAGCGCAATTATACCGTAGGAACCGTAAAAGATATTCACTATGAAGAATTTGCAATAGACACAATAGGCTCCAACACAGACAGGCACAGAAAGGCGGGGGCGGAGCTTGTTACTGCCAGAGGATTATACGAAACAGATATATTGTTTAAGGAAAGGCTGCCGATTCCGGAGATTTTAAAGTTTTACACACAAGACTTTGTAATCCTTGAGGGTGTCACGGATTTCGACGTTCCCAGGATACTGTGCGCCTCCAGCACGGAGGATGTAAAAAAACGTATGAATCCCAGTGTATTTGTATTAAGCGGTGTAATAAGCAATGAACTATCCTGCTACGAAAAACTTCCTGTTATCAGTGCAATAAAGGATATAGAAAAGCTGACCGACCTGGTGGAAAAAGCCGCAAAGGATTGGAGTCCATATGATAAAAATTGAAGTATTGGAAAAATTCAATAGCAAAAGGAATAATGTTTACAAGGTAAAACTTTATAATTCTGCGATAAATGAAAGCAGCAGAGATATATTTGAAATGAAATATCAGGACGATAAGAAAAATGAAATTTTAATAATGAAAAAGTACAGCGCCGGCAACACCGATAATCCGGAGAGAGAATACCGGAATATGAAAATGCTGCAGGATTCAGGTGTCTTGGTTCCCAGAGTAATACATAAAGAAGATGACAGTTTATTTTTCGAATATATACAGGGTGAACTGGTGGGGGATCTGGTGGAGAGACAATCCGTCGGAATCTGGATCGATGAATTTGCCCTATGGCTGGCCAATCTGCACAAAATATCGGGTAAGTCAGGCAATCTGCTGAAGGGAGATGTAAATCTGAGAAATTTCATATATGCAGAAGGCAGAATATATGGGTTGGATTTTGAAGATTTAAACTATGGGGACATCAGAACAGATTTGGGAAATATCTGCTTTTTCATTCTTACTGATACTCCTTCATTTACCAGGAAGAAGCACATCATTATAAGACGATTTTTGCAAAGTTATGAGCAGCATTCCGGAATGAAGCTCAAAGAGATGGGTAAATACTTGCTTAAAAGCAGAGCAGAGGCAAAAATCAGAAGAAATCAAAAGACACTATAGACAGACAAATACCTTGTATTGACAATTATTTAACGCTATAATAAATTTATAAAATTTAATAAAGCAGGACTGCTCCGATTTTATGCGTCTAAACAGCTTTCTGCAGGATGTATAAAACGATAGGGTGTTTCGGGAAACTGAAGTGCCTTCCGGTGTGAAAAGGAGTAATTATTTT
>CAYLLJ010000072.1:0-1633 GCA_964384725.1 uncultured Oscillospiraceae bacterium | reverse complement strand
CAGAGGGCTTGCAGATGAATACATGCCGTCGATAGTGGATCTGTACGAAAAAGGGATATCAACGTGCAGCATGTCGAAAGTTTACTCCATGGCCGGCACGAGGGTCGGCTGGGCGGTAGTGAGGGATAAAGAGGCATACGACATTCTTGAAAACAGGCGTTCATACGATTCTATCTGTGACGGCGTTTTTGACGAGCTCATTTCAGCTATCGCTCTTGAGAACAACGGGAAGATGCTCGAAAGAGCGCGCAAAATAGTCAGGTCGAACAAAAAAATCGTTGATGAATGGCTTAAGACGCAGCCGCATCTTTCATCATATGGGGAAAGTTTTACCACAACGATGCTTGTCCATTATGACTATCCCATCGATGAAGTGACATTATGCAACGATATATACGAAACGACCGGTGTGCTGCTGTGCCACGGGGACTGCTTCGAGGAAAAGAAATGCTTCAGGCTGGGCTATGGCTTCGGTGATCAGCAGCTGCTAGTACACGGCCTTGATGTGCTTGGGGATTATTTTGCAAAGATAGGTAATAAGTAAAGAGGTTTCTCAAATGAAGGTAATGATTCTTGGGCGCACGGATGTGCAGCAGGTATTGGAAATGCCTGAAGTAATTGCGGGAGTAAGAGAAGTATACAAACTTAAATCGATGGGCAAAACTGCCGTATGGCCTCTTGTCTCTTATGATTTCAGTGAAGATAATGCAGTCATGGATATTAGGTCAGGCTGTGTCTTTGAGAAAAATCTGCACGGGCTTAAGATGCTGAACAATTTTCCCAAAAACATAGAGAAGGGACTTCCGACATTTAACGGCATGCTGATGATTTTTGATTCAAAAACAGGAATTCCGCTTGGAGTTATGGATGCGGCGTTTATAACCTGCATGAGGACGGGGGCTGCCGGAGCTGTTGCAGCTAAAGCTTTGGCAAGGGAAGATTCGAAAACTCTTTTAATCATGGGGGCGGGTAAGCAGGCTGCATATCAGATAGCGGCTTCTCTTATACTGATGCCTGGACTTGAAAAAGTGTATGTGGCAGACATGCTTGATGCTGAAAATGCAAATGTTTTTGCGGCAGGTTGCCGGAACATGATGTGTAAAAAATTTAATATTCCGCTTTCCGATAAAATATGTTTTGAAGCAGCCGATAACTTATCTGAATGTGTAAGCGAAAGCGATATTATAATAACAGTAACCCCTTCAAGACATCCTGTCATCAAAAAAGAGTGGGTGAAGCCCGGAACGCACTTCAGCTGCATCGGTGCAGATATGGAGGGAAAGGAAGAGATTGATCCGCAGATTTTTGCTGGGGCGAGAATATTTGCAGATGATAAAAAACAGTGCATCAGGGTTGGGGAGATGGAGCTTCCGATTGTCATGGGTGTTATTTCAAAGGAGGATATTGCCGGAGAAATAGGAGACGTGCTTTCAGGTAAAATCCAAGGCAGACAAAGCGATGATCAGCTAACTATATTTGATGCTACAGGCCTGGCTCTGCTGGATCTTGTCACCGGAAAGATTGCCATAGATCTGGCTAGAAAAAAGGGATTTGGATATGAGGTAGAAATTTTATAGGGTTATTTGTAAGAAATCATAGCGTTATTTACACTTGAGATAAAGTATTCTATAAG
>CAYLLJ010000071.1:0-1678 GCA_964384725.1 uncultured Oscillospiraceae bacterium | reverse complement strand
TCGTAGTCACAGGCATTATCAGATGACTGATAATATCCGCCAAATGTTTCCACCCTGTATACTTCGGAAATACGGAGTACGCTCCATAAATCGGAAACCATCTCAAATTAACACCAAAAAAAGAAATCAACACCATGCCAATCCAAAATGCAGGCATTGATCCCAATATAGTTATCAGTCCGATAAATTTAACGTCTTTCTGTTTTTTCCGCATAAGAGCTGACCTTACTCCTAATACAGTTCCAATGGAAGTTGATAAAAAAAGGTTTGTCCCACATAAAAGCAATGTCCATGGAATTGCATCTGCAACCAAGTTTATGATTGGCAATCCAAAGTGAAAATATTCTTTACATAAGTAATAAACTGATCTGCCAAAGAATCATTCAAATGATACGTTTCCAAAATACGTGTTATTTCATCCTGCGTCATTTCATTGACACTTTCTCCTACAATCTGTGCAATAGGAGAACCCGGAAGCCACCTCGGCAGAAAAAAATTTAATACAATCACTGCTGCAATTAAAATAAGATAATACGATATTTTGTGTTTCAATTTCTCCCTCCAAAAAGACTGCCTCAACCGAGGCAGCCTTTTTTATTATAATGTTTTTATTCTTCAGGGAGGAAAGAAAATACGTTAAATGTATAAGTACCTCTCGCATCTTTCCATCCTTCATACTGTGTTGTATTTATAGCGCTTACTGTATCCATAAAGAACAATGTCATAAATGGCGATTCTGCAGCAACAATTTTCTGCATATCCTTGGCCAATGCTATTCGCTCCTCTATATCAGTGCTAGACAAATATTTTTCGGCCAAACCATCAAACTCTTTACTCCTGTAACCACCCAGGTTATTGCCTCCAGCAATCGCATCACTGTAGCAAGAAGACACAATAGCACCCGCCTTTTGAATTACCGGTGCTGACCAGCCCCACATAGCCAAATCAAAATCGCGTCCATTTGCAACATCAAATTCCGGCCACACCTTATCATCAACTGCACCTGACTCCATAGAGTTAACTTTAACGTTTACACCAACTTTTCCTAAATGCTGTGCGATTAATTCTGCCGTTCTGGTTCTTATAGAATTACCAGACTGAACAAGGAGTTCTAATTCCATAGCTTCACCATTCTTTGTCAGACGCATACCGTCAGCATTTTTTTCCGTATATCCAAGACTATCCAGCATTTTCTCTGACTTTTCCGGATCATACACATAATCAAGTCCTTCTGCATATTCCGCAAGACCGTCTTTTATATAACCAGCCGTTCCTTTATCCGCGTACCCAAGACAAACCTGATTGATAATCTCATCCAAATTGATTGCATAGGTGAGAGCTTTTCGGAAATCATCCTCATCAAACGGTGCCCTCTCACAATTAAATAAAAGCAGTGTTGACGCATAACCTTCTGTTTTCAGCAGTTCAATATTTTCTGCTTGTTGATAGGTCTCAAGCATCTCAGGAGAAACACTGCCTGTAAATGTTGCCACTTCTCCTGATATCAAAGCCTGCTGTCTTACAGAATCATCAGATATAATAGGTAATTGAATAATTTTCACTTTCGGTGTTCCTTTAAAATAATTTTCATAAGCCTCTAAAGTATAATATTGGTCAGGAACATAATCTTTCAATACATATGCGCCACTTCCCACTGCTTGAACGGAAGTTGCATCTT
>CAYLLJ010000070.1:0-1740 GCA_964384725.1 uncultured Oscillospiraceae bacterium | reverse complement strand
AATACCCGGCATTATGTAATCCTTTCCTGCACCGATAACGATTTTATCAAACCCTTTCGCTGTTATATATTCCTCCGATTGATTTAATAATTTAGTGCCTATTCCTTGGTTTTGGAAAGGCTTATCCACGCAGAGTAAATATACCGTATTCTCATTGATCACGGAAACTCCGATTAATCTATCGCCATCTCTATAAGTTATGATGTGGTTGTTTTCGTCGCTCAGTATTCTCTTTACGGATTCTTCACTTTTATTGATATCCGGCAGGTTTTCCGCAAATAAGCGGTATATTTCGTTTATCATTTGTTGATCTCCATTTCTGACAGGACTGCAATTAATCAATAAAAATCCTCATATGATTCCCTCAGAATTACTGATTGCCAGGCAAATTATAACCACTGTATAAATGCAGTCTTATCTTCACTGTTATACCCTGCATGTCTGTATAAATTTAACGTACTTTCTTGTTTGGAGCCGGTCAGCAGCATCATTTTATAGCAATTCTCTTTTATCGCAATTTCCTTTGCATAGTTCAGACATTTTGTTGCCAGCCCTTTTCCTCTATGGGCTTCGTCAGTGATTACGTTTTCCACAAAAGCATATGGTCGTTGATTATGTGTAAGGTTAGGTATTATCACGCATACACATGAAGATACAAGCTTCCCGTCTTCTTCCGCAACTATAATATGGTGGTCTTTATCATTTATTATTCGTTTCCAAAGCTCCATAAGATTAGATGTCTTTTCCGTCATGGGATTATTATGTAACTGCATATACAATTTCATTAAACCATCAAATTCATCTTCATTGATTTCTCGAATCATTCTTTCCTCCACCATTCAATCTGACAGTATGCTTATTCTGAATAACTCGGAGATTTCCTATAGCAGCCCAAAATCAGGGCTCTCGATAATCGATTTCATCTGACATAAGCAAAACGGGTGCCCTGCGGGGTCAAACATAACACGCCAGTCTTCTGAAAACTGATCCTTTGCAACAGTCGCTCCGCACTGAACCGCATACTCTACCGCCTTATCCAAATCATTCACGGCAAAGTCCAGATGTGCCATTTGCTGTTGCGCTTCCGGCTTCTCCGGCCATACAGGCGGAATATACTCAGGATTCTTCTGGAATAAAATTCCCGGATATGCTCCCTGTTTGGTTCCATGAGCAGCTACACATGCCCATTCGTCGTCAACAAACACTACTTCCCACTTGAGCATCGCTGCATAAAACTTTGCCAATTCACCCTGGTCCTTACAATCAATCGTAAATGAGTACATTTTGATTTTCAATTCATCCATAAAACTTTCTCCCCTCCTATCAATTATGCAGATAATAACTCCAATGCCCTTTTGTATAACGGGTCAAATTCACATCCGCAGCTACCGCATTCCTTGTCCGCCTGCTCAACTGCCTTGATCAGTTCTGCCGTTGCATCTGCTGACTCCTTGTCAGCCAGCCATTTTTTCGATGGTGCATCAATCAGGTCCCACCCGGATGCCGAAAACTTCTCAATGATTTGAATTAACTCTGTGTTTGCCATGTTACATTCCTCCATTATTCATTATTTTTTATATCCTTTTCATCAAACCTAGTGTTTTAAGTAACTCACAGCCTATTCAGGATAGAAGTTGACAACCTGATATACCTCCATATGAAAGATGTAAATGATCCATACTGCAGACTTGTCCGTCACATTTTAAAGCATTTCCGTAACCCATTGTGTTACATAATCAG
>CAYLLJ010000069.1:0-1741 GCA_964384725.1 uncultured Oscillospiraceae bacterium | reverse complement strand
CCCGTCCAATGAATCACCATACCAGTTGATGACAAAACCCAGCGAGCTTAACCACAAAAAATGAATGTTCTCTCCGCCCAGGATATATCCTATAGCAATAACAAGAGCACCGACGGTCCCTATCGCCGTCAGAATATTCGATGTAACCCATTTGGGTTGTTTTCCCGCAAGATATACCAGAATCTTTTTCTCTATGGCATTCAAGACAGATGTCTGTATTCTTACGGATTTTTCATGTTTTATATCCATTCGTTTCCAATTTTAAGATTTCACACATTTATGTCTTTATTTCAACTGATAGACACTATTTCTCAAAAATTCACCAAATTGCTCCAGATCCGGGAAGCAATCCTGCTTTTCCGGTGTTATGACATCCCCTAACACAAGCCGGACGGTTTTTCCCCTTTTATTGATAAATTCGGACGGCAGCTTCAAAAGCCGTACTTTCCAGTCAATCCAAGAAAATAATAAAAGAAGGAATTTCCTCCTAAAAATTTAACCGGCAGAATGGGCAGATGAAGCTCCCTGATCATACGTATCATGGGTTTTTGCCACTTCCGGTCTCTGATGCATCCATCTTTCAGGCTCAGGTCAGACACAGCTCCGGAAGGGAATATGCCTAACGGCGATCCGGAACGGACATGCTCAATGGCAGTCTTTATCCCCAATATACTGTCTCTCGTAGGTGCGGAACGTATCTCCCCGGTTGGGGTGACCGTTATGAAATTCGCATCCATAGCCTTTATCCTTGCCAGGAACTTATTGACAATCACCTTATAATCTTCCCGGTAATGTCCGAATAAGTCTATAAGGATTATGCCGTCGATACCGCCATACGGATGATTGCTGATAGTTATGAAAGGCTGGTCTTTCAACGATTGCAATATCTCGATATTCTTCACATTGTAATCCACCCCTATATCCTTGAGTATAGCTCCTGTAAAATCAAGTCCCTGCAATGAACTGTATTTGTCGTATAATTCATTAATAGAAGTAATCGCAAGCACTTTCATAAAAGCTTTCGCAAAGGCATTACCCATTTTTCCTCGAAAGACAGGAAATGTCTGTTCCAATTCTTGTAATGTCAGGAGGGGCATCTTTATCAAATTTGTATATCAACGGTCCATTATTTCAAAAGAACAATATAAACATCAAAATAGGTTTTATATGTTTTTGGGGTGCAATATTCGCAAAAAAAATCCACTTGTACAAATAAATCGCATGTTGAAGTCTGTTCAATTTCATTTAATAACTGTTCCCAAAACAGATTACAGATACCATACCTGCCCCCAAAAGACTTGAACTTTCCCATAAAACTACTTGAAGAACCAGACAAAACGACTTGATGAATCCATTCAAACAACTTGATAAATTCACTCAAAAGACTTGATCTTTGAAAGCAAATAACTTGAAAAACAATAAGGCCGGACTCCCTCACAGGACTCCGGCCTCTTCATCAAACAACCAATAAGAAGAATTAGAGGTAATTCTAATCTACTTTTTATCTGATAAACAGCAGCTCTCTATATTTCGGCAATGTCCACATCTGGTCATCGACAATCAGTTCCAGCTTATCGATGTGGTAGCGGATCTCTTCCAGCATAGGAGCAATGGTATCGTGATAAGCGACAGCTTTTTCACGTTCATCGGCAATCTTATTGGCCACTTTACGGGCCTCAATCATGGCATCCACATGTTCCTTGATGAAGGAAGTGCGCTCGGCTATTTCCTTGATGATAGC
>CAYLLJ010000068.1:0-1836 GCA_964384725.1 uncultured Oscillospiraceae bacterium | reverse complement strand
GCTCTCGAATACTCCATAGTTATCTGCCAGCGTTATTGGAGACGCAACAATCCCAGCCGGATGCATTGACTGTGAGATAACGGTATCAATAAGCCCATCAAAGTAGTAGAACACTTCTGGATATTTTGCCTTAGCCGATTCCGGGTCTGCGTCATACAAGTCTTTTATCTCTGATGACTTCTTAAACGCCCAAGGATTTTGGGCAGACTTCTTTTCGTTTTCTTTCTTTAGCCGCTCGTACTCAGCTACATATTGCTTTATTAGTGCCTCTCTTGATGTGTTTACAATACTGTTATGCGGGAAATACAATGTATTATTTTTTGCATCAAAGTAGTAAGTAGTGTAACAGTCTCTTGCATCTCCGTCCTCTACTCTTACATTAAGGTCTTTAAGTGCGTCTACGATTTTCTTAAAGCTCTTTGTATCATGAAGATTTTCTTTATCCCATCTGATAGAAAGCGCTCTACATATTTCGTCAATAGCACCTTTGTCCTTTACTGTACCGAGTGCTAATATGAAGGCTGTCTTATTTTGACCGAATCGTTTGATAATGTAGTCGTAAACCTTATCCCTATCAGAAGGAGAAACGTCGATATCAATATCTCCGATTTCCTTTCTGTCCTCGTTTGCAAAACGAGAAAACACAGTATGCCATGTCTCTGGATTAAGGTCTGTAATATTTGTAACGAATGCGACACGAGAACCCCCGCACGAGCCTCTATTAAATCCTACAGGAATATCGTTGTTCTTGCACCATGTTACAAGCTCAGACATAAACAGCATAAATCCAGACATATCAATTTTATCAAAAACTCGACATTCTTCTGAGATTGCTGTTTTGAAGTTCTCTACTTGAGATTGCTCAATCGCGCCTGTCAGAACCTTTTCCTCTAAGCACCTTAATATAGTTTCATCAAACACTTCTTTGTCGCGTTTTCCATATAACTTCGGGTACTTAAAAGATAAGTCTAAGTCAAATTGTTCCACGCTGTCAGCCATCTTGTTTGTGTTATCTATTGCCTGTAAATATAACTGCTCAGGAAGAGCGTCCTGCTGCTTAAACATTCCTACAAGCTCATCGTAAGACTTGTAAGTGAGGTCAAAGCTATCTTCATCAGCAAACTCAATGCGTTTTGCTAACTGCAAAATACTCCTGCATTCTGCTGTATATTTATCAACGCTATGTGTATCTGTACCGGCAATAAGCGGTATTCCATACATCTGCGACAACTGCGCTAAATGCTGATTGTATGTTACTTGCTCCGGGAAATCGTGTGCTTGAACCTCAAAGTAATCGTAGTGTTTTGCAATCGCTTCGTATCTCGGATGTGAAAACTGTAGCTTGTTTAGTGGTGACGCCAAACAAGCACTAATTTTGATTACATTCTTTGATATACCAAGGAACTCGTCAAACGATATACGAGGCTTATAGTAAAAGTGAGATTCCTCTGTTGACTTGCTTACTAATCGGTTTATTTCAAGTACACCAGCTTCATTTTTTGCAAGAAGAACTGTATGGAAGTTGTCGCGCTCTTTCACGGAATGTGTCTCAGTAAGATAGCATTCAACCCCATGAATGTATTTGATACCGGCTTTATCACAAGCCATTTTTTTCTTTGGCCAGTTATAGATATTACCATGCTCCGTAAATGCCAAGGCTGTTTGACCAAGCTCTACAGCCTTATCTACATACGCCTGGTATTTTGTTACACTGTCCAGCAAAGAATTGTCAGTGTGAAGGTGATAAACTGTGTAATTCATTATTCGCCTCCGTCCGAACCAAATACCTCATCTTCATCATTCTTTTCCTGTAATTGCTCAGGCGGGAATGGTAGA
>CAYLLJ010000067.1:509-1854 GCA_964384725.1 uncultured Oscillospiraceae bacterium | reverse complement strand
TGGGATTGCCAAGCCGAGCGGAATCGGAGAAACAGGCGAGCCAGCTATGCCCGGAAGAAGGCGGCAGAAGTAAAGAACAAAGAATAATAAATAGACATTGCCAGATGCTTCATTAAGCCATTCGTGACAATGTCTATACTTCGATCTTTTTGATTGTGTGATGTTTGATTACAGGGTGAAATGTTAACGTAATCTTGACTTTAATTCCTGAAAGCTTTCTAAAGCACTTTGTAAATTTTCAATAATCTCATCTGCAAGCACATCAGGTTCAGGAAGATTGTCAAGATCAGCTAGAGATTTATCCTTTATCCAAAAAATATCGAGACTGGTTTTATCGCGAGCCAATATCTCTTCTACACTAAATTTACGCCAGCGACCTTCAGGGTTATCCTCTGACCATGTCTCTGTGCGTTCATATCGGTTTTGAGGATTATAACAGGAGATAAAATCCTCCAAATCGCGGTCGGTCATCGGATTTTGCTTCAACGTAAAATGAACATTTGTACGCAAGTCATAAATCCAAACGTTTTTTGTCTGCATTTCCGGACTCGCTGGACGTTTATCAAAAAATATGACGTTTGCCTTTACTCCAGGCTTATAAAAGATTCCTGTCGGCAATCTCAAGATTGTGTGTAAATCAGTGGTTTGCAGCAGTTTCTTCCTGACAACTTCTCCGGCTCCGCCCTCAAACAACACATTATCCGGAACGACAACAGCGGCCTTTCCGGTGGATTTGAGAATTGTATTGATATGCTGCACAAAATTCAATTGCTTATTGGATGTGGTTGTCCAAAAATCCTGTCTGTTATATACGAGATCTTCTTCCTCCTGTTCTCCTTCCTCATTTGTAAAAGTAATGGATGACTTTTTACCAAAGGGGGGATTAGTCATAACATAGTCCACACGAATTCCTGGATCACTAAGCAACGCATCACCTAATGTAACTGGTACATTGCCGTATATATCGCCAATATTATGTAGATAGAGATTCATAAGACACAACTTGAATGTGCTATCTACTAACTCATTACCATAAAACGTGCTATTTTTTAGAAACTCTTTCTGCTCTCGATCAAGAGAGTAGTTGTTGGCAATATAATCATGTGCTGCTAAGAAGAATCCACCGCTACCACAGCATGGGTCAGCGATGGTTTTCATTGGCTCAGGGCGCAGGCACTTAACCATAGCGCGAATTAATGGTCTTGGGGTAAAGTATTGACCAGCTCCGCTTTTTACGTCCTCAGCGTTCTTTTGCAGCAAACCTTCATATATTTCTCCTTTAACATCAGAGGACATAGAAACCCATTTTTCATTATCTATCATTTGTACGATTCGATAGAGAATA
>CAYLLJ010000067.1:0-499 GCA_964384725.1 uncultured Oscillospiraceae bacterium | reverse complement strand
ATCGCTGCATTTCTGATTTTGTTGGTCGCACCCTTAAATATTTTTCCAAGTATGCCACCTTGCTCACCAAGCTTCTCTAAAGTAGCTTTATACTGTTGTTCCAACTCGGCACCCTTAAGCGTATTCATATCCGCCCATGTGTACCCCGCAGGGATGTTAGTCTCTTTATTGTATGGCGGCTTTGAATATTCATCTGACATCTTAAGGAAGATAAGGTAAGTCAGTTGTTCCAAATAATCTCCGTAGGATACGCCATCGTCCCGCAAAGGATTACACATTCCCCAAACCTTAGAAATTATTGCAAATGTATTTTCCTGATTCATAATTACAGCTTCCCTTCAAATGCTTGTTTTAATATGCTTTGCCGTAAGGCCTCTGCCTGTAGCAGGGCAGCGTCTACTGTCTGTTCAATACTGTCGCAGACGGACATCTTCTTATCTAAGTATGCGTTCATTTGTTTTTGAATTTCAATAGTTATATACGGCACCGGAATATGCTG
>CAYLLJ010000066.1:0-1933 GCA_964384725.1 uncultured Oscillospiraceae bacterium | reverse complement strand
CTGCTTACAACCAAATTCTGCTCACCAAAGGGATATAGCCCCCCATCGTATTCCGGGAAGAATGTTCTCTCAGGTGAGTATATGCCTCCCACAAAGGGCAAGCGGATCATACCGCCGTGGACATGCCCGCAGAGAGTCAGATCCGCTCCCCATTTTATGTACGACTCCGCATAAAGCGGATTGTGAGTCAGCAGTAAACTGAACTCTTGCCCGTCATTTTTACCGAGGAGCTTTTCGATCCGGTCGGTACTAAGATAGTATGTCTCTGCATTTTCCTTTACGTATTCGTTGTTCCTGCTGCTGTAATAAAGGTCCAGCCTTTCTTCTCCTCTTGCAACCGAGACCTTTTCATTGTCCAAAACCTGTACTCTCATTCGCCCGAGTTCATAATAAATGTAGCTTCGATCGGCGGGGCTTAAAGACTGTTCGTGATTTCCTGCAATAAAATACACATCATAGCTTGCAGCAAGGCTCTTTGCCAAATCCAAAAAAATACTGAAATCCCGATCTGTAGAATTGACCATGTCACCTGTCATGACTATCATATCCGGATCAATTCTACGGACTTTTTTTAGAATTGCTTTATTTCCTTTTCCAAACTCACTGCTGTGCAGATCAGACAGCAAAACGATTTTGTAACCATCAAAGGTATTCGGAAGCTTTTCATACTTTATTTTATACTCGCTGATAAAAATAAAGCGGTTGCTTACATATAGCATAGCGGTGATCACGACCACCGCTATTATTAAAACAAATAAGGCCAACTTCTTACTTTTTTGCATGGATCCCCCCGGCAGCGCTGTAGTTATTAATCATATAAGATCGACCTATTATACGATATCATTATCAGCTGCTCCGTCTGGATTATAACACACATGAAGCTAAGCTTGCATCATCATAAGTCTCGGGAACAGGATATTGTTTTCCAGATGTATGTGCTGAAATACGTCGCTCTCCAGCTCCTGAAGTTTTTGATACGCAGACTTGAAAGAACCGCAGGCATCGTCGGGTATGCTGAAGTCTTTAGTAACTCTTCGCAACTCTTTTAAAAGGTCCCCCGCAGCGGTGTGCTCTTCTTCTAATTCATGTATAATGCCGGTGGCGGCTTTAAGATCAGTTTTCAGATCACCTGCAATGTATGTCTTTATTGCCGGGTATTGGACTGCTTCTTCCTTTGTAAGATGTGCTTCTAATTCCATCTTGAGCATATGAAACAGCTTGTGTACCTTAGCCAGCTCAGGATGGTTTGGGCCATGGACCCTCAGTATCAGTGTCATCAGTCGGCTGATTTCAGGCAGTTCCGACCAAAGATAGGCATGGTGCTTGTTTACGATATGATCGACTAATTCGTCCGCCGTTGCTTCTTGCCACGTTCTGTCGGTTGAGTCATTGGCAAATTTAGTATACAGTTGATTTAATTTGATCAGAATCTCCTCTTCATCAAGGCCCTGCTCTTTGATGACTTCTGAAAAGAGCCTGTTTCCGCCGCAGCAGAAATCTATTTTATATTCTTTCAGTACATCCGCCGCTTTTGGGAAAGAGATAACAATATCGCCAACTTTCTGTGAACTGTTAAATTTATCCATTTTATTCCTCTTTTCTTTTGCGCTCTTATAAATTGATCCTATAACGTATCAACTTAATGATTCCCTGGATTCCCTGATGTGAAACAAGATTTATCCTTGTTTGGCATTTAGCGCTAGTTTATCAAAGCCTTCGCACCATAAGAAATAAACGTATTTCGCCAGTTTTCAACATAAGAACCGGTGGCCCATTCCGCCATAATTATATCCGTACCTTCTTTAAGCCTGATCTCCTTTATAGGATCCCCGACCAATTGTCCCGGACTTATGCGAAAAACCAATAATTTATTTTTCGTTTTCACCAGGGCGATGTCCTTATTGGGTGAAGTAAAGGCATCTACCGCATCCGG
>CAYLLJ010000065.1:0-1992 GCA_964384725.1 uncultured Oscillospiraceae bacterium | reverse complement strand
TTCAATTCTTCTATCGCCCACCATATTGGTAATAAAAAGACGGGCAAAAGCCCGTCTTTTTTTGCTGAGCAATGGCTGAGCAGTTGCTGAGCGAGAGCTGAGCGGTTGTAAAAGCATGCGGAGACTGCATCCGCCAGGGAATTAGCGTCCTTCGGACGCTGGGGAATTTGCTCGCCTCGCATCGCGGAGAATCCAATCTTAAAGCCTTGATCTACGTCACCTCTGAGAGCTTCCAGACCGGTTCCTGTTGGACCGGATTTCGAATCTCCGCGTCTCCACCAACAACTCAAATAGACCCCAAAGGCCGCGGGGGTTCAAAATCCCCGTCGTCCCCGGACGCCTCTTAACGGGGACCCAGTGGCTTGTGGTTTAGGTTTTAAACATTCAGTAATAGCAAGGATTTAGAGACACTGGATCTCCGATTTAAGCATTCGGAGACGACGAAGATTGTGGTTCTAACGACCACTCTTGTTTAGCGTATAAAGTTTATTCACTAATACTTTTTTAACTGCTTCTGCTAGTTTCAGAAAATATGACGTGTCTAAATCAACTGAAAGAATATCAAAATGACGACTGATGGTAAGAAAACCATTCTCCATAGGATATTCTTTCAGTCTCCGCGTAGGGTTCTTCTTGTATTCAGAATGGGCAATTGCTTTATTCCTTAAATCTATGATCATTTTATGAAAAGCAATAGCTTCTTCTCCAATCATATCTTTTATTTCTCTTTGCTCATTTTTCCCAAATTTTGGGGTGCCTGTTGCGAACTCATCTTCTGAGTTACCAGAGAACGGCCTTGAGTAAGAGATTATTGCAGCAACAAGAAGGGCAGAGCGAACCTCAAAATCGCTTGAATTTACGGGGATCTCATTAAGGCGTATTAAGTACTTAATAGCCTGGTCTAGATCTTTAATCGATATACTAGTGCGATTGAACTGTCTTTCTAACTGTACATTCATAAAACTTACCTCACAAATGGGGTGGGTAATTACAGGAGTACCTCCATGTAACTTCTGACCAGCTTGGACACTCCAAAAGTTTCCGCCATTTTCATAAGTGTGTACAGGTCCTTATCCTTCCTTAGAACGTAACGTTTGACCGCATCGGTGACAACAGAGATGTCCATCCGGTTCCTGCTTCGGAGACAGTCGCAGATCGTTCTCTCCAGTCCGTAGACAATAACAATATACCCGAACATAGTTGTTAATTTTGTAACTCCAAGATCATGCAGCTCCCTCTTGATGGAATACACCGTAAATCTTTCTTTCCGAAGCTGGGCAATGTTGTATCCTGCAGGCACTGTAACTGCATAGGAAATAGGATCTCTGTCTGTAAGGTCATGCAGAAATAGGGCTGTTTCGTGGGAGTAAATGATTTTCGGGCGCTTCAACTGGGCAATGTACATCTTGTCGATCAACTCGTCTGGGAGGACATATACGCCAAAAGCAGCACGCTCAAGTTCGCCTGATTTTACCAGCAGGCGGAGACGTTCGTTTGAGATGCCAATTTTATTGGCTTCAGCAGTCGTGACAGTACCTTCCTTTTGCATCAGGAGCGCTCTCAGTTTTTCCGGGATAGGCAAATCGATCGCCTCCAATTTGATTTTAATGCTATGGTTGTACATGAAGCTAGCATAAAGACCAATAGCGTTGAACTTTTACGCTTCAAATAACTTCGAAACAAGCATAAAAATCAAGCATGCAGGAGAGCTGAATGCAAAAGATCATCATTATTAAACATTGTTAATCTTTTTTGAGATATATGGTACGATTAAATACGATTTATGAAGACAATTTTTTGTGATGCTGTTACTTGCCATTTCACTATATGTTACAAACTGCCAATAGATAAAACTTTAAAGATAATCTGCAGAAACTGTCTGGAACAGTTCTGCCGCCATCACATATATTGATAAAAACATATAATTTATTCAGATCGCGAGAGGAAGCAGAAAATGGCTGACAACAGAAAAGAACAGGAACGTGCCGAGCT
>CAYLLJ010000064.1:1650-2072 GCA_964384725.1 uncultured Oscillospiraceae bacterium | reverse complement strand
AATTAGCAAAGGGAGCGTGATCGGTGCAGGGAGCGTTGTGACAAAAAGCACTAGACCATATTCCGTGAACGCAGGAAACCCATGTAAAGAAATAAAAATGCGTTTTACAGAGGAAGAAATTCACTTACATGAGGAAAAAATTAAAAGACTGGGTGAGATAAATGAATAAACTACAAACGTTTTGTAGGCATATCGTAAAACGTAAAATTGACCTTTCAAATAGTATAATACTTTGTAATAATTGCATCGGGGGGTTCTTATACCACGATTACTCACAAAGATTTCTTTCGCCTACTATTAATTTGCAGATTGAAGCAGATGGATTTCTGAAAATATGCAGCAATCTTGAAGAATATATGAATATGCCACTTGTCGAGTACAATTCAGCAGAGAATGAAAAGCTGTTTAAGGAATGGAACACA
>CAYLLJ010000064.1:958-1640 GCA_964384725.1 uncultured Oscillospiraceae bacterium | reverse complement strand
GATGTATTATATTGGCGATTGTTCTGTATGTCATTTAAAAGACGTTAAAATATTTTTCCAGCACTATCACTCTTTTGATGAAGCGAAAAAAGCATGGGAAAATCGAAGTAAGCGTATGCTTGAGCTTATAGATAATGGAGCGAATGTTAATGTTATTATGGTAAGAAAAGATTTCGGGGGGGGGAATATCAGCGGTTTAAAGAGCTTCCTTTTGAAAATAAAATATATATATACCAAATGTCCCCAGACCAATTTAAGCAGTCGCAGGAACAGGATACATATGTATTAAAAATACCAAAGGGAAAACAGTGGTTTGACTACTCTTTTCCTCCTTTTTTCCGTTATTATGATCAATTTGATTTTGAGACGTGGTTGAAATAACATGTCGAGAGGAGGTGTCCGGCAATGAATGACTTGTTTTTACATGATTCACAGGACACCTCCCCAATTGTTTCTTCCGACCGAGTCCTCTATACACCGACTACTTTCGCTAGGTCTGCGCTTCTCTATCTTCAGGAAATCGGTCGCTTGCAGGCACAGCAGCCTCATATATCTTCCCGTACTCATTTGGCCTCGTATTTGTTTTTCTGTGTCAATTCCGGCTCTGGTGAGCGGGACTATCAAGGAAAAAAGCATAAGTTGACAGCAGGGGACTGCGTGTTTATTGACTGCCAACAGCCGT
>CAYLLJ010000064.1:0-934 GCA_964384725.1 uncultured Oscillospiraceae bacterium | reverse complement strand
ATAGTACAGATACAAAACTTTGGTCATTGTCATGGATTCACTTCTCTGGTGTGACCATGAAGAACATTTACCAAAAGTACCAAGAGCATGGTGGTCGACCGGTATTTCATCCGGAGAATGTTGCAGCGTTTACAGAGCTGCATAAGTCTCTTTTCCCTCTTGCCTCGTCAGATGATTACATCCGGGATATGCGGATTAACAGCGGTTTAAATGAACTGCTGGTGCTACTCATGAATGAATCATGGCATCCAGCAGATCGTTCAGATGCTATATTGAAAAAGCAGAACCTTGAACCGATCCGAGATTATCTGGATACACACTACACCGAAAAAATTTCATTGGATGCACTGGCAGATCAGTTCTTTATCAGTAAGTTCTATCTGACCCGTGTGTTTAAGGAACAGTACGGTGTGAGCATCAATACTTATGTTCTGAATCTCCGCATTACAAAAGCAAAGCAAATGCTACGCTTTACGGATAAGAAATTGGAAGATATCGGATATCAGTGCGGTTTGGGTGCACCACATTATTTCAGCCGTATCTTTAAGCAGGTCGAGGGAATCACACCGTCTGAGTTCCGTGAAAAGTGGTAAACGCTGTATTGACTCTAATGCGGTCGTATGAATGTAACTGCTTTCTTCAAAAGAGGGCAATATTGTGTAAGCAATTTGCCACGAAAGGCAAGATAGTGAATTCAGTTTTGAGACTATATTCGCTAAAATAATATACGGTATTACAAGAAAACCATGCAGAAGACTGCAAAGACAACAGGAAAGTTGAGGTCAATATATGTCTAAGGTAATACCGCACAGAAAAGTAGGCGCGATACTGCCAGAAGTGATATAATAAAAACATGGATAAACAGATGACAATGTCTGCGCTGAGTGATGAGCTGGCGCAGGTACGGATAAAGAAGAAAGAATTTCTCGCTCAG
>CAYLLJ010000063.1:0-2073 GCA_964384725.1 uncultured Oscillospiraceae bacterium | reverse complement strand
CTTTTCAAGGGAATAAGACAAGCTCCAACAAAGGAACGTATCGTTGCCAAAAGCAGATACGCACGGCAAAATCCGAAAACCCGACCTGCAAATTACCGCATTATATCACGCTTGAACAGATTAGCGAGCTTGTCCTCCACGATATTCAGAGAAATGTGAGTCTTGCTTCTGTGGATATTGATAAGTATGCAGAGCATTTGCGTAAACTCTCAGATAGTGACAAAAGCGGCGAAACCGCCGCCTACAAACAAAAATCCGATAAGGCGAAAAAACGTCTTTGTGAGATTGACACGATTTTGCAGAAGATGTACGAGGACAAGGTGTTCGGCATTATTTCAAACGAGCGTTATATTTCAATGTCGCAAAGCCTTGAAGCAGAGCAAACCGAACTGAAATCGCAGATTACGGAATGTGCGGCTTTTCTTGACGGATACGAGAAAAAGGCGGTAGGGATTGATAACTTTGTCGAGCTGATAAGCAAATACAAGAAGATTACCAAGCTTGACCACGACCTCCTCCATATGCTGATTGACAGGATTGTGGTTTTTGGCAGAGAAAAAACCGATGACGGCACTACGCAGAGAATCGAGATATATTACCGCTTTGTCGGTGATATATCTGAGGACTGCGGGAATGTGCTTGATTTGAAACGATGATGAATTTTTGGTGCACATTGGGAAGATAGCATATGATATTACTGGAAGTACCTATGTCTTACTATGTTGAAGGTGCTTCTGGCAGAGCGGATATTGTTATTCATATGTATGATGAAGAGGAACAGTGTCTCTATCCTGTTACCGTGATTGAATGTAAGAATGAGAAGGTGTTTCTTACAGATAATGTGTCTGAACAGGCTATCAGATATTCTGATACGATAGGTGCAAAATATATAGTTGTTACAAATGGTATTGATTTAAGAATTGCTGCGTATGACGAAGATACAGATCAATATGTTTTCTTGGATAAGATACTTACATACGGGCAGATGATACATAAAGAATATACATTACCGGAATACAAAGAAGAAAAGGAAATTCGGTTTACATTGGAAGAATTACAAAATCAGGAATTGATTTGGGATTATAATGACTCGGGGCACTGGATTTTTGGAGAAGACACACCTGAAGCACTTAGGTCACTTGCAGTAAATCTGTATCAGGCATTACTTGATACAGGGCATAAGCTACCAATAGTGAAACGCAAGAATTTTGAACTTCTTGAAGACCTTGGGCAGAGATATATGGATTATGGAAATGCCGGAGGTGGACACTATAATGGTGTGTATAGAGCATTCTTGGTAAATGACAGATTTGGTGAAACGCAGATTGTATCACTTTCTATATTTGGTACAGATGCAGGGTTTCGAGGTGAAAAGCGAAACAGTTACACCTCTATGACAGTAGCTATAGACCGATTTAAGACAAGCCATAATTCGCTTCAGTATAATGTAGACAGATTTGTAAAACTTATGCCGGATGGTAAAGCTGCTTTTTTACATAATGGTCAGATCAGCAGTATGAAAAGCGATGAGATTGTTGCTATGGTTTCACAACATGGAGATGGAATCCGGGTTGGTTCGGCAGGAATCGAATTAGGAAAAATAGATATAAACAAATTATTGTACCTTGATGATAAAGATGTTTCTGAACTGATATATAGTTTCATTGGGTATGCACTTTTGAGGGAAGAAGTTCGGAGACGGAAGAAAAAAGGGAAGTAAATTTTTAATAAGTTTGAAGGCGTCAGTATCTTATGTACTGGCGTTTTTCTATTGCCTGAAAGTGTCGCCCGTTCAGCGACCAAATAAATAAGGTGCAAATATATAATGTAACTGTAAGAAAGAAAAAGATGTAATTGAGCCGGAACAGACCGGGGATAGGAGGAGCTATGTACGGAGCAATATTAGGTGATATTATTGGAAGTCCATTCGAGTTTGATAGAGGAGCTAAGACAAAGGATTTTGAACTGTTTACAAAAGGTTGTCAGTTTACGGATGATTCTGTAATGACAGTTGCAATCGCAGAGGCTTTAATTGCTGTAGGTCCGGATGCTACAAAGGAAGAAATTGAGGAG
>CAYLLJ010000062.1:0-2098 GCA_964384725.1 uncultured Oscillospiraceae bacterium | reverse complement strand
CCATTAACCGGTCCCTAAGCATCAGTGAAACATTCCCGTCTGAAAAAACCCGAGCTCCTAAAATAAGGATAGCATCAGCTTGGGGGGCATTCTGATCTTCTATGATATATTTTTTCCCTTCTTGTTCCACATAATGGCTGACAATGAAAGCATAGATTACGGCAATTACCGCTACCATACTTAAATATAACAGACAACGCTTCAGAGGACGCCTCATAGTCCAAACCCTTTCCTCAATCCTTGTAATACTTGTTATCATAGATGTTCATTCCTTCCCATTTTGCCCCCTAAGCTTCTGTCTTTATAGTATAGTAATATATTTTCTTTAAGCTTATTTTATCAGAAATATGAAAAGCTGTCCCATAATTTGATCTCATCCGCCTCCCATAATTTTGATTACTTCAATATGATCGTTATCTTTAAGGACTATACTTCCCCATTTTTTCCTTTCGGGGATTTGGTCATTATGTTCAACCACAATCATCAAAGGATTAATGCCTTTTGATTGAAGCAGAGAACCAATGGTCATATGATCATTAATATCTGTTTCCTTGCCATTCAGTATCACTTTCATTGCACACACCACCCTTTCAAAACTAAAAAATGTCACTACACGTTCCATGCTATCCTTACAATATGGTAATGCTTTCTCCCTTTAATACCTTGTTCATATTTTGGAGTTGTCAATATTAGTTCAGTAAAAAAGTGCAAGGATTTTGATAACCATATATTAACATCTTCGGTGCCGTAATCTGTTTCTGAAATAAGCGGATTGTCTTGTTAAGCCGCCATCAATGATTCAAAGTACATCTGCCGGTATACTGCAGGCGGCCAGCCATTATTGGTACTGTAAACTCGTCTTAGGTTATAGTAGTGGATATAGCGAAATATTATCGTCTTGACTTCTGAGGTCGTCATCTTGGTCGTATCTATCTGATATAATTTTTCTTTTTTAAGCGTAGCAAAGAAGCTCTCCATCCTGGCATTGTCATAACAACGACCTACACCGCTCATACTCTGAATTGCCCAATGCTTTTTTAGAGCATCCCTGAATGCATAACTCGTGAATTGACTTCCACGATCACTGTGGAGAATCATACCTCTTGCGCCATCGCTTCTGCAGGCTCGCTCAAATGCCTCTACGCAAAGTTCAGCCCGCATATTAGTATCCATTTTGAAACCCCGGATAGTGCCATCGTAGCAATCTAATACGGGTGCTAAATATAGCTTGGCATCTTTACACGAAATCTCTGTGATATCCATCAGCCACTTTTTATTGGGTTTTTCAGCTGTGAAATCTTGCTGAATGAGGTTTTCTGCCTTTTGAGCCTCTGCATCAGCTTTCGTTATCCCTTTGGGGCGGCGTTTGTATTTAATCATCAAGTTGTTCTCCTGGCATATACGATAAATCGTGCTGTAGCTGCCTTGGTAACCTTTATTGTTCTTTAAATATTGGAAGATGCGCCTAACTCCATAATTAGCGTTCTCTGGGTCTTCTTTTATTATTTCATGGATTTGCGCCAGAAGAATGGTATATTTATAGGGCTGATTTATATTCCTGAAATGCTTGTAGTAACCAGATTCACTTACCCCGAGTACCCGGCATAACGTGGCAACCGACCAGCGTTTATGCTGCTCTTTGATAAATTCAATCAACCTACTCTTACTTACTTCTTCCGGCGCTTTACGAAAAAACTCAATGCTTCCTGTAATATTTCAACCTCTGCTTTAGATTCCTTAAGTTCCTTAGCCAGCCTGATGTTTTCTTCCCGTATTTCCGCTTCGCTCATCGGCTGCCCGGCCTGGTTTAAAACTATGCTTCTATTTTTTGCTCTGCCCTGCCATCCGTAAATGGTATTAGCCTTTATTCCCAGCCTGCGTGCTGCTGCCGCTGCACCTATTTCTTCTGCAAGTTTTAGGGCTTCTATTCGCTCTTCTTCACTGTATTTATTTACCATCTGTCATCGCTCCTTATTGAAATGTATTTTATCATTTCCTTGCGATTTCAGACTGCACTTTTATCATATCACTCCATTTCGTACCGCACACATTTTCCCACACATAGTACAGGAATCTTCGTATTCAGGCAGGGAATTTT
>CAYLLJ010000061.1:1313-2120 GCA_964384725.1 uncultured Oscillospiraceae bacterium | reverse complement strand
TAAAAAAGTTGGTCAGTCTATTGATGATGCGATAGATTTTTTCCTGAAAAGGATAAATGAAATAAGCGAAAACGGGCCATACAGGAAGTCCAGAAAAATGCCTACCACATTTCCTATGTTGAAGCTCGGCAACGATGAGTTTTATGAATATGCGTATTTTGAACGAACATTGGAATGGTTTGTCCGTGATCTTCTGATCAACACGATTCTCCATGATTTATTTACTATCCACGGCATCGAATCAATGTGGCCGGATAATAAGAATTATGTTCGTTACAGCACCGAAGCTATCGAGGATGTTTTTCCTTTTGAATTTATTATTAACATCAACGGCAAGAAAATAGGTGTGCGTTACACTGGCCTTTGTGCTGGTGAAGCAACTGAATTGATGGAAAAATACGAGATTGAGAAAATCCTGCAAATCAAATGGGATGATAAGTTAACCAGTCGTGAGGACCAACAGGAAGAATATAATGTTGTTACACCGGCAGAATTTTTCGAAAATTACTTCTCGACAGCAGAATACGAGCTTTTTCTGTCAAAGGTATTGCCAGCGATAGAAGCAGCAAATAACGAAATTGGGTTTGAAACAATACCTCGGCTGTCACTGCGATACCTATCAAATTTCAAGGCAGATGTGAGCATGTTTTTAGGTAATGCAGCTTTTGACCAGATGCGTTTTCAGGTGTTGCCTGGCTCTAAAGAGAAGAAACCGTTGGCCAGTATGACTTTTTCTGCGGTTGACTATGAAATCATGAATAGGAATTTTCAGGAGAGAGGTCTGTATAAAGCGTTGCTTGGCACTGA
>CAYLLJ010000061.1:0-1303 GCA_964384725.1 uncultured Oscillospiraceae bacterium | reverse complement strand
TTGCGAAATGCTTTGTTACCGCAGAATATCAGTTTCAGGTTTTTAAACAGGGCCACAGCTTTGATTACACATCTGTTGTCTGCGGCTATCTCAAAGCCGTTGAACAGTTGCTTTTTAAATTATTGTTAATCAATCTTGACTTTCCGTCTCAGGACAAGCTTTGGATAAAGAAGAATAATTCTAACATACCAAATTACAAATATATGCAGGATGTGACTGTACGACAGAATCCTATCACAAAAAAGCCACAGGTTGTTTTCGAACGTGACTTCAAAGACTACTTTGATATCACATTAGCACCGATGATTTGGTTTTTACATGATAATGTGAACGGCTGGAAAATCTCTGATGCAGGCCGATTAGTGATACATAGTTTTCTGTTGAACTTTGCAGCTGATTGCCGAAACGATCATTTCCACAAGGATAATATTGATGATTTCGGTGTGGTCTCTCGAATCAGAAATAATGCGATACTGATTATATATTTACTTCTTGGTGGGTATAAATTGACGGGAAGTCATCAGAACGACATTGTTGCATTAGGTATTGACGATGACTCCTTTGATAAAATGTATAAGAAGATTCAGGAATTGCCAAGAGGTATGAGTAAGTTTGTGGTATATTTTGAAGGTCAAAAGCCTATAAAAGCGTATCGTCATTATACGCAGGAACCAACAATCTATGATGATAATGGTTCTGTAGCTGCATCAAAAATCAGATTTGTAGCTGTTGATGAGTTCGGTAGTGACGAATATGATCGTGCAATGCAGGGAGAATACCGAGAAAGAGAATTTACCCTGAGAAAGGATAATATTCCGACGAAAATCAGTTATATAAATGGCCGACAGGAAGAAATTTTCATTGTTTGGTAAGGTTCGGAAGCTCTTTAGGCATTATGCGAATTGAAATTTCAGGGAAAATGTGATAAAATATTTAGCGACGTTGGGCAACATAGGCTACCATTTTGAGTCTTGGGACGTAAGTTCCGGAAAGGAGGTAGCTCTATGAACTATACAGTTGTTCTTGACTGGAAGTTTGCTGTTGCCCTTGGCGCAGCAGCTGTGGGCATCATCTTCGCTGTGAAGATGGACGCTGCAGATGCTAAAGAGGTGTCAATCCATGCGATTGATGCTTGCAAGGAATATGCAGTTGCCGTAACTGGCGACTGCTAATCCTTCCCAGACGTCAGGGCATGCAGTCTTCGGATTGCGTGCCTTTTTTATATGAAAAAAGCGCCTCGCCGCCGGAATGAAATCCAGTGGTGAGGCATTTCTGCGTCTATGGGATTATGCCTTTATTTCAT
>CAYLLJ010000060.1:1912-2165 GCA_964384725.1 uncultured Oscillospiraceae bacterium | reverse complement strand
TTGTTGATTGCAAAAAGGGGAGGGGTTTGGTTGATTGCCAGAGATGCTTTCATGAGGCCAAGCAATATAACGAAATCGCTCATATGCATCGACTCGAATCATCCGTTTGACGTTTGCGGACGCCTTTACAATCCTTATCTGAAAAAAAGCCTCATTTTTTTTTATAGTATGTTCGACTTGATAAAATGTTTGGATAAGATGATGGATGATTTTTCATTTCCAATACCGTCTTTTGAGAATAGAACATTCTTTG
>CAYLLJ010000060.1:948-1902 GCA_964384725.1 uncultured Oscillospiraceae bacterium | reverse complement strand
CAAATCATATCAATGGGTATTTAACTGAATCAAATGATGTATTTATCGAAAATCAAGGGACTCAGGCAACATTCGTTGTCCATGTCCAGTTTCGCCAGAACGCGACATGGCAAGGAACTGTTCAATGGTTGGAAGAAGAAAAAGTGCGTAAATTTAGAAGTTTATTGGAACTTCTTAAATTAATGGATGAAGCGGTTTCACTGGAACTTGAGAAAGACGATAAACAGGCGTGGAATAACGTGGCAGAAAAAGTAGTTTAAAAAGTAATTTAAAAGGTTGAGGTGAATTCTATGAGTGAAGTGCTATCATAAAAGTAGAGACGGAAAACTCACCAATAGTATGATATAATAAGAAACAGGAAGGTGAGTAACAGTGACGAGCTACGATAAGAACTTTAAAGAGGAAGCCGTCAAGCTGGCGGAAGAAATCGGAACGAAGAAGGCGACCGAGCAATTAGGAATCTCATATAACACCCTGTCCTACTGGCGGCAGAAGAAAAAGAAGTACGGGCAAGAAGCCAATGTCGGCAGCGGAAATAAACGTAAACCAATGAGCGAGCAGGAGCAGCTTATCCAACGCCTGCAGAAAGAGAACTCGGAGCTAAAGCGTGCAAATGATATTCTGCAGGAGGCGTTAGGTTTTTTCGCTGCGAGCCGAAAGAGGTAAAAACTCGTGGCCGCTACTGGTTTATACTACAGAACACAGAGAAGTGGGATGTAAGAACAATGTGCCAGGTGCTTGGGGTAAGCGAATCTGGATATTACAGATACAAGAATAATCTGGGTAGACCAAGTAAAGATGAGGCTCTTTCGGCGATGATGAAGGAAATACTCTCAGAATCACCATACAATGACAATTACGGGATTGAACGGGTGCAGCTGGCCTTGGAGCAGCGGGGAAGACATGTGGGAAGACGTAGGGTTAGAAGGCTCATGAAAGAGAACGGATGGCTCC
>CAYLLJ010000060.1:0-938 GCA_964384725.1 uncultured Oscillospiraceae bacterium | reverse complement strand
AGCGAAAATCTAATAAAACAAGACTTTTCAGCAACGGAACCTTACAAGAAACTGCTCACAGACATAACCCAGACTCCTTGTATAGACGGAAAGCTCTATATTTCACCTATTATGGATTGCTTCAACGGCGAAGTAATTTCCTTATGCATGGATAACAATATGCGTAAAGAGCTTGCGATAGATACCTTAAACAGCGCTGCTTTCAGATTCCCTTTAAGAGGTGCAATACTCCACAGTGACAGGGGGTCGCAGTATACGAGCGACGCGTTCAGAGAAGAAATGAAGAAGCTCGGTGTAATCCAGAGCATGAGCGGAGTTGCTCACTGCTACGATAATTCCAGAATGGAGAGCTTCTTTGCGACGCTCAAGAAAGAATTGCTTTACCGCATTCCGACCTATCGGATGAAAATGAGCGAAGTAAAAACAATCATTTTTCGTTATGTCTTCATCTATTATAATAAGCAACGGGTCTATACCACTAATCCGGGAGGCTGGCCGCCGGTTGTCTACCGTCAGATGGCAGGAACGGAAGTGGCAGCGTAACAGAACGCCAGCTTTGACTGAACATCGGAAAAATGCTCTGCTGGTGTCACCGACGGCGATAGGAAATCTCAGAGACATATTCTTCCGCCGGTTCTGCAATGATAGCATTTTTCCGACAACCCGTCAAAGCCAAGCCGCCTGCGGCGGTGGCTGACTGGCTGTAAAATAGGAGTGACGACCTCTGGCTCCGAAAATCTCAGAGGCCTATTCTTGAAAATTTGTGGGTTTACCGACTGCACTTTTCTTGACAACTCCAATAGGTAATTCAGGTATTGCCTTAAAATCATGCTGTTTACTACTAAAACAAATTAGTTGTTCGTCATTAATAGTACTATCATTAACATCTCTAACACTTTCTTCATCATCTGACTCAAAATCTCTTACTCTTGTGGCGC
>CAYLLJ010000059.1:588-2201 GCA_964384725.1 uncultured Oscillospiraceae bacterium | reverse complement strand
ATTGGCATTAAACGCATCAATTGAGGCGGCAAGGGCAGGAGAGGCAGGAAAAGGCTTTGCGGTGGTTGCGACAGAGATAGGAAAGCTGTCGTCGAATACGCAGGAATCGTTAAAGGAAATTTATAGGGCAGTAACAAAAATTGAAGAAGAAAGTGCAATTACCACACAGCAGGTCGATGAGAGCAACGTTCGGCTCGATAAGCAAAATGAGATTCTCAATATTACCGTCGGGTCGGTCAGAAATATGCTTCGCCTGCTTAATGAATCCGCACTCGCAATGAAACAGATTGACACATTGAATCAAGAGCAGAATCATTTGTTAAAAAATAATGTAATGGTTAATAATGAAATTGCCGAACAGATTTCAACCGAAAATATTCAGTTTAGACAGATTGCGCTGGTTGTACAGGAAAATACCAGGCATCTTATAGAAATTTCAAAACAAATGGGTAATTTGAAGCTGGTGGCAGATGAATTACAGGAAATTCTTAATAAATAGCGTCCCCTTAAAGTAATTTAAAACAAATTAAAAACTTCGTAATAAATGAGTGAATGCTTTTGAAAATAAAAATACTCACTCGTAAATCTTATATGATGTGGGTGTTAATGATTCACCTGCATCATTGTGTAATATAGATAAAAAATTGCCGAGGGTGCCAGTATGGAGAGGACTATACAAGATTTATTTAATAGTAACCTGCTGAAACATCAGAAGGATCTTAGCGGCGTAATTAATAAAACCGTCATATTAGGAAGCTACGTAGGTGTCGGATTTTATGTGCTGTTAAAAATTGTTGGTATCATGAATGATTTCGAGTGGAGCAACCTGCTTTATTTCAGTATACCATTAGTATTTAATTCGCTTCTTCTGGGAATATCTAATCTGATTTTAAAAAGAAAAGAAGATCAGACTTATGTAAATGTATTTAAGTATATTCTCATATTAGCTACAAGCATTAATTTGTTTGCAATTTGTATGTTTATACCGTACCGTGATGCATGGGGAGCTGTGGTACTTGTTTTTTTCCTTTCTGCCTACTATCTGGACTTTAAGGTTACAATCTTTGGGATTCTCTTAAGTCTGTTTACATGCATCTTTACATTTTATCATAACACCTGTATTGAAGAATTAAGTGCTGCCTTTCCGGATATTCTGACCAGAATTCAAATGCTCTGTTTCGGTGCTCTGACCTCTTATATCAGTACATATCTCGGCAGAAAAATGCTGCTTAGTTCCTGCAGGAATGAATTTAACCTGAACAGGACATTGGAAAACATTCAAAAGGTAGATTCTCAGGTAAAGAACGCGATATCCCTGCTTGGAATATCCAGCGAACACATAACGGAACTGTCCGCGCTGCAGTATAATGGGGCTGAGACCACGTCTGCAAGCGTGTCCTCGATACTGGATGAAATGATTAATACCTCTAATAACGTTCAAGAATGCGCGAACCTGATAAATACACTTTCAGAGGATACTACGGTTATGAAGGACCAAACAACGACTGCAATCGGTAATTCAGAGCAACTGAAACAGACTGCTCTGAACGGTAGAAACTCCATCGAGAATGCAGTTGATAAAATAACAAGTATAAAGGAAAGTGCCATCAAAA
>CAYLLJ010000059.1:0-578 GCA_964384725.1 uncultured Oscillospiraceae bacterium | reverse complement strand
GATCTTATGAAGAAAATACAGACTATTGTGGGAGATATTCAGGTAATAGCGGAGGAAACAAAGCTTTTGTCTCTGAATGCATCCATCGAAGCGGCCAGAGTAGGTGAATACGGAGCGGGTTTTACCGTCGTTGCGGATTCAATTCGGAAGCTATCCGAGCAAAGTCAAAAGTCGTTAAGCAACATAACAAATGTAATTTCCGATATGAACAGGCATGAAACTACAGTCAATGATCTGGTAAACAGGGTTGATGAGGGCGTTGGCGTTATCCGCGGATTCAACGATTATTATAGTAATATTATTCATGATATAGAAATAGCAATTCAATCCCTTGGCATGATAAACAATCTGGCAAATAAGCAGGAGAACAAATGATTTTATCGGGAGAGTTAAGGATATGTCTGATATTGTATCGGAGAATATTCAGGAAACTTCGGCGGCAACACAGCAGACCTTTGCTTCCTGCGAGGAGCTGCTGCAATCCGCAAAAAAATTGGACACCATGTCGAAGGAACTAAACACTTTGATCTTATCGCAACAGTAATGGCAGGTATTTACGGCCGGATCAGGAGCTGTCA
>CAYLLJ010000058.1:298-2478 GCA_964384725.1 uncultured Oscillospiraceae bacterium | reverse complement strand
TCCCAATACTCCCTTTACATGAAACAGGTTTTTCAATTCTCCTCTGACTCCCATAATTACCAGAAGAAGAATCATAGTCAGAAACCGGATCACAATACCCGTATTAAAAATAGACATTTGTTTGACGGTTTGCTGGCTTGCTACATAATAGGTGCCCCAGATAAAAGAAATCGCTATTAAAGGAATAAATTGTTTTGCTTTCATTTTCCCGCTTCCGTTTATCTCATGGTAGTGTCAAATTCACCACCTGTTTTATAGTTCAAAATCCTTGATTTTACGGGAGATTCAAATAAAAAGAGCATTGACCTCCCTTTTTGGTATAATGTCAGCGACCAAACCTTCATTACAGAAAGGGGACAATGCTCGTGAACATTATACTTTATCTTCTTCAGTTGTGCCACCAGCTTTATCAACAAAACCGTTGGCTGGTTCATTTTATCTGCAGATACATCCCTCTCAAGCAGTGGGCTTTCGACGATTCCCGTTCCCCCAAGTACCAGAAATTCAAGGTTGATCAGCTGCCAAAGATCGTCTCCTATCACCAGGCCTGGGATTGGAAGGATCTCAATCGCTACTACGCGTGGAAATACGGAAAACCCGTTCAGCCTGTCCGCCGCCGCTCTGAGTGCGATATCCCGGAGCATTGCGCCTGCCCTGCCTGCAAGGCACCCCAGCCTTACCTGTACCGTAACAATGGAAAAGCCGGACAGTTGTTGTGTAAAGTTTGTGGAGCACGCTTTTCTCCGGAAGAGAACCGTTTCTCCAAGGAACTTTCCCTCAAATGCCCCTACTGTTCCCATACGCTGGTACATAAAAAAGACCGCAAACACTTCATCATCCATAAATGCGTGAATCCCAAATGCCCTTACTACCTGCACAACCTTAAGAATGTTGACAAGGCGGATCTGGACGAGGATTACGGTAAAAACAAGTATAAGCTGCATTACATCTACCGAGAGTTCACAATAGATTTCTTCAAGATGGACATCACCACCCTGCCGAAGAACGCCTCCTCGTTGAAATTCAGCAAAAACAATGCTTATATCATGTCCTTGTGTCTTTCCTACCGGGTCAATCTCGGCCTGTCACTGCGAAAAACCGCGCAGGCCATGAAGGACATCCACGGCATCTCCATATCCCACCAGATGGTTGCCAACTACTGTAAAACCGCCGCGGTCTGCATAAAACCGTTTGTTGATACCTACCCTTACGAAAAGGGTTCTGCCTTTGTTGCCGACGAAACCTATATCAAGGTTCGCGGCATCAAAGGATATATCTGGTTTATCATGAATGCGGCGTCACGTGCAGTAATCGGCTATCAGGTATCTGACAACCGGGGCGTCGGCCCCTGCATCATGGCCATGCGTATGGCCTTCCAGCATCTGAAAGAACTCCCTGAAGGCTTCCGCTTTATTGCGGATGGCTACAGCGCCTATCCTCTCGCCGCCCAGCAGTTCTTCCATAAGTTCGGCGAGAAATTTAACTTTAAAATCACGCAGGTCACCGGACTGATGAACAATGATGCCGTTTCCACGGAATTCCGGCCTTATAAGCAGATGGTTGAAAGGTTAAACCGCACTTACAAAGCTTCTTACCGTCCCACAAACGGCTTTGACAGCTATAACGGCGCCAGCTATGATCTTGCCCTCTGGGTCGCGTATTATAACTTCCTGCGCCCGCATAAACTGCATAAGTTCCAGCCGCCGGTCAGCAATGACATCATTGCAAACGGCGAAAACATGCCGGGGAAATGGCAGCTTCTGATCTTCCTTGGCCAGCAGACCATTAAAAAGATGCAGGAAACTGCCGGATAAGCAGGGAGCGGAACCGTTGTCAAGGGAACCGTGGAATACCGGAGCGGCTTCGGCCGCGAGGATATGCCGCGAAAGTCCCTTGACATAAGGTTCACGGATGATCCTCTCGCAAAGGGAAAGGAGCAACAGCACCTTTCCCTGCTTCCGGCGAGGACGGGTCTGGGCGGAGCCCAGGATCCGGGTCAAGGGACGAGTCCCTTGCAGGTTCTTAGGGCAGCGCCCTAAGCCCTCGGAGAGCCTTCAGCAGACTATATCTACAGATTTTCAAGGTTCGTCAGAGCCTTTTTCTTTGGCTCTGGGTTTTCATAGATTACTTGACACTACCATGATATCATCAGATCCGGCGGCCATGGTTCTGTATGTTAG
>CAYLLJ010000058.1:0-288 GCA_964384725.1 uncultured Oscillospiraceae bacterium | reverse complement strand
CTGATCCGACCTCCGACGTTTTCGCTTAGATGAAAAGATTCACATTCGACTCTTCTGCATCCCCCAGATAGCTACCGACACCGCCGATTTCCACGCCGTCAATCAGTTCTTCCTTCCGGATTCCCATCACATCCATACTCATGGAACAGGCTATAATCTTTACGCCGTTTTCCATGGCTTTTTTCATCATATCTTCCAGTGAATCAATGTTCTTATCCTGCATGATCCGGCGCATCATGGCAGTTCCCAATCCTCCCATATTCATACGGGAGAGTTTTAACTTTCCTG
>CAYLLJ010000057.1:557-2483 GCA_964384725.1 uncultured Oscillospiraceae bacterium | reverse complement strand
AGCCTTGGCCAGTATTTGGGGAGCGCCATAAGTTTCATCACCGTTTGTATCTTCAGTGATTTTTGCATAATATAGCCGATCTAAACCTATAGTTGCCATGGTTTTATACCTCCATTTCATATTCCATCATTACGTCTACGCAATAATGATGGTATTTTGTATCTTCCTCAAAACCGATATATCTGCGATCGGTAATGGAAAAACCAGCCTCAAGGAGTAATCTTGTCAGCTGGTTTCGTCTATTTATATAGTTGCTCTTTGTAAAAAGAGAAAGCCTTACTTCCTCTAGTTGTGTTAACGGTCTATTATCTGCGTAAAGGTCAAGGCTATCTGACATCGGAGTGATTACCAGATATTCATCCGGGGGAGCTTCGCTGAATATTCCCGTTTCAATAGGTATATCCAGCGTTCCCAAGAGAGTATTTAATTCGGATAGTATGCTCATATTCCTTTCAACTCCTCGTCCAGCTTTGCCTTCATCACTTCAATGCAGGATTTTCTGCCGGAAGATCTGGCTGGCTTTAAAAAGGGTTTTGGTGGTTGACCGCTTTTTCCATACTCAAGGATATTTGCAATCTTGGCATTGCTGTCTCCATCACTTCTTGGTTCTGAAAACCCTATCTTGATATTATGGTTGCCCTTTTTATCAAGTAGAGTAGGTGAGAGTCCTAAAGCACGTTCTAGTTCTCCGGTGGAACGTGACGGGTATTTGGTGCCGCTTCCAATGACAGCGGTCAAGTTTGATTTAATCTTATGAAGCATGACCTCACCGCCTGCATCCAGAACTTTAGGAATAATTTCATCTGTCTTATCACCCAGTTTTGATATCTTCAAGAGAAAATCTTCCGGCATTTTAACTGAACAGCGTCCCATAATGCCAAGTCACCTCCTCATTTTTGCTTTAGCCACTAGATGACACTACTTTTTTGGCTAGAACCTCTATATACATCCCACGATTCTTTATGTCCATCACACTTGTAACTTCATATCGTCCGTCATTACAAACAATAACCATATCAGTAGCTACTTCAATATCTGGTATCCTTCGAAAACGAAAAAGGGCATTGGCTTCAGAAAAGGCAGCCATGTTTGCCCATTTCTCGCTGGCATACCGATCTTCCTTATATGCTCTAACAGAGGCAATGATGGTATCTTTAACGGTGCTAAAACCTTCACTGTCTTTGGTTACTTCAGTTGTTATCAGGTCAATAAAGGTGTTCATTTTTTCAATGCTCATAGGCTACACCTTCCAATCCCGATTAAGTCGCAGAAGGGAATTAATGGTATCCTGTGCTTGTCGTCCAGCTAATGCGCTATCGGCAAAGAAACCCCCGGTGCCACCGTCCCTACTTTCATAAAAATAGGAGGCAAGCATAATTACTGCCTGCTCGGTAGTAAGGGGCATTTCGTTATTGGAATAATAACCTTCCGATAGATGCTGGTAACTTTCAGCATAGGATATAGCGGCGGCGATATAGCTACTGAGAAGTTCATCATCCTTATCATGCTCTAAGATCAGATTCGCTTTGACTTTTTCAAATAGTGTCATCTCCGCCACCATCCTTTCTTTATTCTTCTGGAGCCACTATTTCCACCATAAATTCGGTTTCATCATAGCCGGAGGACCACAGCGTAAAGAGCTTAGGTGTTTCTATAATCTCATCACATTTGAGCCACATGATGATATCTCCGTCTGTGCCGCCTACACTGGCTGCCTCTGTTACATCAGCTTGTGTTAGCTGATAACCGTTGTATTTGATTTTGGTGATATCAGAAAGTCCGGTAGATATTAAAATCCCTATCCATTTATGGATGCCCTGTGCGGGATTGGCGCTATCAAATTCCACCAGCTCATCTACATCAACGGTAACACTGATTATGCTATCGGCTATGGTAACATCACCGACCTGGCTTTGATTCGCGGTT
>CAYLLJ010000057.1:0-547 GCA_964384725.1 uncultured Oscillospiraceae bacterium | reverse complement strand
CAGCAAGTCATTGAAGTTATCTTTTAAATCACTGACCGTGGCGGCGGTGCTGTTAGCCTGGTTTGAAGCTATAGGGAATCCTTTTAAAAATGCTCCTTCTTTAATCTCCAAAGAGCCACCCTCTATAACTTCCAAAATCCCGCCAATGACAGTTTTCTCGCCGCCTTGCTCGGTATAGTTTTTAGTGTTATAGCTCATCATTAGCACCCCCATTAAGCCTTCTGCTGCAAGACTTTGATAGCTTCAGGAAGAATCAGTTTCCCATCCACCCTTTGGCTGCCGAGAAAACCAACCTGACCTGTAGTTGCATAAAGCTCGTTCAGGCGTTTAAAGCTTCTTCCTTGTCTGTCGGCAATCCAGTAATACTTGAAATCACCGAAAGCGATAGTCCTGGCACCAGCTGCAATAGTAGGGGCATAAGCAGAGGTATAAACCGGCCGGTTAAGAAGAGTATCCGGAGTCCCAGCAGTTAATGAGGGCTGCCATAAATATTGCCCTTGACCATCTTTTAGTTTTCTTAAGACTTTAACGGTGGCGTCATTAAGGA
>CAYLLJ010000056.1:0-2538 GCA_964384725.1 uncultured Oscillospiraceae bacterium | reverse complement strand
TCATTATCGTTCCTCCTTTTTTATAAGATGTAAGCATCAAACAATATGCGCCTAAATAATGATCCCCCGGCTTAGCCTAATGTCATTTAGTTAATGATTGGATTAAGTCAGTTACAGCCATATCGAAGACTGCATTCACATGGATGTAATTATAGCCTCCGTATTGATTGTGTGCATAGGAATCTGTCTTGCTTGGATCGGTTGTAATCTGAAGGTCTGATCCATCGACTGCCATAACTCTGTACCGATGAAATCTGCGGACCTTTACAGATTTGTTGAAGTTTGACAGAAGGTACTTGAACGCATATGGCAGAAGCTTGTCCCTCTGCTGTACAAATGCAGACACCGTGGCATGGCTCATATCAAACCTTGTCTGCCGGATCATTTCTCTGGAGAGGCTGCCGCCTCCCATGGACAGAATGCCCTTCATCACAGTTGAAAAATTAAGCTTTCTGCTGCGGGTAAAATCTTTGCCCGGGTTTTTGACAAAGCTTTCTGGATTGCAAGACATCTTGATAATCAGATCATCCAGCTTCTTTCTAATTAAATTAATCCTTTTACGCATATTCGCCTCCTTAAATTTGATTCATTTAAGGGGCTGCGCCGCATATTATCAGGAAAATGTCAAGTGTTTTCAAGAAAAAAACAGGGGCATAATTTTATATACTCCTGTTTATAACTTTAAATTTATGTTCAATTGGCTTAACTAAATGACATTAGGCACAGCCGGAGGTTTTCATATACAATAAAAATCCCGGTATTCGCCGGGATCTAGTTAATGATGTTTAACTATTAAAACTATGATAATTAATTTTTAAAAGGGTTTGATATGATTAACGCATCTTTGTCACTTCTGTTTACGGATACAATATAATCAATCGTCGTAATATCAGATTTATAACCAAAATACCAATTCCCTGCTCTGTCCGCGGATCGGTCTGTTAATTCTACTATTTTTCCATCTTTCATCAGATATACACTATGAAAGCTTGAAGAAACAGAAGCCGGTACAGTTATCCACTTTACTCCGTTGTTTTCACCTAAAGATAATCCATATTTTGAACCGTCGGCAAAAGAATAAGTTTCCGTTTTCGCAAGTGCGCTATCATAAGATCCATTTTCAGTATAAAATGAATCAAGGTTTGTTATTACTTCGTTAATTGGCTTTTGTTCCTGTTCAACGCCACCAACAGAAGGAATAACTCTTTTGCTTTCATCTACAAGTCTGTAAATAACAGTAGCCGCTTCCGCTCTGGAAAGAGTCTTGTCCGGTTTGAAGGTTTCATCAGTATAGCCGGTCAGGATTCCGGAAGCGTATGATTTAGTTATGTCATATTCATAAGGCGTTTTATATGTTATGTCTGTGATTCCCTTTTGAATCTCATCGTAATTATCAATCTTGACATCGCCTAGGATGGAGCTGATGATCAGCGCCATGTGCGCCCTGGTAATCTGTTTATTGAGGTTCTCTTTTGCAATATCATATTGCGTGAAATATTTAAGCTCCAGAGCTTTGTTATAATAATTCAAGGCCCAGTTTCCGGAAGTGGAGTTTCCCACATCTTTACCGGTGGCGGCAATCAGCGCCATCTTGATGAACTCACCAGTTGTAACCGTGTTGTTCGGCTTAAAGCTGCCATCTGGATACCCGCTGATGATTGCCTTCTCAGACATAGCGTTTACAGCTTCGTAAGACCAATTACCTGATTTAACATCTGAATAATCTGTACCATATGATGTTGCTGAAGCTCCTAATATCATTACTGCTGTTATGATTGTTACCATCAATTTTTTCATTATATCATCTCCTATCCGAATAAATATCGGTTTGCTATGTAAGGCAAAAGCCGGGGGAACCCCAGCTTTATTATAACCCTAATTGTTCTTTAAGTGCATTCTGTAATGTGGCAGAGAAATTAATTCCTGCCTTTTCAGCTTCCACGTTCAGCCAGCTCGGAATACTTAATGTTTTCTTAACTGCTTGCGATCCGGTTCTCTTTTTATATTCCATCATGTCAAATTCAATGACGACGATATATTGTCCTTCTTCAAGCTCTATATCATGCGGTGCAGAAGCTTTCGGTACCGGAAGATGTTCATCTTCCATATAAGATAAAACAATGCCTAATGCATTAAAAGCCATACTATAGCTTTCTTCTATCGTATCCCCCTGGGTGTTGCATCCTTCAATATCCGGAAAGAAGACTGAAAAGCCTCCATCTTCTTCAGGTTGAAAAACAGCAGGATAAAATAATTTATTCATATTCTTAAACCTCCCGTTATACGGAAGAGAGCTATTTAAGCCCTGCATCCTTTAGTATTTTTTGTTCCGTTCCCTTTTTTAGGTCTTTGGAATGATAAGGAACTGTTGTAGTTTTTCCAGTCTCGCTATTTTTAAAAAACTTGTGTGAAACATCTTGCCGGATCTCTTTAAAACCATTTTCCTCTAACAGCTTTATCATTTGCTTCGGCGTCATCGGCATCGTTATTTCTCCTTTCCTTATCTTAATAGTATTATATTACGTAATATTACGTGTG
>CAYLLJ010000055.1:0-2539 GCA_964384725.1 uncultured Oscillospiraceae bacterium | reverse complement strand
AACGAACCGGAAGATTATTAATGGACTTTTCGATGGGATCTCCCGGGAGTCTATTTTAGAAGCTATCAAGGTAATCGGCATGATGGAGCAAAATCTGAAACGGATTGATGAATGTAAATTATAATAAAAGCAGGGCTAATGCCATGAATACACTGATTGTATATTATTCTCCGGAAGGAAATACAAATTATGTGGCAATGAAGATAGCAGATGCTATCGGAGCAGATACTTTACGCCTGTTTACAAAGAAGGCCTATGTTGATGAAGGCTTTTCCGGATTTGTGAAATGGAGAAACTGAAGTATTTCCCGCTGACTTTCAATATTAGTTCGGAGGAGTCGCCGGATACAGTTATTTTGCTTGCTGATTTCAGAAAAAACATTAAATAGGTGCAGCTATGAATTCAAAAGAAGAATTTGAAAACAAGATCGGTCGGCTGACGGAGAGTAAGGCTTATCTTGACTTCTGCGAAGAGGTGTATGGATACCGGATATATCTCTTCAATATGATGGACAAGGAGCAACTCGATTTTGTCTTATACGAAATTCCGCTGACATCGGATGATCACATCCTGGACGTTGGATGCGGCTCAGGAAGCATTTTGAGCTGTCTTACAGAAAAGTACGGCTGTTCCGGAACCGGGGTAGACCAACTTGAAAATAAAGGCTTTACGGGAAAGAATGACAGTGCAGTCCGATATATTAAGGGCGACATTGATTTCCTTCCGGACTACGGATTGAATCCGACTGTCGCGTTATCTGTAGACAGTTTATATTTTAGCCGTGACTTGAACGCCTTGCTTCTCGCCATCTGCGACTATCAAAATTGCCGCAAGTACTTCTTTTATTCTCAATACATATTTGATGCAGCTTCAGAAAATATGAGCATCCTGCACGGAGACCGAACAAGCGTCGCCGACGTTCTGAACAGAAACGGGATTGCTTATTCTATAATCGACTACAGCAGTAACGAAAAGCTGCTGTATGAAAAGTCTCTGTCAATCTTGGAAAAACTCAAGCATGATTTCTGCGCTGAAGGGAACGAAGACCTATATGAAAGCAAGCTCAAAGAATCATTGCTCGGAAAACAGCTTTATGATAAAGGGCTTGCGAGCAGATTTCTTTATATAATCGAATAACAATTCAGAAAAAGTAATGCGTTAACGGAGGAACACATGGAACAGCCATATAACGATTTTCTTAAACTGATTCCGAATGAATCAAAAGCCTTTGTTGAAGAAATTGATGCTTACCTTGCAAAGCAAAAATGTAAAAGGACGATAAAGACCGCTGCAAAAGGTTATCTCGTCACATATTCATTGCCTGACAGCCGAAAATCGCTGTTGAATTTTGTTTTCAGGAAAGAATGCGTCAAGGCAAGAGTCTACGCTGCACACGTTTCGGAATATGAAGCGCTGGTTGAGATGTTCCCGGAAAATACGAAAAAAGAAATTGCGAACGCGCTTGACTGCAAGAAACTTGCCGGGAAGACCTGCAGTCCGATCTGCCCTGCCGGATATACATTCGTAATGGATGAGGTTGAGTATAAGAAATGCAGGAGCATGGCCTTTCTGCCGGCGTTGAACGAGGCCAACAATCCGATTATCAGAGAAATGCTTGAGAAAGAAATTGACGCGGTGAAAAGAGATAATGGTTGAGACATATTCAACAAGTCAGATAGCGAAAACAGTGGGCATTCATCCGAATACGGTCCGTATGTATGAGGAATGGGGGCTGATTCAGAAGCCTGTGCGAAAACCCAATGGATACCGTGTTTTTACAGACATTCACCTAAAGCAATTTCTGTTGGTAAGGAAGGCATTACAGACAGAAGTCTTACAATCCGGTCTTCATAAAAGAATTATTCAAGCGGTAAAACTGTCGGCGGGATATCATTTTGATGAAGCGATTGATTTGTTAGACGAATACATACAAGTCGCAAAGAAAGAAATATTACATGTCAAAGAGGCGGCAAGCCTATCCAAAGAATTATTCAAGAAATCGTCCGGAGTCGGAAATCTCTACAAAAGAAATCAGGCGGCAAAGGAATTAGAAATTTGACTTTTCATTTAGAGAAAGGTGAAGTGTTTGGACTTCTTGGCGCAAACGGTGCCGGAAAAAGCAGCATTATAGAATGTATCCTCGGAACCGGGAAAATGGATTCCGGAGAAGTAAGGATTCTCGGAATGGATCCGAAGAAGGATCGAACAGCGGTCTTTGAAAAGGTCGGAGTCCAATTTCAGGAGTCTAAATATCAGGATCAGATAAAAGTGAACGAACTGTGTGAAAACACATCGGTACTCTATAGGAATGCGAGAGATTTTAAGGAACTTCTGGGCAGGTTTGGATTGTCTGATAAACAAACAGCTTTTGTGAAGGAACTGTCCGGAGGTGAACGTCAACGCCTGTTTATTGTCCTTGCATTGATTCCGAATCCCGAGCTTGTTTTTTTAGACGAGCTTACAACGGGGCTGGATGCCAGAGCGAGGCGTGATGTCCGGAAACTTCTCGAACAATCAAAACAGCAGGGATTATCCATAT
>CAYLLJ010000054.1:0-2656 GCA_964384725.1 uncultured Oscillospiraceae bacterium | reverse complement strand
CATTACGCATACAGATTTGGACAGCCATGATATCGCTTTTGATAATAAGATGGCTTCACCATCTCTCAAAAATGAAATGGTCGTTCTCCGTAATGAGTGCGATGTTAAGGCTGAACCTCTTTATGTACAGGCCATTACCGGAGTGGCTGGACAGACCGTACGAAACACCGCCCGCGGTCCCGGTGTCGGAACAACAATTAATATTCAACTGAGGTATTGGACAGCCAAAAGCGGTCAAGAGGAAAGAGAGAGAGGACATAAAACTCTCTTATTACCTGATGCTGATACTCAGTACGGTACTGCAGATCCTGGGAAACAGTCTCAATGGCAAAAAAGACAAAATACAAAACCAAATAACCGAGGCCTTTATGAATGCATTACCGAACTACATATGACAACAATTGGTATTATGTGCGTAACCTATATAGATTTTTCAAGGTTCAGCTACCTGTTGGTGGGTGGGAAAGTTCAGTTAATTAATAAAAAATATCAATGTGCGATCTGTATTTTGACGATAACCTTAAAGAAGTCTTCAGAAAGGCCGGGGGATCGGATGCGATCATCATTGGATCCCCGATAGTTCTGTAAAGGGAGCTGTCATACATGGAAGAGTGCAAAAGGAAAACTCGGTCAGATCTTTTATTTTTTGTAATGGTCATATTGGTATTTTGCTTATTTACAGGAACGATGATGATCCCCGGTCCTGCAGGCTTTGCTTTTGCATCTGATCAGGCGGACAGCGCCACAGTTGGTGATCTCCGTCTTGTTATGTGGTTGGATCTCACCAATGAGGAAAAAGAGTATATCAGAACAAGGCCGGTAGTAAAAGCCGTCTCTGTTAGGGGAGGCGCGCCGATCCAGTATGAAAAATCAAATGGTGAGGTAAGTGGAATTTCAGTATCGGTCTTAAATAGGATATCAGAGATGACAGGCCTTAGCTTCGAATACAGGCTGTATGACTCGGTTGGGCAAGCTGGCGCATCGGGTGCCGATATATTCTTTGGGATCCCCCCTAATTACGCACCGAAAGGTATGAAATTATCGATCCCATTTTTGAAGTCAGAGACAATACTATTCATCAATTCATCCATTCAGGATCGGGACCTGGAAAACCTGATATACGCCGCAAATAAGGGCAGCGAACTTCCTGAAGGTGTAAACAAAGATAAAGCAATATATTTCAATACAAGGGAAGATACCCTGAAGGCTGTCAATAGCGGCAAAGCTGATTATAGTTTTGGAAATGCCTACTCGGTAGCTTACTATACATTGATGCACGGATATAAAAACATAGTGGCCGTTCCCAGAGGTAAGGAAGCCAGGGAATACTGTTTCGGTCTGCTTAAAAAAGATGACTTGCTCCTGTCGATAATAAATAAGGCGATAGCTTCAATTAGCCCCGAAGAACTTCAGACTTTAGTCCTGAGCGTTGCCTCTGACGTTGAGAGGAAGCTTACCCCGGCAATGGTTATTGATGAATACCGCATGGAGATAGCTATGATCGTTGCTGTAGTCATTTCCCTATTGTTATATAGTCTTTTCTCAATTATCAGGACCAATAAAATGCTCAGCCTTCAGAACAGAAGGTATGAAGTCCTTTCCGGCATTTCCAACGAGCTGCTTTACGAATACGATTTAAAAAGCGGCATTCTGAAGCTATCCGAGAGATCCAGGCAGATATTTAACTACAACGAAAAACTCAGCGAGATCAATAAAAAGTTAAAAGTCCTGCTTGACGGCCATGATCCGGGTAATTCCGAAGGGATCATAAAGCTGCCTCTGGAAAACGGAGGCAGTGCAGCCTTTAAAACTGTAAACATAAATGTTTACGACGATCAGGGAAAAACGATCTCAGTCATAGGAAAACTGTTAGATATCACCAAAGAGACCGCTGAAAGGGAAGACCTCCTTGCCAAAGCGAACATTGACGGACTGACAGACATTTACAACGCAACTGCAGCGAAGGAACTCATAGCTGAGAGGATCACGAACCGCCCAAATATCGAAAAAGACGTGTTCATGGTAATCGACGTAGATAATTTCAAAGATATTAATGACACTTACGGTCATCTTATCGGTGATGAGATATTAAAAAATGTGGCAGAAAGATTAAAAAATTCATTCAGAAAAACTGATATAGTGGGTCGTATCGGCGGCGACGAATTTTGCGTATACGCAATAAATATATCTGATCCGGCTTTTATCATTGAAAAATGCGAACAGCTGATAAACCATGTTCTGGAAGAAAGAGAAGGGGTCAAAATATCTCTCAGCATCGGCATAACAACGGTACAGGACAAAGAAACTTACGATGATCTCTTCAAAAAAGCTGATGGAGCGCTATACGAGGCAAAAGAAAAAGGAAAGGCCCGGTATGTCTTTTTAACATAGATATTACAATATCTTAAACAGCCCTGGTTATCCATATAGAATATCCGTTCACAAACCTTTGTGATATTGTCACAGACATAAGTCTTCCGATGATGAATAATGCACAATAGGAAATAAAAACATCAAAGGGGGACTTTATAAATGAAAAATACAGATCTGCTGGTAATCGGAGGAAGCGCAGGCGGCATCCTCAGCGCTACAATGGCGCGCAAGGCTTATGGTGACATAAACATCACAGTCATCAGGGATACCGATGCAGTAATGG
>CAYLLJ010000053.1:0-2676 GCA_964384725.1 uncultured Oscillospiraceae bacterium | reverse complement strand
TGTCCCGGCTCATAAGCGCGAAGGACAACCACATAAGCGGATTAAACCAGTGGAGGATTAGGGCGGAAAATGCAAGGGGCTTAATGAGACAGTCCTTCCTTCGGATGTGCGTACGTTCGTGCTCCAATATATAGGAGAGGTCGGCTTCTCTGATACCAACGGGCACGTATATTTTCGGATGAATAAACCCACAGACAAACGCTGAACCGATCTGATCTGACTCGTAAATATCGTCATTAACCAAGGTTGCTGTCAGAAGCTGTCTCTTTATTTTTATGTATGAGATCACACTGTAGGAGAGCAGAATAATTATACCGGCAAGCCAGATAAGGCTGAAAACATCTACCCATATCTGCATGGGGTTTACGCTTGCGATTGGTGTGGCTTGGGGCAAGTATGGGTTCACTGCGCTGTCTATGCTGCCTATGCCGGATTGAACAGTAGGCTCTTGCATAAAACCAATATCATTGGACACATATTCCAAAACACCCGCATTGTTCTGCGAGTCAATATTCAGCAGTCCCAAAAAACTAAAAGCGGAAGTGAAGGATAAGGGGCAGATGAGCCTAAAGAGCACCACAGCCCATAAAGCATAAGAGAAGAGCTTTGGGGCTTTTCTTAAAAGAATTCGAACAAGAATAATGAAGACCGCCACATAGGACGCGGTGATGCTCATGTTCAGAATGGTTGTAAACAGTCCAGACAAGGTACTCATTTTACTGCCTCCTCAATAATCTGCTTCAACTCCTCGGCCTCCTTCTCGGTGATTTTTCTTTCATCAAGAAAAGAAGTCAGAAATTTTGGGAGAGAACCTTCAAAGGTTTTTCCCACCACTGCATTACTCTCATACCTTTGCACATCCTTGCGTTTGACAAGTGCGGTAACAACCGCCTCCTTATTTTGCAGGATACCGCGATCAGAGAGCTTTTTTAGAACCGTGTAGGTGGTGGATTTTTTCCATCCGAGTTTGTCTGTGCAAAGCCGTACAAGCTCTGTTGAATTGATGGGCTCGTTGTCCCAGATAATACTCGCAAATTTATACTCCGCATCGAACAGCTTATATTTTTCCATGTGTGTTAACCCCTTTCGAGCCTATCATGATAAACCCCGCCTTAAGTCTATTTCAATAGACCTTATGTGTCAATAGAATTCAGAAATATTTAAGTAATAGAGAGGAATAAAGATACAAGCACAAAAGCAACCAACAAAGGCGCTGATAAGCGGTTTGAGGTGCAAATGAGGTGAGTGGTTTTTTAATGTATATTAAAGTCAATAATTAGCTTACCGTCTTTAAACTTCAGGAAAGAGTTAGTTGTTGATTTTTCGCTGTTTCTTTTATCTTTAATGAAATAGCCGGTTTTGAATACGGAAAGAAGTATACCTATAAGACACATATTTTTAATCGTATACTATTGCATTTACAGTTTTAAACGGATACAATAGATTGTAATGATTACTAAATAGTAATCATTACAATCTATTGAGCATGGGTGGTGAGGCTTTGAAACCTTCATTCGAAGATTTAAAGCAAGAATTGAAAATAAGAAATATAAATCTGTCATATCAAAGACTGAAGGTGTTAGAATACCTTACTATAAATCTATGCCATCCAACTGTAGACCAGATCTTTACCGACCTGCAAAAAGAAATCTCTACACTATCAAAAACAACAATCTATAATACCTTGAGAATTTTAGCAGAGGCGGGCATAGTTAGGATAATTACAATCGAAGATAATGAAATTAGGTATGATGTTATTATAGAAAATCATGGGCATTTTAAATGTGAATCATGTGGAACTATATACGACTTTAGCATCGATATTGATTCATTGACCTGCAAAGATTTAAATAATTTTCAGATCAATGATAAAAATGTTTATTTTAAAGGTATTTGTCAAAGATGCCTTTCAAATTTAGAAAAAAAGAGGAGGTAAATATGGAAAAATACACATGCTCTGTTTGCGGATTTGTCTACGACGAATCAAAGGGCGCACCCGAAGCAGGCATTTCTCCGGGTACAACATGGGAGAAACTGCCTCATGATTGGGTTTGCCCTCTATGCGGTGCGGAGAAATCCGAATTCAAGGGGCAAAATGAACCAGTCCCAGTGCCAAAAAAGGAGCCGATGTCCGGGGACCCACTCTTTGCGGATATGAAGGAGATGTCTCTCTTAGAGGTCAGTGCGCTGTGTACAAATCTTGCGCGTGGCTGCGAAAAACAGTACAGGCATGAAGAAGCAGCTCTTTTTAGGGAATTGGCAGGATATCTCAAGTCTGCATCGGCGCCCGCTGAAGAACCGGATTTTGATAAGCTGATGGCTCTCATTGAAAAGGACCTTGGAGATGGATTCCCAAGTGCTAATGCCGTTGCATCCGGCGATATGGACAGAGGTGCACTCCGTGCTTTGGTATGGAGCGAGAAGGTGACCCGGATTTTGAAATCCATCCTAAGTAGGTATCAAAAAGAGGGCGACAAAATGCTGGAGAATACAGGCGTTTATGTTTGTACAATCTGCGGGTTTGTTTACATAGGGGATATTTTGCCGGAGGTTTGCCCTGTGTGCAAAGTGCCGAATTGGAAATTTGAAAAAATTGAAGGGAGGCAGTAAAGATGGCTGATAAATATGCAGTAAGAAATATACGATTGTGTACAAAGGATTGTCTGTGCCTTTATG
>CAYLLJ010000052.1:2079-3008 GCA_964384725.1 uncultured Oscillospiraceae bacterium | reverse complement strand
AAGATTCTTCAGCCAAACAAGATGCCCTTTCTAATAGCATTCCTCTTGAGATATCGTCCAGGGAATTATAAATTTTTAAAAGTTCAATTTGATCTTTCGTAAACCTGTATCCGGTAACGAGGGATTCTATTGTTACGTTAAAAAACGTAGCGATTCTGTTTAATATCCCATTTTCTAAAGAAGAAATTGTTTCGACTGAAACTTTCAAACTTCTTGCCAATTGCTGTTGTGTTAATCCCTTTGTTATTCGTAAGTTCCGTAGTATGTTCTGCATAAAGACTTTTGCTCCAATATAATAATATCCGGTATAAAATCTCCACACCTCCACAAATTATATTGGATTTTATATAGCAAATCGTAACTTTGAAGAATTTAATTAATAGATATGCTGAAATCAATATATGTTCTGCGATAGGAAATATCGTTCAAAAATAAGAATAAAAGAAAGCCCTAAGAGGGTCTTTGAGAGAAAATATGTATAACAAAACAGAACCTGATCAATAAGGGATATCATCCTCCTCAGGATCTTTGGGTAAATCGTCTATGATATGAATGATTTCATCAGGTTCCTCAGAAAAGTAATCCTCATCCCAAAAGTCGTCGAACTCTTCGTGGAGAAAATAGTCCATGTCAAGAATGGAATCATCTGACATAGCTTTGATTTCTGATTTTGTATAGCCTTCAGGCGGATTAGCCATATATTTATTGCGTAATTTTTCGGCGGTAATTCGATTGTATTCAGATTTTTTCATATAAATATGCTTAGCCATTTTGTTCTACCTCCCAAACCATTATACGCATCAAGGGGGTATGAAAGCAAGATCACCGGGCCGGAATACGCCGAGGAATTCCATATAGTTCCCGCAGGAACACTTGGTAGGATCATAGCCAAAAGATAATTCGATACGGAAAACCCATCTCCTACATAG
>CAYLLJ010000052.1:0-2069 GCA_964384725.1 uncultured Oscillospiraceae bacterium | reverse complement strand
ACGTGCTTTCACGACATGCCTTGGCAGAAAGGGAATCAGCTTATCAGAAAATTTATGTTTTCTAGCATAAAGACCACAATAGCGGAGGGTATTGAAACACTTTTCGTGAATATGAATGATAAGCCTTTCAATAAATTCAAAGGCAGGAATGGTCTCATCGCGGCGCTGACCATCTTCATGGCGGTGATACCAGAAAGAGACCTTTTGCCCATCGTAATTCGTAATACGGGACTGAGCCATAGCAGGCCTGCCGATATACCTTGTGATGTAATTGGCAACGGTTTTGGGAGAGTTGAAATCAGATTTCGGAGCATGGACGTAGAAACCGTCCTTGTTGTTCGAATACATAGCATTTTTTAAATATTGAAACCTGCCCTTGCCGAGCGCTTCTTCCAACTGGTAGAGAAGAGTCGTCTGCCACTTCTTCCGCAGCATAACATAGGGGAAGAAGCCCACGGGTTTCCATGGAGTAAGGTTACCGCAGGCGCCTTCGGATAAAAGCATATGGATATGGGGGTTCCACTTAAGGTCACAGCCGAAGGTATGGAGGGAACAGACGATACCTGGAGTAAAGGATTCCTTGTGATTGAGCGAATACATCCAGTCGGTAATTACCTGAGCGGAGGCTTTGAAAAGGATATCGAGAAGGGAACGGTCACGACGGAACAGTGCACGGAGTTCCTGAGGAATAGTAAAGACAATGTGGCGGTGGCGGCAGTTAATCAGCTTCGCCGTAATGGAATCGGCCCGGTCTGATTGATAAGCCGTACCGCAGGTATTGCAGAAGCGGGACTTGCAGCGAAAAGGAACGAATTTGAATTTATTGCAGTGAGGACAGCAATAGAGAGCGTAACCTTTTTTGCAGCCACCACAAGAAAGCATCTTTTCAACTTCCTTCTTTACAATCGGACGAACGCTCGGATTGGAAGAGAGGAAGGAGAGCCAATGATCCTGAAAAATTTGCTTGATCGTATACTTCGAACGTAAGTGCTTAATACGGGGGCGCATGGTCAGGAGTTGCCGAGTATGAAATAATATCTCCATAAATTTAAATGGAGGTATTCGATTATGCTGAAATACGAAAATTGGAGAGAACTGGCCAGGAACTGCCAGGAAAGCGGCATGTCGGTAAATGGCTGGAGCAAATTAAATCATATACCGACAACCACCTGCAGGCAATGGCTGGCGAGACTGAAAAAGGAAGAGCAGATTTTACAAAATCAAGATCCGGATCATGAATTAAGTGTCTGGGGCAAAGTAGATCTAGAGAGCCAAGGCCAGAATGCTTCAATGGACTGCCATCACATTTTTCCGTCAGCAATTAAACTGAACTATCGTGGCTGGAATATGGAAATCAGCGCAGACTTTGATCCTCTGCTGCTCTCACGGATCATGAAGGTGGTGGAATCGGTATGCTGAGAAGCATGGAAAGCTTTGATTCCATTTATGTGGCCTGCGGCCCTACGGATCTTCGTAAGAATGTAGACGGACTTTCGATCCTGATCAAGCAATCCTTTCAACTTGATCCATTCAGCAACAGCATCTTTCTGTTCTGCAATGGAGCGAGAAATCGGCTGAAAGCATTGGTTTGGGATAAGAACGGCTTTATCATGCTGTACAAGCGGCTGGACGGAGCCGGAGCAAGGTTCCAGTGGCCGGCAGATTCGGTTCAGGTGAGAGATATCACAGTGCTACCGGCATAATAAAAATGTGCACTTTCGGCGGAGAAAATTGAGCAGGCGTCATGTATAATATTTGCTTGGTGGACTCCCCCGAAAGGGGAAATTTTTTTATGTTGGAGGTAGCCATGCAAACAACAATCAAATCGCTATACAAAAAGGGTTACAGCAAGACGTACATTGCAAAAACCCTTGGTATCAGCAGAAACATTGATAACAAAGATAAACCAAATGTTGAAGGCTCTGTTGGCAATATCTCAACCTGGATCACTGCAGCGCTCAGAAACGAACAATTCTTCTCCCTGCATGAGCTTAACAAGGCTGTCAGAGAAAAACTGCAGGAGTTCAATTCAAAGCTGTTTCAAAAGAAAGAGGGCAGCCGGATCAGTT
>CAYLLJ010000051.1:0-3065 GCA_964384725.1 uncultured Oscillospiraceae bacterium | reverse complement strand
AACACTGAATTTATTTGAGTATAGATATTTTATAACATATAAATTCAGTGTTTACAACGATTATATCAAAATATAATTAGCCTAAACAAAGCAAAACACAAAATACCACCCATGCGGTGGTATTTTGTGTTTATTTATTTACAAACACCAGCCCCAAAATACAAAAGCCGATCCCGATCACCTGTTTAAATGATAAAGTTTCTTTATATAGTAAAAGACCAACGAGTATCAATATTACAGCCAGAGCGATACTGCAGACCAGAGATCCTACACTTATATCCCATCCTACCCTATACAGCATGATATTTCCCAGTTCCAGACCCACAATGGCTATGCCCAGAATAAACGGTGCCCAATTCAACAATCTGAACTGTGCAACAATATCCTTTGATGAGTCAGTCATATAAAACATGGCCAGGGCTATTATGGCACCGGTCAGATAGATCACAATCAGACCAACCAACGGATTTAGCGCTCCGGGCATGCTCTTCGCGCATATGTGATAGAAAACATTTGATCCGACAACAACTATTACAGGTAAATAGTAATTCATAGGAAGCTCCTTAGCAAAATATTTCTCCACCGATTCGTTCTTATATATTATTAACATTTACAGGACTTTGCTTAAGAAACTCTTCGTCCTTTCGTTCTTTGGATCCCCGAAGATTTCCCCGGGCCTGCCTTCCTCGACGATTAAGCCTTCATCCATAAATAATACTCTATCTGCAACTTCTTTTGCAAACCCCATCTCATGAGTAACTATCACCATAGTCATTCCCTGATGGGCTAATTCTCTCATTACTTCCAGAACCTCTCCCACCATTTCAGGGTCTAATGCCGAAGTAGGCTCATCAAAGAGCATTATTTCCGGCTTCATCGCAAGAGCTCTCGCGATAGCTGCTCTCTGCTTCTGTCCGCCGGACAATGAGCCGGGATATACATCCGCTTTGTCCTCAAGGCCAACTGCCTTCAATAATTCAAGGGCCTGACTTTTGGCCTTTGCTTTATCTGTCCTATTTACCTTTATCTGCCCGATCATAACATTTTCCACTGTTGTCATATGCGGAAACAGATTAAAATTCTGGAATACCATGCCTAACTTTTGACGAATTTTATTTATATCAGCGTTTTTGGTATTTATCTTCTCTCCGTTAATGAATACCGATCCCTCAGTGGGTGTCTCAAGCAAATTAATGCACCTTAAAAACGTGCTTTTCCCCGAACCGGAAGGGCCGATAACACATACGACCTCGTTTTTTTCTATAGTTGCTGAAATACCTTTTAATACTTCTAAATTCCCATAGCTTTTAGTCAGATTACTTACTTCTATCACTCTGTGCCAGCCTCCTTTCCATATATGCTACCAATCTTGACACCGGAATGGTTATGCTCAGATATACGAAAGCTGTACCCAGATAAGCCGGCCATGCTTCAAATGTGGCGGCTGCCCACAGCATGCTCTTTCTCGTGACCTCTACGATTGAAATCATACTTAATATAGCAGTTTCCTTCAATAATGCGACAAACTCGTTTCCAAGCGCCGGCAGAATAATCCTGAATGCCTGAGGAATGATGACATAAAGCATTGCCTGGGAGTGGTTCATTCCAAGTGATCTTGCAGCTTCCATCTGGCCTTTGTCCACCGCCTGAAGCCCTGCTCTGATAATCTCTGCAACATACGCGGAACTGTTTATCCCGCACACGATGATACCTGCAATAACAGGATTATCCCACGTGAATTGGATCCCGTTTGACTGCAGCAACATAGGAAATCCCCCATAAATAAGCAAAGCTTGAACGACAATGGGCGTTCCCCTTAAAAATTCAACATATACCGAGAAAATGATCCTCACAAATCTGAATCGTGACATTTTCCCGAGAGCAACAAACAATCCGGCCAATACCCCTATGATCACAGCGAATACCGTAATTTGCAGAGTCACTGTAATTCCGCTGTATGCAACTTGTATCCCTTTTAAATATATTTCCAATTCAAACTCTCCAAAAATAAATTCAGTCATAAACAGAAGAGGTTCTAAGCCCTCTTCTGTAAACCAGTTGTTTCAATAATGCTGATTATTACAAATAGCTATTCAAGCCATTTCGAATACAACTCATCGAAAGTACCGTTATCTATCATGTTCTGCATTCCGGTATTTATTTTATCAAGCAGTTCCGTATTGCCTTTTTGTACCGCAAATCCATAAGACTCTGCATTCAATACGTCGCCTACTATTTCAATGGTCCCGGGTTTTGCATCCATATATGCTTTGGTTACTGGCAGGTCGTTGATCAAGGCATCGATAGTTCCGTTCTGCAAATCCATAACGGCTACATCCAGTCCGTCATATATCTTTGCCTCGGCGATTTTTCCCTCTTCAAAAAGCTGTGTAGCCATATCTGCACCGGTGGTACCGATCTGTCCGCCAACCTTCATGTCTGCAGTTAAATCTTCAATGCTTTTGACATTTGTATTTCCGGCTTTGATTGCGACTACGAGACCGGAATCATAATATGTGGTTGAAAAATCAACTTTTTCTCTTCTATCTTCACTTGCATTCATTCCGGATGCAATTATATCGATATTTCCTGCCTGCAGTGATGTGATCAATCCGTTGAATCCCATATTGACCCATTCCAGCTCAAAACCCTGATCTTCTGCAATAGCATTCATCAGATCAAAATCAAATCCATCAAGTTCCTGGGTATCCTCGTTTATCGTGTCGAACGGAGGAAAGGTCGGCTCCATAGCCACTTTATATACAGGTTTTTCAGCGTCTGCGTCAGAATTTCCATCTGTCCCTGCTGTCTGGTCTGTGCCTCCGCATGCTGCAAACGATAGTGTCATTACTAATGCTAACAATAGTGCCGTCAATTTCTTAAAGTTCATTTCTCATCCTTCTTTCCATAATTCCTGATAATAATTTGCACAATAATAAATATACAACAAAATTTATAATTATGCAATAGTAATTAATTTTTTCTTTCACATTGACGGATTTCGATCTGTCGCATATACTATTCATATCGATGAATTTAGATGTGAGGTGCGACTCAACTATGGA
>CAYLLJ010000050.1:0-3146 GCA_964384725.1 uncultured Oscillospiraceae bacterium | reverse complement strand
AAAACAGTAAGTTGCACAACTATGATAACAAACTTGTAATGCCGGGGATCTGCGAGAGTCATGCCCATGTGTTTTACGGAGCTCTGGAAGTGGCGGGTGCAAATGTGGCAGAATCCATCTCCGAAGAAGATGCTGTACGAATGATTTATGAGCACGAGAAAGACAAGGACAATGATTGGGTAATAGCATTTGGATGGAATCATGAATATTGGGAGATAAAAGAATTGCCTACAAAGGAATCATTAGATCAATTGTTTCCTGAAAAACCTGTAGTAGTAATAAATGAAGAACTGCACGGTGCATGGGTAAATTCGAAAGCTATGGAAATATGCGGGATACATGCAGATACTGTCATACCGCCAGGCATGGGGATGATAAAAAAAGATGCATACGGAGATCCTACAGGATATCTTCTTGAAACAAGTGCCATGAAACTTATCCTTGATGTTGCATTTGATATGCCGGATGAAAAAATGGGTAGTTTGATAAATGAATATTTCAAAAGGACTGCGAGTCTTGGAATAACATCTTTAAGCAATATGCAGATACATGAGATACTTATGGAAGATATTTTTGAAAAGCTCGACAGGGAAGGCAAACTTCAAGTAAGGATGTCTCTTCTGGCTTCGATCAATACACCCATGGAAGAACTCCTGGAAATGAAAGACCGTTACAGTAGCGATACACTTAAATTCGGAGGAATAAAGGGGTTTGTAGACGGCACTCCTATGGGATATACAGGTGCCCTTATAGAAGAGTACAGTGACCGTCCGGGATTTTATGGCGAAAAATACCTGTCAGTTCAAGAATTTGAAAATAAAGCAATTGAATTTGAAAAAAACGGAGTTAGAATGAGACTTCATGCCTGCGGTGATGATGCCGTGAGAGAAGCACTGGATATATTCGAGAATTGCCGTGACAAAAACAAACAACCATTGAGGCATACGATAGAGCACTTCGAAGTCGTTCATCCGGAGGATATGGGAAGAGCCGGCGAATTAGATGTTGTTGCATCGGTACAGCCGGATCATATGTGGGCACCGATATTTGCGGAACATCCATTCCATAAGATACTCGGAAAGGAACGGTGTAAATATGTATATCCTTTCAAATCAATAGCGGAAAAGGGCGCAGTTCTTGCTTTTGGCAGCGATCATCCAATTGCCGATCTTGATCCAATGAGAGGAATATACAGAGCGGTAACAAGATTATCGGAAGACAAGCATCCGATAGGAGGATGGTGCCCAACTGAAAAACTCAGTCTGGCAGAATCCCTTAAGGCATATACTGTTGGATCCGCATATCAGATGTGGAGTGAAAAGGTGACGGGCACTCTGGAAGAGGGAAAATTTGCCGATATAATCGTACTGGACAGAAACATATTTAATAAAGACCCCGAAGAGATACTTGAGACAAATGTGATTATGACAATGCTGGGGGGAAAAATAATTTACTCATAGTGATATTATAAAGGAGGTTTATTTGCATGGAATATGGTGCATGGAGTTTGCTACCTGTGGCAGTTATGTTGAGTGTAGCGATAATAAGCAGAAAATGCATATCATCAATGATCATTGCAATATTGGTCGGATGTGTCATTATCGGTGGTAAAGACTGGTTCTGGACATTTATAGACCAGGTTTATGTTACAGGATGCAATGAAAATACTGTATGGATCGTCAGCCTTATGTGCGTTGTAGGAGTTCTGGTTGCTTTGTTCGGAGCCACAGGAGGCTCTCACGTACTGGTCAAGATAGTAGAAAAGAAAGTAAAAGGTGAAAGAAACCTTTATCTGTGGACATGGCTTCTGTCAGCTCTGCTATTTATAGATGACATGATGAGATCTTCAGTTATAGGTCAGTTGACACCGCTCTTTGACAGATTCAAAGTTCCCAGAGCTTCAGTTGCTTACTATATTGATTCAACAAGCACTACCATAACATCTTTAGTGCCTTTGACAAACTGGGCTGCATTCTTTATCGGAGTATTTGCCGGATTTGAGGAATTGAAATATTTAGGCAGTGGATTTGATATTTATATCAAAACTATACCATTCAATTTTTATGCGATCGCGGCACTTATCATATGTTTTGGTTTTACCATGGGATGGATACCAAAACTGGGCGGAATGAAAAAAGCTTATGAAAGGGTAAAGGTAACAGGCGAACTATATACTGAGGCCAGCATTCCCCTGAATCCGCCAGTACAAGCGGATAAAGAAGAAAAAGATCCTAAGGCGCCTTTAAGACTGGGTGTATTTATTTTAGGAATAATAATTCTGACGGTCTCAATAATCAAGACCGGAGATGTTTTATCAGGATTCTTTATAGGCGTATTCTCAATGACGGCTCTTTTGTTCATAACAAGATTATGTACATGGAAGCAAATAATGACAGCAGCAATAGAAGGTGAGTCCAGAATCATACAGATGCCTTTGATTTCATTTTTCGTATACATGTTTAAGGATATTATAACTACACTTCAGCTGCCTGAATATGTAATATCGATTTCGGAATCATTCCTGAGCCCGGCATTATTCCCATTCATAACTTTTGTTGCGTGTTGTGCACTTACATTCTGTTCGGGAAGCACATGGGGAGTAACCGTTGTTTATGCTCTGGTAGCAGTGCCGCTTTCTATATCTATCGGAGCAGATCCTGTTATAGTGCTAGCAGCCATTCTGTCAGGTGAAGCCTTCGGGGCACATATTTGCTTCTACTGTGACTATACTGTCTTTGCATCAGCTATGGCCAAGATAGATAATATTGAACATGCATTTACTCAAGTGCCCTATGGAATAATTGCCGGTATTGTGGCAGCAATAGGGTTTCTGATTACAGGATTTCTGTCAGTATGACATAAGATTAACACCCGTTGATCCACTGTATGACCTTAAACATATAATTCTGTGTGGTGTTAAAACATACATGAGTCTGTGTGTCTTTAAAAAAATATTGAGTCGGCACAGCGTAAAACATATATGATCCTGTATGGCATTAAAAACATATATGATCCTGTATCGCATTAAAAACTATATGATCCTTTATGAATTAAAACCTATATGATAATGGTATAGTAATCCAATGAATACTTCAATGATTATATTGTCATGACAAATTGAGGGCGCCATTATAAAATGGCGCCTT
>CAYLLJ010000049.1:1757-3364 GCA_964384725.1 uncultured Oscillospiraceae bacterium | reverse complement strand
TCTTCAATAATAAGGATTTTCATCGTCGTCCTCCATACTGTATTATTAACTATTTTACATCTGCCTCATTTTCATTAAGCGGCAGAGGGATGGTAAATGTAAAAATGCAACCCTTACCTTTTTGACTGCTCACCCATATTTCACCCCCATGGAGTTCTACAAGGACCCGGCATAAAGAAAGTCCTAATCCTAAGCCACTGAGATGCTCCCTGTCGGATTCAATCCTGTGATAGGGCTGGAATAACCGCTCCTGCAAGCTTTTTGCTATACCCGGCCCTGTATCCTGAACTTCTACAGCAATACTACCATTTTTTTCTTCAGCTCTTAAAGTAATTATTCCACCTTCATCACTGAACTTGATAGCGTTATCAAGCAGATTTAAAACAATTTGTTGAATGCGCTCCTCATCCACCATGGCAGGAGGCAAGTGATCCGGTATTTCTGTAACCAGCTTCATATTTCTTTTGTTTATTTGGGGTGAAACACAATCTGCTACTTCTCGTAGTAAAGAAGATATATCTGTCATTTTACGATTTAACTTGAGCATGTCTTTTTCACCCTTAGCCAGGTCCATAAGCTCGTTGATTCTTTGATTTAATCTTTTAGCACCAACATATATGTTGTTGGCAATTCCCTTGCTCTTGGTATCCTCCAGCTGGCTGGCAAGCACTTCACTCGCTCCCAGAATGGGAGTGAGTGGAGTTTTCAGCTCATGCACAAGAGCTCTCATAAACTCGATTCGATTATCCAGTTCATGCTCCAGTTGCTCTGATTTCAGTGCCAGTTGATGCGTCCTCTCATCTACCTTTTGCTCCAGTAATAGAGCGTGCCTTGTTAATGAGCGTGTCCTGACCTGTATCAACAAGACTACCACCAATATGGCGAATATAACCATGGATATAATAAACCACCATTGCTGCCAGAACGGCACAGCGATGTGAATATTTAATGAGGTAACTTCCCCCCAAACCCCATCACTATTGACAGCTTTGACCAGGAAGGTATACTCTCCACTGCTTAAGTTCGTATATTTCGTCTCCCTTCCTTTAGCCCCACTGTAATTCCACCCTTCATCGAAGCCTTCAAGCATATAAGCATATTGAATTTCACTGGTAGTATCGAAACTCAGAGCAGCAAAACCGATTATAAAAGAGTTCTCCGAATATGATAGGAAAATCTCCTCTAAATCCTCAATGGGTTCCTCGAAAGATATCTCCCTATCGGTTAAACTAAACTCATTTATAACTACTTTTAAATTGCTGGCATTAAGCCTTATTTCATCAGGATAGAAAGAAATAAGGCCCCCGATACATCCAAAATACAGCTCTCCATCCTTACTCTTGTAATATGAGCCGACACAGAAGGCATCATTCCCCAATCCATCTTCGACCCCGTATTCGGTATATACCCTATCATCAAGCGACAACTTTCCCAGTCCCTGCCGCGTTGCAATCCAGATATCCCCATCATTATCTTCAACCACGCCGAGTATCCAGTTATTAGAAGCACCCGGCAATAAATCCTCCAGCCCAAACGGAACAAGCCTCCCCTGCTCTGTGTCATAGCAATGCAAACCAAAACTCGTTCCGAACCAGAACCTTCCATTG
>CAYLLJ010000049.1:0-1747 GCA_964384725.1 uncultured Oscillospiraceae bacterium | reverse complement strand
CTACCCTCATAGATACACATCACCATTTTAACGTCCGCATTATTGGCCACTGCATTATTGTCCATAACACAGTCTACTTCGCTGGTAGCTTTATCCATCCTGTAGACCCCAGTCGGTGTGCCAAACCAGTAGTTGCCATTGGAATCCTCGTAAATCACCTGAACAACATCACCGGTACCGTTTAAAAAAGATTCATCCACATGGCTCTTGCTGAATATGCCGCTTTGGGGGTCATAAGTGCATAATCCCTCAATCGTGCCTATCCATATAACGCCTTTACTATCCGCATACAACGACTTTACACTATTGCTTATCAGGCTGGTGCTGTCCTCCGAAATATGTTGATAAATCGTTAATTCCCCAGTTATCGGGTCGAATCTTTCCAGCCCCGAATTCTCGGTGCCTATCCAGATAGAACCATCCGCGCCCATGCAAAATACGTTAAACATATAATTCATAGCATATTGATTTTGGAACACTTCAGGCCAGACAGCTTCAACAGAATGGGTTTCCATATCAAATTTAACAACGCCGTTCTTTATTTCAAGCCATAGATTCCCATACCCGTCATCAATGATGCCTGATACGGTTTCATTATAGAAAATGCCGCCATAGTATTTAAAAACCTGCTTCCTGAAATTCAGCGTATTTACCCCATTTATCGTTCCAATCCAAAGATTCCCTTCAGCATCCTTATACAATGACAATATATGATTGCTGTTTATACTATCTGGATTATTAATATCGGCTTTATAAGTAGAGAATACCCCTGTATTACAATCAAGTTTATTTAAACCGAAACGTGTGCCCACCCACAGGTATCCGTCATTATCTTCACAAATAGCTGTTATATAATTATCGCTGATGCTGGATGCATTATTTGAATCGTTCTGATAAACGATAAAAGCCCCTGCATCGGAGTCATAAAGATTCAAACCACTGGCAGTTCCAATCCAGAGCCTTTGATTGCTATCCTCATATATGGCAATTATCTGGTTATTGCTTATGCATCCGGCTACCGCGGAGTCATAATAAAATGCAGTAAAAACACCGGTTTCAGAATTATAACTGTTCAGGCCGCCGGAAGTGCCAATCCACAATATATCATTACTATCCACACATAAAGAAGTAATGTCATTATTGCTTATAGAATAAGCATTACTTAAATACCTTGTAAATGTCCCCGTTTTAGGGTCATAACTATTCAATCCTTCCGTTGTTCCGACCCATAATATTCCACGGCTGTCTTCATATAATGCCCGAATGCTGCTTCCACTTAAACTGTTGGCATCTTCTGAGCTATGTTTATAGACTATGAAGGTATTTTCCGCCCTGTTGAAACGATCAAGTCCATTTTCTGTACCTATCCATAATGACCCATCGGAAGTTTCGTAAATACACTGAATGTCCGAATTCGATATGGAATCGGTAGATTCCGAATCACTCTTATATATCTTAAAATCCAATCCGTCAAATTTGTTCAAGCCTACAACAGTACCTATCCATATATATCCGTAATGGTCCTGATATATGCAATTTATATAATTCTGCGACAGCCCCTGCTCTGTAGTAATGCTGTCAAAACTTAAGTAATCACCATTAACAGCTTCCAGCCTTACAGGCACAGAAATCGAGGTGAAACATATCACAAGAATCAAAATAACTATTGGTAACCTTTTTATACGCATCATTATTACCAATTTGTAACTATATTGTTACTTTTATAACAGTTTGATTATAGCACATT
>CAYLLJ010000048.1:2972-3493 GCA_964384725.1 uncultured Oscillospiraceae bacterium | reverse complement strand
GGATGCGGTGCAGCGCTTTCGTGAGAGGTCGCTTTCCCCGAATCATCCGGTTATCCGGGGTACCGCACAGAACTCGGATATCTATTTTCAGGGAAGAGAAGCCTCCAATCCGTTTTATCAGGATATTATTCCGATCGTCGAAGAATATCTGCGAAAAATGAGCATTTACACCGGCAGGCAATATGGTTTGTTTGATTATTACGGGCCCGATGATGCAGAATATCTTATTGTAGCGATGGGCTCGGTCACACAGACGATAGAGCAGACAATTGATTACTTCAATCAGCGCGGTGAGAAGTACGGACTTGTGAAGGTGCATTTATACAGACCGTTTTCTGTGGAGCATTTTCTCAAATGCGTTCCGGAAACCGTGAAAAAGATCGCAGTACTGGATAGAACGAAAGAACCGGGAGCCAACGGTGAACCTTTGTATCTTGAAATATGTGCCTGCTATGCCGGTAATTCCAAGGCACCGCTTATCATAGGAGGACGCTATGGACTTGGCTCCAAGGATACCAATC
>CAYLLJ010000048.1:0-2934 GCA_964384725.1 uncultured Oscillospiraceae bacterium | reverse complement strand
ATTTACGATCGGAATCAATGATGATGTAACAAAGACCTCTCTGCAGCCGATGAAAGAAATCAATGCCGAGGCAGAAGGAATGATAGCCTGCCAGATCTGGGGACTGGGTTCGGACGGTACGGTCGGTGCCAACAAGCAGGCAATCAAGATTATCGGCGAGCATTCCGATTTAAAGGTCCAGGCGTATTTTGATTACGACTCAAAGAAGTCCGGCGGTCTTACGGTATCTCACCTGAGATTTGGTAAGAGTAAAATACAATCAACTTATTACGTAAATGAGGCTGATTTTATTGCTTGTCATAATCAAGCCTACGTGGAACAATATAATCTGCTAAAAGGCCTAAAGAAAGGCGGAATTTTTATATTGAACTGTATGTGGGATGAAAAGGAAATTGCGAAACATATTCCTGCCTACATGAAGAGATACATGGCAAATAACGATATTGGGTTCTATACTATTGATGCAACAAGTGTTGCAAATGAAATCGGACTTGGAAACAGAATTAATATGGTAATGCAGGCAGCCTTCTTTAAACTGGCTAATGTCATTCCGGTGGAAGATGCTGTGAAATATCTTAAAGATGCAGTGGAACACACCTACGGCAAAAAAGGTGAAAAAATCGTCAAAATGAATAATGCAGCTATCGATAGAGGCATTTCCGATATTAAAAAGATCGAAATTCCTGCTGACTGGGCAGATGCCCGGGATGATTCCGAGGTAGAGGCCAATGTTCCGGAATTTATCGAAGAGATACTTATACCAATGACAAGACAAGAAGGCGATGATCTCCCCGTGAGCGCGTTTGAAGGAAGAGAAGACGGAACATTCCCGTCGGGAACAGCCGCTTACGAAAAAAGAGGTGTAGCGGTGAGCCTTCCAAAGTGGATTCCCGAAAACTGTATTCAATGTAATCAGTGTTCATTCGTATGTCCGCATGCCTCTATTCGACCGGCTCTTGCAGATCAGGACGAAAAATCAAAAGCGCCTGCGGGCTTTGAGACAATCAAGGCTATAGGAAAAGGACTGGAAGGCCTTGAATATAGAGTGCAGCTGTCACCGATGGATTGTATGGGATGTGGAAATTGCGCAGATATTTGTCCTTCAAAGAAAAAAGCACTGATAATGGTTCCGTTTGATGATTTGACGGGGGAAAAGGAAAACTGGAATTACTTTGCAAAGCTTCCTCTTAAAGATAAGCTTCTCTCAAAAGATACCGTAAAGGGCAGCCAGTTCGCTAAACCATACCTCGAATTCTCGGGAGCATGTGCAGGCTGCGGAGAAACGCCATATATAAAACTGATTACTCAGCTTTATGGCGACAGAATGATGATAGCCAATGCTACGGGCTGTTCCTCAATCTGGGGCGCGGCTGCACCATCAATGCCGTATTGCACCGATGAAAACGGAAGAGGCCCTTCATGGGCAAACTCTCTGTTTGAGGACAATGCAGAATACGGATTGGGTATGTTTGTTGCGACAAAACAGATGAGAGAAAAACTTACAGACTCTGCAAATGCATTGCTTACCATGAATATTCCGGAAGACCTCTCTGCCGCACTTGAAGGCTGGCTTGCTGACAAGGATGAAGGAGCTTTATCAAGAGATGCAAGTGAAAAGCTTATGGCAGCAATAGACGGATTGAAAACGAATGATAAAGAAGTACTTGAACTGACAAAGGACATTATCGACAGAAAAGATTTTCTCGTCAAAAAATCCGTTTGGGCACTTGGAGGAGACGGCTGGGCTTATGATATCGGTTACGGCGGATTGGACCACGTTCTGGCATCCGGCGAAAATATTAATATCCTTGTATTTGATACAGAAGTGTACTCAAACACCGGCGGTCAGTCATCAAAATCCACTCCGGCAGCGGCAATTGCAAAATTTGCAGCTTCGGGTAAAAGAATAAAGAAGAAGGACCTCGGCATGATGGCTATGTCATACGGATATGTATATGTAGCACAGGTAGGCATGGGAGCCGACAAGAACCAATTCATGAAGGCGGTAATCGAAGCGGAGAAATACAACGGGCCTTCCATTATCATAGCCTATGCGCCTTGTATTAACCATGGTATCAAGAAGGGCATGGGCAAGGCTCAGGAAAACATAAAAGATGCTGTGGAAGCCGGATACTGGCACCTATATAGATATAATCCAGAACTGAAGAAGGAAGGCAAAAATCCATTTACGCTGGACTCAAAGGCTCCATCCACAAGCTTTAAGGATTACATCCTTGGTCAGGTAAGGTACTCCTCACTGGCACAGGAATTCCCTGATGTTGCAGATAAACTGTTTGAAATGTCTGAAGAAAACGCACATGAACGCTATAACAATTATAAGAGAATGGCTGATAATAAATAAAATGTTTAAAGTGTTTTCACGAAAACCGCCTCGTTAATGATGCTGCGCATATTTTTGCTCCAAGCTTGCTTGGCTGGCAAAAGGGACAGCGTAGCAAGCTTTGCTTGCGTAGGTGATTTGTAAATTTATTGCATCGATAAACCTAAAAAGCGGCTCTTTGCAGCCGCTTTTTTTAGTGACTGACTAAAGGGAAAATCAGAAAATCTCTATTATATTCCAAGAAAAAGTATAAAAAACAGCTTGACAGGCAAATCTGAATTTGTTAAGATAATCAAGCTGTCAGTTCTGCTCCGCGATTCGGAAGGGCTGACCGGCAAGAGTTCATAAGTTGAAAGGGTGTTAAAAAAATATTAAAAAAGATGAAAAAAGTGTCTAAAATAGGTTGACACAGACAAGCATCTTTGATACTATAATAAAGCACCTCTCGAACCGGACAACATCCGGAACGAAAGCTTCAAACCGTGAAAGACTGAAATAGGAATAAAAACCGAAAAAAAGTTTAAAATACGGTTGACAAGAAACTGCGAAAGTGATAAACTTAAAAAGTTCGCTAACGCGGAAGCCTTTGAGAG
>CAYLLJ010000047.1:3008-3514 GCA_964384725.1 uncultured Oscillospiraceae bacterium | reverse complement strand
AAGGGGCGGCACTCTTACAGGTATGACGTTAAGCCTGTAGTAGAGGTCCTCTCTGAACTTTTTCTGTTTAACGTCCTCTTCCAGGTTCCGGTTGGTGGCGGCAATGATCCTGACGTCGATGGGAATGTTCTCCACCCCGCCGACCCGGGTAATCTCCCGCTCCTGGATCACCTGCAGAAGCTTTACCTGAAGATTCAGGGGAAGCTCCGATATCTCATCCAGAAATATGGTCCCTTTATCCGCCGTTTCAAACAGTCCTTTTTTGCCGTCCTTCCGGGAGCCGGTAAACGCTCCGCTTTCATATCCGAACAGCTCGGACTCAATGAGGTTTTCCGGTATCGCGCCGCAGTTGACTTTTACAAAGGGATGATTCCTGCGGCTGCCGTTTTCATGCAGCAGCCGGGCGATAACGCCTTTGCCCACGCCGGATTCCCCCGTGATCAAAACGGTGGAATCGACGTCGGACAGCCTTCTGGTCAGCTGGATCACGCTGTACATGGAGGGGC
>CAYLLJ010000047.1:0-2998 GCA_964384725.1 uncultured Oscillospiraceae bacterium | reverse complement strand
TTGACGAGTTCCGTGGTGTCATGGGAAGTCGTAATGATTTTGCTCAGGTTGTTGCCGGCGTCCAGAATGGGGATGCCGGTGGTGAGAAGCCTTTTTCCGTCTTTGTTCTGGTGGATGATGCTGACTTCTTTTTTTTGATCCATCACGATACGGGCGACTGAGGGCGTGAAAATCCCCTCTTTTTCAAGGAAGGAAACATGTTTTCCTATGATGTCCTTCCGTTTTATTTTGTAAAGCTCTTCGCTGGCCTTGTTGATCCAGATGGTGAAACCCTGGGCGTCGTCGATGAAGATGGCGTCGCTGATGCTGTCCAGGATCGGGATCAATTCATCGATGGACAGGTCGGAAAGAGCATTTCTGCCGTTTGCCATATTTCTTTACTCCTTGAAGCGGTAAAATGATGCGGTTCCGATGCTTTTATCATATAATAGAAAAGAAGTTTTAGCAATTGCGAAAAAATGCAGCGGAAATTGCGTCAGCGGACCGGCAGACGGCAAAGGTCCGCCATAAAATTGCCGGACCGTAAAAAGCCGGGCTGCCGGGCTCCAATAAGGAAACCATTTAAGGCCATTTAAGAGCCATTTAAGACCATTTAACACACATTTAAGGCATGTTGAATGAATGTTGAATGGGTTGAATGAAAAAGTAAGTGCAATAAAAGCTAAAAAATAAAATATGCATTGGTAAATGCACATTCAGTGCGGAAACAATTGCAATTTCCTTGTAGGAACGGCGGCAAAGTGGTATGATTTAGGCATGAAAGATAAGTTTTGGGCGAAAAGAAAGCATACCAAAAAGACCGGTTGCAGGGAGTGTGCGAAACTAAGTGCAACTGGCCGGCCTGGGATCTGCTGCTTCGTCCGGCCCTAGAAAAGTTACAGTTAAATCTTATCTTTTTTTAAAAGCTGGGGGCTTAAGAGGATGTCATCCGGATGAATCCTCTTAAGCCCCAGCTTTTTTACCAGATCCGGATAAGCTTTTTCCATGAGGTCAAAAGGTGTAAAGGGGGCGCGCTCGTTTCTGGAATAGGAGTTGATGTGGTTTATGAGCAGGGTGATATCAGCGTGGGTAAAGTTTTCAAGGGAGGTTCCCTTTGGGATGACATAGCGGATCAGTTCATGGTTCTTCTCGATCCCGCCCTTCTGGTAGGCCTTTCCCGGGTCGCAGTAGAAGATTCTGGTTCGCGGGAGACCGTCATAAGTGTCAAGTGGCTCCTCCAGGGAGACGGGATCCTTGAATTCGGAGCCGTTGTCGGTAAGAATGATGGGAAAGAGATCCCGGAACAGATCAAGACCCAGGATATCTTCCAGCCAGTGGAAATGCCGCAGGACGTTTTCCATATCCTGGTTGTCCATAAGGAAAGCCAGCATGAAGCGGAAAGAGCGCAGATACATGGTCAGGAGAACCTTTTCATCGCCTTTCTTGCCCTCTACCGTATCCATTTCAGCAATATTGGCGTCGGGGTTTTCGCCTGTGAAACGTATGAAATCCTCATAAGCGCGCCCCTGGCGGCACCGGTAATTGTAAGAGACATTGGAAGCTTTCCTGCGTTTCCTGTAGGTCACTTTCCTTCTCAGATCCAGGTCTGTGACAGAAAGAAGCCTCTGGGTTATGTACTCGTAGAGCGTTCTGATGGAACAGGGGATTTCCTGGGCATGGCTGGCATAGATGTGGGCGACCGACTGCCCCTGCAGGATCAGAGGGGAGACAAGCCTGTCCAGTTCATCGAGCTCCCAGGGTTCCAGGCTGATGCCCTGTCTGGAATCCTTCAAATCCGAGAGATACGACTTATGGGCCGGAGAAGCCCGGTAATAGAATTTCTCGAACGTGCAGCTTGTCTTCCGGTTGCAGGAATTGCAGACATGGGGGGGCTTTGAAACCTTAGGGCAGGATATGTCCTTAAACTTTTTGCAAAAAGATGTGCAGTCCCGCTGGATGCAGTTCTTGCAGTATTTGGGGCTGGTGCAGGACCTGCACAGATGTTTTTTCGAACAGTCCTTTATGTGGGCGCAGACATGATTCAATCTGTTGTTAAAACCGACACGTCTTTTTACAGATTCCTTATGGCGTGCCACCTCACGGGCAACAGTGGAGGGATGTCTTGAAAGCCGGGCCGCGATTTCTTTGAAGTTCATCCCTTCCATAAGAGACTGGGCGATAATTTCCCTCTCTTCAAGGGTAAGGTGTCTGGCAGTATGATTCTTTGACATATTTTTACCTCCGTTACGAATCAGTGCCAGATGAAGCAGCATGTATGAAATTATTAAACAGGTAAAGTATATCAAAAAAAATACTGCAGGAGTAACTGCAATTTAGAAATCAAAAAATGCATTTACTTTTTCATTTAAGTCTGCCGAAGAATGTCAATAAAAGACAAAAACTTTTCTTGAAACATATCGGTTATTGTGGTATTATACAAACTAACCAAATAAGGAAGCTGAATCCAGCAATGGAACGGGAGAACCAAATTATTGGGGTGAATCGCGAAAATTTCGCGTAGGGCATTCTTTTCTGTCCGAATCCGTCAGCTAATCTCGTAAGCATTAGAAAAGAAAGCGGCGCGCTGTCGTGCACAGGCGTTTTTGGTGTCAGATATTTTATCTGAATCTAATGCTGCGGTGATTACCGTGGCTTTTTTATTTATCCTGAACGGCTGAGCCGGCCTCCGGCGAAGCCGGACAATCCGACAAACTCAAGATTTAATAGAAAAGAGATGATTGAACAGCCAGTAAGAATTAGGAGGGATATTATGATACCAAAAGAATACACCCAGGTCGGCATCGGCTTTGCCACAGGCAGAAAGTGCTGCGAAGCTACGTATATAATTGGGAGGAATCAGGCCTTGCAGATAACGAAAACATCAGTCTCAATCTGTTTGTCGCCTATGATCTGAGTTATACGAATACAAAGGCGGAGGATTACACGACGATCCAGCCCGAATTGAATGAAACCATCGACAGCAAGATGTTTATAGGGGATCAGCTCATCAGAAAGGAAA
>CAYLLJ010000046.1:0-4058 GCA_964384725.1 uncultured Oscillospiraceae bacterium | reverse complement strand
TAAGGGATTTTAGCACTTTTAATACATTTATTGGTGATTGCGCACTTAATTGTGGGAATATTGTACACCTTTTTGTTCATAATGTCTATATTCGTTTTGTTGTGACAAAGAATGGGAAATGGTTGAAAGCTAAATTACAATCCTCATACAACAAAAACCATGAGAAATCCTTAATTTCTCATGGTTTTTTGGTGGAGATAAGGAGGATCGAGCTCCTGACCTCTTGAATGCCATTCAAGTGCTCTCCCATATCATCCGGTTTACTACCTAACGAGATTATACTAAATCCAGAACACCATCAGGGGCGCACCATAAACCGTCCCCTTGGCTTTTTATTCGCACATCAGCTTTTCAAATTCATCGAGGCTTTCTCCGAAAACTCTGATAGCATTTTCAACTGTATCAGGCATGGTTAAGTCAATACCTGCAGCTTTAAGCTCATCCAACGGATACATACTCCCACCTGTTGTCAGGAATTTAAGATATTTACTTGCATCACCCGTTTTCAAAATATAATCAGCAATGGCAACTGCGGAACAGAATCCCGTTGCGTACTGATAGACATAGAACGCATTATAGAAGTGGGGTATACGTGCCCACTCGCAATCCTGCAAATCATTGATCTTTGCACCAACATAGTATCTCTCATTCAGTCTGTGATACGCCTTCGAAAGGGTCTCAGCTGTCAGCGCATTTCCACGCTGATACATATCATGCGCCTCGCGCTCAAACTCGGCAAACAACGTCTGGCGGAACACCGTGGTGCGGAATCCTTCAAGAAAGTGATTCAGGACAAAGGCACGGCGTTTTTTATCAGTTTCGCTTTTCAACAGATACTTCGTCAGCAAAACTTCGTTTACAGTGGAGGCAACCTCGGCCACCATGATGCTGTAGTCGTGGTTCGCATAGTCCTGATTTTCGTCAGACAGGAAGGAATGCATCGAATGACCAAGCTCATGTGCCATTGTGAAGGCGTCGTCAAGACGGTTTGAAAAGTTAAGCAGGACATAGGGATGAACGCCATAAACGCCGCACGAGAAGGCGCCTGTCGTTTTACCTTTGTTTTCGTAAATATCCATCCAGCGCTCATCAAAGGCTCGGTCAAGCAACTTAACATAATTCTCTCCGAGAGGTGCAGTAGCCTTCTTGACGAGCACCTTAGCTTCTTCAAGGCTCATCTCCCACTTGATATCGTCGACTATGGGACAGTAAAGATCATACATATTAAGCTCGTCAAGGCCGAGGAGTTTTTTCCGTAGCTTAAGATAACGCTCCATGATGGGCAGGCTGCCGTGGACGGACTCAACAAGGCTGTCATACACAGAAACGGGTACATTGCCCATGAACAGAGAGCGCTCGCAGGCACTGGCAAAGCTGCGGACATCGGCATAATAGCAGTCCATTTTTACACTGCCGGCATACATCGCTGCCCAAGTATTGATATATTTCTTAAACTCGCCGAAATATTTCTCAAATGACTCTCGGCGGACGTCTGCGGAGGAGCTTTCACGGAAAACGGCAAAATTGCCGTGGGTCAACTGTTGCTCATTTCCGTTTTCGTCTTTAATGTTCGGAAACTGCATATCAACGCTCTCAAGCATTGTAAAGCATTTATCGGGAGTTTGTGCCACATCGCCCAGCTTAGCCAGCATTATTTCGCCTTTTTCGTCGAGTGTATGGGTTCTCGAACGATCAATATTTTCGATAATATGGCGATAACCTTTGAGCACATCACTTTCAAGGTAATCCTTGAGCTTCCTCTCAGGAACGGCTAGAATTTCAGGTTCAACAAAAGCAATGGAGGTATTAAGTGCTACATAAAGGTTCGTGGCCCTTTCGGACATTTCCTGATACTTGCTGTCGCCGTTGTCACCGCTTTTAAGGAGCGAAGCATAGGTATAAACAAGCTCCACCTTCCGTAAAGCGGTAAAAATTTGATCTAATCCCGTTTTCATGCTCTCAGCTGATTGGCTGAGAGTGCCGGCGACATCTTCTACCGCAGCGGCAGTCTTTTTTGCCTCAGCGTAAGCTTTATCCCAATCCTCTAAACTTTTAAAAATCCGGCTTAAGTCCCACTTATATTCTTCATTGATTTCATCTCTGCTTCTAAATTCCATTTGAACTTCTACCTTTCAAAATTATCATAAGGGGACGGCTCTCTTGTGCGCTATTCCAAACTTACTCCCCTGAAACTCGTCAGTATTGCATTCTGTCGTATCGAGAGACTTATAGATGGCATATGTTATATGCCACAATCAAAATTAGCACGGATTAGGGAGTATTGTCAACATTTTAGAACACAGGGGAACCGTCCCCCGGTGCATCTTATAGCAAGAAACTCGTTTCCTTATAGAAACGAGTTTCATACGTTTGGTGGAGATAAGCGGGATCGAACCGCTGACCTCTTGAATGCCATTGCTAGGGATTATGTTTTAACGGCTCATTTCTGGTCACGTCTTGTCACGGCAAATCCCTTGTATTTTCTAGGCATTGAGCGCACGTCGATACACAAAATGCATTTATCCCTTGTACGGTCTAAACCTTCGATTTTGATCGAATATACGGAAAATTGTTAGAACAGTGTTAGAACAAGCCCACCATTACAAGATAAGCAAAATACAGGCAGAGTAATAATCTGCCTGTATTTTCTATGATTTGTATTGATTGAAATCATATAAGATGATAACATTTACTTGAAGATATTGGTATACATAATAACTGAGAATGTATAAGGTGGAGTATGTTTTTAATGAATAATATAATCGATATTTTTAGAAACCTAGATATAATAGGACGTTTTTGGTTCTTTATACTTCTTGTAGTACTTATCATTAAGTTATCACTTGCTCAAATCCCTGCATATATAGCAGCAAAGAAGGGATACAGTTTTGTTGGATTTCTTTTCTTTGGTTTATTTTTCTTTTTAATAGCTTTGGTCGTTTCATTACTAATTACAGATAGACTATCACCTTTACCTGTACAAGTGGTTCACCAGTATCCTGAAAAAGGTTCTTTATTTGATAAATTAACGGATTTAAATAAGGCTTATGATTTGGGTCTAATAAATGATGATGAGTATCGAATAAAGAAAGAATCTTATCTCAAAGAATATTGACTTATTAGTTTAATCCTCGGAATAGAGATAATATTCCTCAAATAGAATTATTGTTACAGTTATTTGCCATCGTAGTATAAGGTAATATATGCACCCCTCTTGTCAACGGGCGCGGTGCGGGGTGGAGATTTTCGGCGGTGCCTGTCCCGCCGAAAATACAACCCGTACACGTTGACAACGCTCCCAGTCGCTATACTCACTGGGCGGGTGCTTGCCGTCCCCCGTGGCAAGAACCCCTGCCCAGCGGCGAGCGACCGTTCCCCCATTCTCCATATCCAGTTAAAGAATAAGGCCGCACCAATAACAATGTTGGTGCGGCCTATGTTATTTATTCTCTTTTATTGACTTAATCTCTTCTTCGATCGCAGCTAGGCGTTTTGCTAAATCGTCAGTTTTCTCGCTTGATTGAGTATATTTTTCTGATCTACCCACAAGGTAATCGAGAGATATTTGATATGCATCTGCAAGCCTAATTAAGATGTTTATATGCGGTAGACTTATTTTGTTCTCATATCCTGAGTATGTTGTTGGGTTTATATCTGCAAGATCAGCAATTTCTTTCTGAGAGTATCCGTGTTGCATTCGTACTGCACGTAATCTTTCTGCTATTGCATGCCTTGATTCTTTAGTTTCTCGAATCAAATCAGATGATTGTCTAGCTGCATTTAGTATGTCATCTTTGCTTTTTTTTAGGGCACCTTTTATTTCATCATTGTTTTGTTTTGGCATATGATCATCTCCCCATAAAGAAGAATAGCACGCATTCATTAATTTGTAAAGATAATTCTTAACTAATAATAATTATCCTTGACATTTAACTCCTTCGATGTTACATTCTAATTGTAATCCTTAGAAACTAATAGCAAAGCGTTAGTATTACCGCTTTGTATGTGTACTGTGTACAACACTGAAAGGAGTATTCATATGGCAAGGAGTACAGCAA
>CAYLLJ010000045.1:3300-4297 GCA_964384725.1 uncultured Oscillospiraceae bacterium | reverse complement strand
GAATTAGAGCTACATAAAAGAAAATAGATTTCTGAGATTTCTTTAAGCCAAAGTAAAAGTATGTTTATGGTATACTAGCTAATAGTAATGCAGCTTCAACCGACATTACATATTATGATGAGAAATTAATGCAAAGGAGTTACAATCAAATGGATAACAATGAAGTAGTAACAGAAGAAGTGGCAGCAGTTGTTGAAAATAGTACAGGTATTGAAATAGAGCCTTTATTTGAGGAGCAGGTTGATTTTGATACATTCTCAAAGTCAGACTTCCGTGTTGTAAAGGTAAAAAATTGTGAGGCAGTACCTAAGAGTAAGAAACTTCTTAGATTTACACTTGATGATGGTACAGAGAATGAAAGGACTATTCTTTCAGGAGTACATGCATTTTATGAGCCGGAGGAACTTGTAGGTAAAACTTTACTTGCAATCGTAAATCTTCCACCACGTTCTATGATGGGAATAGATTCATGTGGTATGCTTCTTTCTGCAATTCACAATGTAAATGGAGAAGAAAAACTGAATTTGGTAATGTTAGATGATGCAATCCCAGCAGGTGCTAAATTGTATTAAGAGTATAAATGTCACATGGTTGTTAATAACTGTGTGGCATTTTATTGTTGTTGTTGATAAGGATATGAAAAGCTGTCTAAAATAGAAGGAGAGCCGGATTGCTGCTCCGACTCAATCTTCCACATGGAATACATCTTCCACCAGCATATTAAAGTACTTTGATATTCGCAGCATAAATTCGGCAGATGGGGTACTGTCCCCACGTTCTATCCTGCCGACAGTTTTTGTGCTGTATCCGATAGCAGCGGCAAGGTCATCCTGGTAAATGCCACGCTTCTCCCGGATTTCTCTGATATTATTGGTAACCGCCATAAGAATCCCTTCTTTCAGTTCTATAGATATTTTCTTATTGTCAATTATGCAAAATAATGTGTCCAATAAAAAGGACTTGCAATTTTATCGGCAATGTCCTGTAATAGCAGAAG
>CAYLLJ010000045.1:1721-3275 GCA_964384725.1 uncultured Oscillospiraceae bacterium | reverse complement strand
ATGTCTAAGCGGTCATTTTCACTAACCTTGATAGGTGCATACTTTTCATTAAGCGAGATAAGGAAAATTCCGTCTTTATCGTTTTGTAATTTCTTAATATAGGCTTCTCCGTTAAGAGCGAAGATGCCGATTTCTCCATTAGCAACAGATTCCTGTTGTAATACCCATGCAATCTGACCATCATGGAATTCAGGTTCCATACTGTCACCACTAATACGGACACCGAAAGTAGTATCTTCTGGCAGGATAGATTCATCTATGTGTACAGTCTCCTTCGGTCCGTCTACAAGGAAGTTACCGGTTCCGGCTGATACGGCATTTTCAAAAATATCAATGCTACGGAATGGAATTATCTTAGCAGTCTGCTTTTCATACATTCCGGATGCATGGAGCAGATTAATATAATCCATAGCTTTTTCCCTGCCTTCATCAGTAAGTGATGAGAAAGGATCGGCAGGATTTACTCCAAAATATGCTTCATACATGTTAGTAATACCAAGGATTCTACATACTTTGTAAAATATGGTAACGCTTGGTTCAGCAAGATTTCTCTCCCAGTTGGATATGGCTTTATAGGAAATAGTAATGCCTTCCTTTGCCAGTTCATCAGCGAGATCCTGTTGGAGCAAGCCTTTCTTTTTTCTATATGTTGAAATGATTTCTCCGATTGAGTACATACATACGCCTCTTTTCTTTCATTTTGTTGATTTCAAATGTCTCTTTTCACTCCATAGTATATAGCAATAGTGCCAATTATTCAAGTTAAAAATCCAATATAATGAGAAAAAGGACACATGTGTCGGTTGACAGTCGATTATTCTTGGGGTTATACTATGCCCTGTAAGAAACATTACTCATATACTTGGACTAAAGGTTATGGTAGTGACAGATTAAATGCAGGAGGTGATGAAGATGGGAGACAGGGTAATACTTCATTCAGATATCAACTGTTGTTATGCCTCGATTGAGCATCTGCATCATCCGGAGCTTGCAGGAAAGCCACTGGCAGTAGGCGGTGACCCGGAGGCAAGACATGGGATTGTCTTAACAGCCGACTATATTGCCAAGAAGTACGGTGTGAAAACAGGAATGGCACTCTGGCAGGCAAAGCAGGTCTGTCCTGACATAACGTTTGTTTCACCAAGAATGGACTTATATCTTCGATTCTCAAGAATGGCACATGAGATATATGTAGAATATACGGACAGGCAGGAGCCATATGGAATTGATGAGTGCTGGCTTGATGTGACAGGGAGCAGCTCCCTTAAAGGGGATGGATTGCTCATTGCACAGGAAATCAGCAGGAGAATGAAGTCAGAGCTTGGTATCACAGTAAGTGTTGGTGTTTCTTTCAATAAGATATTTGCAAAGCTTGGTTCTGATTATAAGAAGCCTGATGCAATCACAACTATGTATAAGAGTGAGTTTAAGCAGAAGGCATGGTCACTTCCGGTGGCAGATCTTCTATACGTTGGCAAAAGTACGAACAGAAAGCTTGCATTATTTGGTATCAAAACCATAGTGCGATGCGGAACGCCAAAAGAAATTTTCTGG
>CAYLLJ010000045.1:0-1711 GCA_964384725.1 uncultured Oscillospiraceae bacterium | reverse complement strand
TTGCAAGGGCAGATGAAGATGTGCTTAACAGTCACCTTGGAAAGATGGGCAGTATCTTATGGTCGTTTGCTAATGGCTATGATGATTCACCGGTCAAGCTGGAGAATACCCACGCTCCAATCAAATCGGTGGGAAACAGCACAACGACACCAAAGGATTTAGTATGCGATGAGGATGTAAAGATTGTTCTTTACATTTTGGCTGAGAGTGTTGCAGCAAGACTTCGTGAGAATGGATTCCGGTGCAGAGTGGTTGAGATAAGTGTCAGGGATAATGAGTTATTCTCTTTTACCCGTCAGAAAAAGATTGACCATGCAACGAACATCACCGGAGAGATAGCTGCATATGCTTATCAGATATTTAAGGAAAACTATAACTGGAGCAAACCAATCCGCAGTGTTGGTGTCCGAGGTGCAGACTTACAGATGATCCGGCATGAATATACTCATATGGAAGGTGGTGTGATTTAGATGAGATTGAAAAATATATTGATTACAGTTAAGGATATGGAGAAGTCTAAACGATTCTATCAGGAGTTATTCGGAATCATTTGTCGGAAGAGAAGTGCATCTGGGCGGCTGTGATGCGGAACTTTATTTTGAAGAAAATGACATGGATGGGTTTCTGAAAAAGCTGCAGAACAGCAGCTTTGAAATACGTTATGTCAACGAGTTGATGGAGCATGACTGGGGACAGCGCATCATACGAATTTATGATCCGGACAAGCATATTATTGAAGTTGGCGAGTCGCTGGATTGTGTGGCGAGACGTTTTCTAAACCAGGGCTGGTCAACAGAAGCGGTTGCGAAGAAGACGCAGCTGCCGCTTTCAAAAATCGAGGAAATGAAGCAGCGTTATGATTAAAAACTTGCTAATAATTGTACCAGATTGCAAATAATCAAGGCTATTTTAAAGGAGTATGGAATACATGGGAAATATAAACCGAGAAGATATGCTGGAGCTGACGCGGCGCATGACTTTGAAGCGGAATTGCTTCAGCCGGATTGCCGGCGCGTATTTTGACGAAGAGGGGTATATAGACGGAACCTTTAATCAGCATTTCCAGAAGCTGTCGGTAAAAGACCAGCAGATTAATCTTGATATTGCCAAGGCAATTCCTTTTTCAGAAACTAACGTACAGCTGAAAGAGGTGGCGTTTCGACCGGAAGATGAAAAGCCGGGAAGTATGTGGACGCTTCTTATGGCCTTTAAAGAATGTGAATTGAAGAATGATGCGCTGCTGGATGTGTTTTATGAAGCCTTTGGAGAAAAATATAAGGCTGCAGAGCCATATGCAGTCTATTTCTTTTATGGAAATTATGATGTTCCGTTAAAGGGAAGCGATGGGGAAAGCCAGTGGGAATCCGAGGAAGTATATTCATTTTTGATAGGTGCCGTTTGCCCAGTAAGTGGGAATTATGAGCCGGGCGCTCCGGAATGCGGCTTCCTGTTCCCTGCTTTTAAGGATAGAAGCAGTGACTGCCACAGGATGGATGTGTATCAGACCAGGGAATCGTTTCAAAAAAATATAACGGACATCCTGCTGGTATAGCAGACGAAGAAAGGATGAAAAACCATGGAACCAAAAGAATATATTGTTGAGATGATTGATGGCGATTATGCGCATTTGCGGAGAATTGATAAGGAAGAGCAGGAACTGAAGCTTGTTGCCAGAGCGCTTCTGCCGGAAGAGATTACAGAGGGAATCAGG
>CAYLLJ010000044.1:0-4561 GCA_964384725.1 uncultured Oscillospiraceae bacterium | reverse complement strand
CCATCCTGAACAAGAATATAGACATCATCGGACATAACTTCATTCCAGTAGGACATCAATACCTCGTAAGCGTCATACTTATCAACAAGAGTAACGGGTTCGTATTCCTTAAGTATCTCCTCTGCTATCTCTGCGATCAACTGTTTCGGTTTTGTGGTGTCTTCTATCGCACGGAGTTTACTGTCAACGGAGGCCTTCCAGCTTTCAAAGGCTTCTTCTACTTTGTTTGCGTATGCGGAAAAGTCTTTATCATCATAGACAGTGTCCCGAATTACGTCATTATCAACAGAAAGAGAATAAAAACCCTTGCGGTGAGGCTTGAACAATGCAGTTTTCAGATTGGGAAATGTGTCCCAGTAGAGCGATAAGCTTTCAACATCTGTATTTGGTATGCCACCATTTAAATGACCATCAATATTTTGCAGGTCTTCAGATGCTCCACTGTCTATGTATCGAGGAATGTTGAGGTTATACGCGTTCTTGTTTTTTATCTCGTCATACGGTACAAAACGGGAGTATCTCGAGAGTTCAATCTGTTGATTAAAAACCGTAGTAATTTTATAAACATCCCGCTCGCGCAGACGATTCTTGTTGCCGTCCTTGATGTAGTCCTCGCTTGCGTTAATCATAAAAATTCCGTCTCTCTCATCGGTATTCTCTTTATCGATGATGATTATGCAGGCCGGTATTCCTGTCCCGTAGAATAGATTTGCGGGCAATCCTATTATTCCTTTTATCAAGCCTCTGTCAATAAGTGATTGCCGTATAGTTGCCTCTGAATTTCCGCGAAACAGCACTCCGTGAGGTAGAATGACCGCGGCTTTCCCATTCCTTTTAAGAGACTTGACGATGTGCAGCAGCCACGCAAAATCACCGTTTTTTTGCGGCGGACGGTCACCGTAGCCATCAAAGCGCCCATACTCTTTCAGTCCGTGTGTCCAGTTTTTATCAGAGAAAGGAGGATTGACGACAGCATAGTCAAACTGTCTTAATGCATCATCATCGTTGGGATTTTTATACTGGGGATCGGAGAACGTGCTGTAACCGCCTTTAATTTCTGCGGTCGCTCTATTGTGCAGAACAAGATTCATGCGAGCAAGACCCGCGGTTGTAACTTCTTTTTCTTGTCCGTATATGGCCACATCAACAGGAGCAGCTTCGGCTGCCCTAATCAAAAGAGAGCCGGAACCACAAGCGGGATCATACAGAGTTGTGTCGCCAGCTTTTGCATGCTCGATTCCAACGACTTTCGCAAGGATACGAGACACTTCTGCGGGAGTATAAAATTGTCCCTTGCTCTTCCCGCTCTCAGTAGCGAAGTTCCGCATAAGATATTCGTAGGCATCACCAATGATGTCATCTCCATCTGCATGGTTACGACTGAAATCTGGCATTTGGTCACGGAATATGCAGAGCAGTTCGCTGAGCTTGTCTACCATTTCCTTGCCCTTGCCAAGCTTGTCCTCATCGTTAAAGTGTGCGTTGTCAATAACGCCCCTGAGGTTGTTTGCTTCGGCTAGTTTCGCAATAACCTTGTCCATTTCCTCGCCGATGTTCTTTTTTCCAATCATCGCGAGCATATCGCTGAAACTTCCGCCTTCGGGAACGTCTATATCACCGAAAGCAACACCTTTATACTTATCCGAAACATACTTCACAAACAAAAGAGTCAAAATATAATCCTTGTATTGGGAGGCATCCATGCCGCCTCTTAATGAATCGCAGCTTGCCCATAAAGAACTGTATAACTCGCTTTTCTTTACTGCCATAAACTCCACACCTTCCATGCCATTTCTATGCTTGACAAACCATTTCCTGCCTTCGATTCCTACCCTTTATTGAACAGGAAATATCATAGAACAACCCCAGCAATGTTTTCGAACTTCAGCAATCTATCTGACAAATATTGAGCAATCTTGGGAAGCTTGTTGTTTATTAACAATCACATTATAACGTCAGTAAAGGGAAATTATATTCTTAAAAAATATTGTTGGTCAATTGCAATAGCATATGTGATGATATTCTTCGAAAAGTATTCGGCTTGGATATGCGCCAGAATTTTAAACAACCAGTAAGAGTGACTACTCCTACCCTATACAGGGTTACTTTTGCGCTAACATAAATTGCGATATTAGCATAAATATATTTTTAAGAGGCTGTAGAAGGATCAGGACATGAAAAATATCAGAAAGCCTAGCCGTAGACTGTTAATGTCCTGCGTCTCTCTCTGGAATAAATAATACCTTTAATTCCTTTTGTTTGGTCCTATTGTGAAAGGGGAGAAGGGAAGTTCTTTCGGGATGTAGTATTAATTTTTTAGCCTGTGTATATCGTATATCCAGTATTTTCTGAGATGCCCGCAATGATCCGGAATACCTCCATACATAACGGAGACCCTACAGGAAAATGACATGAGACATGTTACATATATGAGACCACGTGAGAATCAACAGCCTTATTCCCAGCATCATGGATTTTATTGGAATTGTTAAGATATTGGATCGTTCCCTCTTGTAATGCTTCGTCGTCTGCTGGGCTGGCGATTCTCAATCCCTGTTTTGCTGCAAGACTCTTTGCATACGCTCTTTCAAACTCGTCAAGCTTATTTGCGTACCACTGCATCATAGTTTTTCTTTCTTCAATGTATTCGGCATAATTGTAAGCTGCACGTACTTTATTTCCGGGGACATGCGAGAGCTGTCTCTCGATAGCGTCGCTTTTAAACTGTCCGGACTCGTTGAGTATTGTTGAGGCAATGGACCTGAAGCCGTGGGTACTCATCTCTCCTGTTTGAAACCCTAGAGACTTGATTGCAATAAGAACTGCGTTTTCATTTACCGGCTTCACCTTATTTTTATACATTTCGGAGAGAAAGATATTTCCCTTATCCCCTTTTATTGGCAGCTTTTTGAGTAATGCAATAGCCTGATCTGAAAGGGGCACGAGGTGAGCCTTTCCGTTTTTCATCTTATTGGCCGGTATTCTCCACATTTTACTATCCATGTCTATCTCGCTCCACTCAGCCAAACGCAGCTCGGTTCGGCGAACGAAAGTGTAGGCCTGCATAAGCAGCATCAGGTACTGAACACCCTCCTTATGTCTAGCTTTATAGATGAGCTCCCCAATTTTCAGGCTATCTGAAGCATTAATTGAGGGCATATTTCTTGATTTTACAGGAGGGAGACTGCCCTTCAGTGATTCAGCGGGGTTTGTTTCTGTCCTTCCGATACTGATCCCGTATCTGAAAATCCTGCCACAGAGTGAGAGCAAACGGTGTGCTGTCTCAATCTTCCCCGCATTTCGCATTTTATTTAGTGCTCCGTTTAAAATAAACGGGTTTATTGAGTCAACGTCCATATTACCAATTTCTGGCAGGACATGATTTTTGATCTGATTGTCAACCCGACCCAAATACCTTGGGGAAAATTTCTTGGATGCGATGCGCCCATACCAATCGGAGTACAACTCAGAGAAGGTGCACGCGGGAGGCAAGCCCGACGGGTTAAGAATCCTGAAATCATCGAGAGTGAGCATAGTTTTTGCCTTAACTCGCGTACCATGGCTTATGAAACCCGCAATCTGTACAGCTGCTTCGCGAGCCTGATCTATCGAAAGACCGCAAGTGTAACTCCCTATCTTAACCTGATGCCTGGGACGTTCCTTAAAACGCATTCTGAAGACCCAGACTTTCGTTCCTGAAGGGTTGACCTTAAGATAAAGGCCCGGGGTGATGTCCTTTATGAAGTAAGGCTTATTCTCAGGAGTTGCGTTTTTGATTATAGTCTCGCTAATATATTCCGCGTTTGAAACCTTGGGTGCTTTTTTCTGTTTTTTCATAATGTCTGCCTCCGATTGTTTCTTATACAGCTATTATAAAAAAATCAAATAGATTTAAACAAGTGCATGCGATATTTTTTTATAAAAATTGTAAAAAACATGCTTGAAGGGGATTCATACTATAAAACCGTCATGAATCAAATATCTGCCAAGATGGAGTATATTGAAGAAAAGGGAAAGTACATTTATCTAGATTTTACAATATTGCAGAGATTGAATGTCAATAAGATTCTTATATATTATACTTTTACGAATAACTTTTTATAATATGATAAATATTTTAAAAAGACATAGCATTGTTATTTTAAGATCTGTTATTGTGCTTACCATGTGATAATAGATCTTATGTTTATAGACCATTATTATAATTCATCAAAACATCTGCAGATAGACTCTTCTGTCTGTTTGCCACAAGAATTTTCAATAAATATCGATTCATTTTTGTATGATTCGCGATTTATATGCTTGGCTCAAAAATTTTCTTTTGCCAATCCATGAATCCTGCGCCAGCTGGCAAGGTAGAGGTAAGCAAGTAGTCTAGTCGCCTGCCTATTCTTTTCTTTCTACGCTGTCTTACACTCATGGAGAGGCGGCGCGATCGAAAGAGCGTACTTTTTTTCAAGGTCGTTCAAATGGTCGGCGTACCACTGCATCATCCCCCGTCTTTCCTCAATATGCTGCGCGTAGTTATATGATGCACGCACTTTATTTCCGGGGACATGCG
>CAYLLJ010000043.1:3842-4635 GCA_964384725.1 uncultured Oscillospiraceae bacterium | reverse complement strand
CGGCGATATGTTGCCACCGAAACAACTCATATATTTCCCTCCTTTAACCGGTCTTACATTATTTCTTTTCAAGGTCAGTATATTCATAATGAAATGTATGTGTTACTTTGCCGATAAAAATATCGTGCATGAAAAGACATAAGATACCAAATAGAAAAACATAAGACGCCAAAATGAAAAACATTGCAGCCTGTTGTAGAGGTAAGAAATAATTGTTATAATAATATAAAAGCCGGAATTTAAATGTTCGAAACCTTATCTAAACGGAGCAAGTAAGATGTCGAAGGTAAAAGAAGTGAATCTGGAATATGGCAGTCCCATAGTGGATGTTGCCGTAAACAATATGATAAATCAGCTTGGAACCTGTAAAAAACAAGGGTATAAAGCTGTTATACTTGTGCATGGATACGGTTCCTCCGGGATAGGAGGAGGGATCAAGGCAGCAGTGAGAAGCAAACTGAGAGAACCCAGCTTGAGCGGAATTGTCAAATCATTTTGCGGCGGTGAACATTGGTTTGATAAAAAGAAAGAACTTCTTAGCATATGCAGTTCACTTTCTGATTACCAGAGAAGAATCGACGGAAATCAGGGAGTAACGGTGGTTATATTAAAATAATGCAGAAAGAGGGTATTATCATGGGGATACATGTTGTAAAGGGAGATATTACTAAACTTGATGTAGATGCAATAGTCAACGCGGCAAATGAGACACTTTTAGGAGGAGGCGGTGTTGACGGTGCCATTCACAGAGCGGCAGGCAGAGAATTGCTGGAGGAATGCAGGACTTTGAACG
>CAYLLJ010000043.1:2327-3832 GCA_964384725.1 uncultured Oscillospiraceae bacterium | reverse complement strand
TAAAAATAGCTTAGCGCTTGCACTGAAACACAGTATAAAATCTATTGCATTTCCTGCCATTTCAACAGGGGTATATGGCTATCCAAAGGAAGAGGCAGCGCATATCGCAGTCAGCAATATTCAAGACTTTTTGAAAAGTCATGATTTAGATGTTATTTTAGCTGCTTTTTCTGATGCAGATGAAAAACTATATAATGATGAGGTTAAAGACCAATGAATTATAAGATAAAAAGAGAAGGACCTTTATTGCTGATATTAATTATGCCATTCATCATAGGAGCCGTGTTATATCCCCATCTGCCTGAACAAGTTCCTATTCATTGGAATGTGTATGGTGAAGCGGATGATTACGGTTCAAAGCTGTTTGGTACCTTTTTCTTGCCGTTATTGAATGTCGGAATGTACATTTTATTTATTGTGCTTCCAAAGATTGATCCAAGGCGTGATAATTATTTGAATTTCAGCAATGCATATCTGATTATTCGATATGCACTGCATCTTTTTTTTGTTCTGATATTTGCAATGACGATAGCAGCATCTTTCGGATATCCTGTACAAATAGGAAAATGGATCACAGCTGCCGCAGCGATTTTGTTTATTATAATAGGACTCAGCATGCGAAATGTGAAACACAATTATTTCGTGGGGTTTAAATATCCATGGACATTGGCCAATGAAGAGGTGTGGATAAGAACCCACAGGCTGGGCGCAATATTAATGGCGGCAGGAGGGCTTATCGCATTGATCGGGGCAGTATTTACCGATGGCATAGTCATGTTCGTGATGTTAATGGTTGGGCTGCTTCTCCCGGCAATCGTTACAGCCGTATATTCTTACGTTATATATAAGAGAATAGCAAGGTAGTCAAAATAAGCAAAGCTTTAAATGATTAGTCCTAAATTACGACTATTTTTGTTCCATTACCTTTTCTATCTCAATATGGATCTTGATAATTACTCATTGGCTTGCCTTTCTTAAGCATGCCGTCAAAAACCTCCCAGATATCTTCCTCCGCCTGTCCAAGCTGCCAGCATGCCGCTCCCGCTAAATTATACTTAGATATCAGATTCAGTCTGTTGGAGATGGAACGTGAGTCTTCTATCCATATTTTATTCGTGTTTACCCCATTGGCGTATTCCGCATAATACTGCTTGTCTTTATCAAGCCAAACAGGTTTTAGACCATTTGTTTCAACTATGTTTCGAACAGCAGGCATTTTTGCGGATGGGTTAGAAATGATTTTCCCAGTACCATCTACAGTCCAGATCCTCGTGTAAAGGGGAATTCCGATCAATAGTTTCGAAGGGGGCACTTCCTTCAAAGTCGCTTCTATAGCTTCTTCTACCCACGGTAAAGATGCAATAGAACCCGCATCAGGGCTTCCGGAATAGTGTTCATCGTAAGTCATAACTGCAAGATAATCTACATATTTTGACAAGGATGCCCTGTCATATTCTTTAGTCCATGGCCTTGGTATCAGAGTATCTATAGAAAGCACGAGACCC
>CAYLLJ010000043.1:1594-2207 GCA_964384725.1 uncultured Oscillospiraceae bacterium | reverse complement strand
AATAGAAAATATATTGAGCTGCTGACTTGTTCAATAAACCGCTATTATTGAATGTTTTTGTTGTAAACGCAGTAGAACCTTTGGTTGACATATTATTTGTTATAGTAGCCCATACCATATATCCGTTGGCATGCGCCGTATCCGTATAGCCCTTGTCTCCATTGTTTTCGACGCTGCCATCTCCATTTGTGATTAAATCAAACCATGTGGGAGATAAGATATCCAGACCTTTATGCTTTACTGACGGCGGGATTGGAGAAATATGGTCAACTTTGCTTTTTTGGGAGCATAAAAGTCTATTTTCGACAAGTCGATATCCGATATTGTAACAAAATCTTTCATAATATAGGCTGTGCTGCCGCCTTCGGCTGATATCCTGTAATAATTATCTGTCTGCCCGGTAATAAATACGGTATCGTTCAGATTCATAAACATGACATCTCCTTCACCGTCAATGAGGGAAGAGACAGCCTGTACTTTATTTTGATTTATCTTTGCTATTTTATCTGTTCCCGAATAAGAACGCATTTTTATTGCGTCACCGGAGACGGTATAACTGAGCTTGAAGAATTGTTCCATGGTATTTAAAGGGAAATATAACGTCTGATCGATT
>CAYLLJ010000043.1:0-1583 GCA_964384725.1 uncultured Oscillospiraceae bacterium | reverse complement strand
AAGGAATATATATATTTCCGGCATAAGACTTAATAAAGTTTGTTGTTGTATCATCGGCCATCATGATGTTTTGATTTGAAAGGTCGATAACAATCCTTTTACCCGAAGTATCAACTGAAACCCCCGGGTTGGCTGCAAAGGTTCCGATAAGCGAAACAGGAAGATAAGGGGTACTGTTTATGTAATGGCCGCGCTGTGGAATTAAGTGATTATTGTAATACAATGCGTATGATTCGTCATTTGCTCCGAAAGCCGGAAGAAAGAGCAGCAAGCCGCTGTGTATTCCGGTAAAAATAAGACATAATATAATTAACCCAGAAATTAAACGTTTCCTCATAAGAACACCTTCCCGAAAAATAAGCCAAAGTTATCAGATGCATTTAAACTATTATATAATACATGATTGTCATTTTCCATGTTTTAATTGAAGCGATATCATTAAGACTTTGTTACAAAATATTGTTCCAGGGGGAAGTATTACAGATGCAAGGAGCAGAAATTTATGAACAGCAGAATGTTAAGGATATCCATAATTATTATAGGAGTTCTTTTTGTTATATCCGCAGTTTTTTTCAAGGATCAATATGCACATGAGGAAGAACTCGAAAATCAGGATGACACATTTGTCTTTCAGCCGGAGAATTCAACAGATAATATTTTTATTAACAGGGTGGATGGTTATACTATTCGAGTTCCAAATGATATGCAGGCTGACATGCAGCTTTCAAATATAAGAGCTGTATTGGAAAATGAAACCCTTCGGGTGGAGATTTACCGGCAGAAAATTCAAAATATCTCAGGATCCGGAATCGAAAGCTATATCAATTATTCCAATGCGTTTATGGACAATCGTACTGACCATAAAAAAGAATCGGCAGGGAAAATTAAGATCGGAAGCAGGTGGGCTCCTTTTCTTGAATGGTCAAGGAAACCGCTAAAAAATATTGAGAATGACAGATGCTATTATGTCTCTGTAGATGTACCGCTTTCAGATCAGGAAGTTCTTACTTTCATGTTCAAAAGCAATCAAAGATACAGAGATAAAAAATATCTTGATATCGCAGAAAGTCTTACTATAATTGAAAGAACGAAGGAACCACATGCTTATAAAATTTTAAAAACAGATAATCGGAGATGGGATGAAAAAACGGCCGAACTATATGATGAATTGTTTGGAGAAAACAGTCGGTTTCATTGGGGTATGTTTGAAATCAAAGCTCCGCTTGACTATACTGAACTTAAAAAAATAGAAGAAAAAGTCGACTTTACATTCCCTATTCTTATTTATTATACAGCCATTCTGGAAAATGAAGCACACCATCCCAATTTAGCTGATGCTTTAAAAAATGCAAAGAGTGAAGACCGTCTATTAGAGCTTACTTTGCAGACTGCAGAACAAAGTGAGGGAAAAGGGAATATGGTCTATGATGTTCTTGCGGGTAATTATGATACTTATCTGTTTAATTACGCCCGTGAAGTAGCCCTTTCAGATGAACCTGTGCTATTTCGGCTCGGGAACGAGATGAACGGAGACTGGTGTGTCTATTCTGCATATCACACATCAAAAGACACAGAGATTTTTA
>CAYLLJ010000042.1:1052-5088 GCA_964384725.1 uncultured Oscillospiraceae bacterium | reverse complement strand
ATACCTAAGGTTTTAGTTTGCGCTGAACTTCCAGCTCCGGTGTTATGCCATTACGTCATTCATTTCTTTTTCAAGCATTCTTCTTAAGATTTCATTCATCGTAACGCCGGTTTCAAGTGATTTATTCTGTAACCACTCTTTTTGCTGCTGCGTCAGCAAGCAATGGAAAGTCAAGAGCGGTTTTTCATCAGTCATCGGACGCCCAAAAGGTTTTTCTCTTTTCATAGATCACCTTCTATCATCTTATCGAGAGCTTGCCGGTCAAAACGACCGGCAAGCGCATCATCAACGATTTTTTCGGCTATAGCAACATCTTCTTCTTTGGATGACATAGCAAAGCCCGCCGCCAAGAGATACGCGGCCTTGAGCGGTTCATCACTGATGAGACCGCTTAGATACCTGGGCATCACACCGGTTTCTCTGTATGAATCGAGTTCTTCAAGAACAGAAATCACGTCTTGATTCAGTGCTGTCACTTCTTTCTCTGTTAACTCTTCGCTGCCATACGCTTTTTCAAATAAGTCTGCCAGATTTTCTTTCATGTCATTTGCCTTTTCTGCCCGTAAAGCCGGTAGCTAAGCTATTTTTTATCTTATTTATATTATACATGCATGTACATGTATAGTCAAGGGGCAAAATACAAGATACATACCGGAAATGTTGCCAATTGGCAACAAAGCGGCCGAACCTGTCTTTCTGTTCGTGGCAAAATGTTGCCCATGGGTGACATTCTTCTAACTATCCGCGGCAAAATGTGTACCATGGTACACATCTTTACCATTATTACCATTATTACCAAACTTACCAAACTAGAGTGTACCGCTATGTACCGAATGAACTGTTCCGCTAAAATGTCCAGAACAACGTAGAGTGTTTCACTTTACAGTATCTTTCCAGCTGCCTTCACTGCTTCTTTTCTCGCCGTTCTGTAAAAAGCGTTCTCGCCCTGCATTTTCTCGTTGTAATAGTTATATTTTGAGTAATACCAGTATGAAGATATTCCACCGGACCGGCCGTTTCGGTTTTTTAGTATTTCCAGCTCCATATATCGCTTATCCGCATCAGCGTCTTGTGCGTCTTTGATATGATTCAACCCAATTAGAACGTCAGAAGAATACTCTATAGCTCCTGATTCTTTGAAAGATTCAAGCCTTACCCTACCACCGCCATTATCGCCGTTGCTTGCATATGAAGCACGGTTTATGCTGCTGATCCCAATCATGGGAATGCTATAGTCCCTACTAATCCGCTTCAGTTCCGAAATATTTTTATCCATGTTCTGCTTATCGGTCGCCCTGGGTTCGGCCGGTGCCAGAAGCTGAATATAATCAATAATCACAACCGGACGGCGGCCGGTTATTTTGATGTGATAGGCTATGTTTTCTCTGATATTTGTCGTTCCAATATTGCCCATACCCTCAAAGATAAAAATATGATCTGCATATTTCTTATATCTTTCTTCTGCCTCTAACAAATTACTGAATTCGTCCTCGGTATATTTGCTATAACGTGTTGCATCCAATACCCCGAATACAGTAATCCCGTTGTCCTGATCGTTCAAATAGCTTTCTCGGCTAATTGATCTTGCCATGAGTTCATTTCTACTCATTTCCAACGCGACTATTATCACGTCATTACCCTTCGTGGCTATCTGATCTGCCAGCTGTAGGGCGAAAGCTGTCTTCCCTACGCCCGTCATAGCCCCTAAAACATATAGCCCTGCTCTCAGTCCTCCATCAAGGTTGTGATCAAGCACTGCAAAGCCCGTTGGTATAGCTGCTGTTTTAGCCGCATCCCTGATATCATCCATAAATTGCGCAAAACGTCCAGCTGCTGAATAGGCTGCAAGATAAGATTCTTTCACGTCATCCGGATATGACTGCGTTCGCTCAACAGCTATAGCCAACGCAGTAAGAAAGCTGTCAGGGTCATTCATGTAGAAATCGTTCGGGTCTTTGTATATCTGGAGCAAATCAGGATAGATACAGGCTATATAACCGGCATCCTCAAGATTCTGACGCAATTCCCCGGCCTTGCCTTCCGTAGCTTTTGCTTTCTCTTCGCTGCCATCTATGGAGTCATTATCAAACAGAATAACAAAACTCAGCTCAGGCTTCATACTCTGAACGTAGTCAATCAGTTTCCGGCCGCCATTGGTGCCGCCTATGGCTATTGCCCTGAAGCCTGAAGCCTCTACCGCCAGCGCGTCAAATTGTCCTTCGGTTACAAATACTATACCTGGTTCCTTCAGCGCGGCAGCGTTGAATATCGGCTCTTGTGTTCCTGTTGGTTTCCTGTAATCTTTCTTTGTAATCGATCTTGTGCAGTAATATTTTGGATTATTTTTCTCATAAGGTATCACGATACGGCCGGCATCATACCCGATATGCCATGAAGCTATAAAATCCGAAGTAAAACCTCTGCCGGTAAGATAGGCCATAGCCTCAGCTGGTAGCGGCTGAGCTGTGCAACATTGAATATATGCGCTAAAATCATGATTGCTGCTGTGGTCCTGGATTTTATCATTGGCGTGATTGTCAGGCTTAGCAGCTTCTTTTTTTAATTCCCGATTGTCGATAGGCATATCCGGCATAACACAAGCAGCGTTAGCAGCTGTGGCCAGCTTGTCAATGTAATCACCTTGTACGTTCTTATATTCGCCTATAAAATCAATAAAATCATATGAATTCTGCCCTGTATGAGCGCTGCTGAAGCAGGTCATCCGGCCATCTTTCAATGCAGCGCATGGTGTGTTGGTCCCTGATCCACAAATAGGGCATGCGAAATTCGAATGATTCTTCATAATGCCTTCAGTATAGAGGAATTTTTCGAAGATATCCGGATGTTTTAGGCTATCTCTAAGCTGGTCTCTTGTGGCCTGTGGCAGTTTGCGTAATTCGTTAGGTGTTATCAAAGTCAAGCTCCTTTTTTGGTTTTTTTTTATTTTATAGGCAAAAAGAAGGGAAGGTAAGGGGGCGTGGTTATAAAGCCCCCTTACCAGTTAAGTATTAAGTATTAAGCCTTTTTTACTCGTAAATCGACGCCAAAAGTACGGGGGTTCGACGCCAAAAGTACGGGGGTTCGACGCCAAAAGTACGGGGGTTTAACGATACTCCGATGTGGAACTAATTCCACATCGGCTTCGACGCCAAAAGTACGGGGGTTTAACGGGTAAACAATGTATTTCATTATTTGCCCTTTAACCTTCTTATCTTTTTATTTGTGCGCTTTATTCCATCTGCCGGATAAAGCTTTATTCCTATTATCTGTTTACCCTCATACAGTATTTCATAGTCTGTAATCAACGGGGCATTTTGACTTATCCGGCGTCCTCGGGAGTCTACTTTATCCGCTTTATAGAAGTCCAAAAGTCTTAATACTGCCTCCCGCAAGTCATACATTTTATCTTTAGCCCTTTTTATTTCGGCGGGGCTATCATTTACCGGCAAGCAGTCCTCGTTATCTGTCTCTTTTGCAATATCCGCAAATAAAAGAGGTTTGTTTGTGGGGCTGCCTGATCGGTATAATATTTGTTCTTCAAGATACATTCGGAGGTTTATATGTTCAGGGGTATATCTGAGAACATCCCCAATACCAATTAAGTATTTTTCTTCTGCTGTATAAAGTTGGTGTGTTCTTAGGGCATATTCATAAAATGGGGGCAAGATACCTATTGTGTAAGAATATTCAATAGCCCCGTTTTTCTTAACTGCGTGCGGTGTGCTGGGAATAAATACGCCCCCTGTTATATGCCCTCCCTCCGGCATTTCCTCTACTGTTTTCCATGCTGCCTGTCCGCTATAATTTATCATTGTCAGGGTTTTATTAGCCCGTAACATTGCATTGTTAATTTTGGATTTCATTTTACTGGATATCCTGCCCCCGCTTGTACGCTTCATCATTTGGTTATGGATAGTTTGCGGTGATACAAGAGTATTACCGGCTTCTATCATGTTTCCAATGGTCATCATAACGTTATACTCGAAGGCTGTAACTGGTAATCCATCCGGGGTTCTACAATCTACTTCAATTGTGT
>CAYLLJ010000042.1:0-1029 GCA_964384725.1 uncultured Oscillospiraceae bacterium | reverse complement strand
ATGGAATTTTTAACAATTTCTGGTAAGTTATACTTTGCTCTAGTTATTGCGTAATTCCAGCCATTAACACCAAAAGTATATGTCGGGCTGAATAGTTCGTCCTGTATAGGTTCCTTTACATCTTTACGGGCTCCCCGTATCGCGTCAATATGAGTAGCTGCATAATCTAAAAGGTCTTTTATGGTCTGATCTGTGAAGGCTGGTAAGGCTGCCTGTTCTTCCGGGGTTATATCTTCCAGCGGGTAACCTGGCCAATAGTCTTTATTTATGCCGTACTTTTCTATGATCGAGTTGTTAAAGCCGGTGCATAATTCTTGCAGCGTTTCGGGTGTATCTTCCGGGTATTTTTCTTCAAGGATTGAGTAATAAGGTTCAAAAAGCGCTTGGACTATATTGTCAATAACGCTTGGCAATGTATCTAAAAAGTTGTTTGACATGGCTCGAATTGCGTCCGTAAGGGTTTTTACGGAGTCATCCAGAAGGTGTTCTAAGTCTGTAATGTCTTTTGATAAATCCTGGCTGTTTACTCCCAACGCCTTCACGCCATGGGTTACATATTCTCTCATATCGGGGCTATTTAGTATTTCCTCGGCTGTTAAAAACTTTCTCGCGTCCTGTTTCGTTTTGGCTGCTTCTATTGCTTCTGGGGAAGTATCAATATTTATTACTAATTTTTCTCGTTTTTCGGCCATGTATTCTTATTCCTTCTGAATGTTATAATAAATTCCGGTCATGGATCTTATTGCGGGCGTGTACCCGCTTTACCTTCCATAATGCCCCTTAGGTTCTCGCCTTCGGGGCTTTTTGATACTCCGATGTGGAACTAATTCCACATCGGCCCCTTAGGTTCTCGCCTTCGGGGCTTTTTTATTTACCGGAATATTCCAGTATAACCCCTGCATTACCCACTTTACAATTTCGCTTATAAAAGAACTATTGTGTTTTTATTCTGGTTCGTCTGGTTCTTTTTCTGGTTCATGTTCCAACTTGCCGAATATAATTTCAAGCGCTGCACGCTGCTTCTTATAA
>CAYLLJ010000041.1:2949-5316 GCA_964384725.1 uncultured Oscillospiraceae bacterium | reverse complement strand
GATGTGGAGATGAAGTCTATTGGAAATGATTTGAATTGTAACGTAAAATAAGTTACAATTAAAAATGGCCAGAACTTTCACTTTCCATGCATTAAGAGGTAACAGATTGGAAGAGTATATTGAAAAAATCCTTCATCAGTATGTTCAGATCTTTCCTTATGAAGAGGCAAATAAGTTACCACTAGCACTTAGGGGAACGTATACATTTTATTGGCTGATTATTGGGGGCTATAAAGTACTCGCTGCTGAACCGTTTGAAAAAATGACTCTTGTGGACTTGAGAAAGCAACATCGGCAGATAGAAATATTAACCGGTCAGAAATGTGTTCTTTTTCTTAAGAATATTAACTACTATACGCGGGATACTCTGCTGGAAGAAGGAATACCTTTTATATGGGAGAACCACCAGATATACCTACCCTTTATTGGAATTCTTTTAGATGATCAGAAAGGGAAAAAAACCATTCCGTGCGGCAGGATATCATTTCTGACGCAGAAGCTGCTTCTCTGCTCCCTGTATCAGAACTGGGAGAACGTAAACGTAACGAAAGCAGCGGAATTAATGAACGTTTCCAAGATGTCCATTACACGAAGCTTTGACGAATTGGAAGCACTGAATGTTCCCTATCTAAATGTGAAGTATCGTGCCAGGAATTTTACCGCTGATACGGATAAAAAAGCTATGTGGGAGCAGATTCGACCCATACTCCGTAATCCGATTGTGAAGATTTATGCGCTTAAGGAGCAACCAGAACGACTTTTCACGCTATCAGGACTATCAGCTCTTTCCCATTATTCTCTGTTGAATGAACCGGACTGCCGTTATATTGCAGTTGCGAAAAAAGAACTTTCTTTGATTGATTTTTCTCTGGATAAGCTGTCCGGAGTCGGAGATATACCTGAGTGCATCGTACAGGAAGTTGGGTATAAGATACCTTTCGGAGACAAGAAAGCAATAGACCCATTTTCATTGATGCTCGGTTTAAGTGATGATGAACTGGAGGAACCGCGTATAAGCAAATCAATTGATGAAATGTTGGAGAAGTATGTATGGTAAAAGGACTTGATACATTCCGCGACTATTTTTCAGACTTTACGGATCAATATGTACTGATTGGAGGAGCCGCTTGTGATATTTCCTTCGGAGACATTGGATCAGATTTCCGTGCGACAAGAGATCTGGATATTGTAATTATCGTAGAGGCTCTTACAAAAGAATTCGGAGAGCATTTCTGGAACTTCATTCACGAAGGCGGATATCAGAACAGAGCAAAATCGAGCGGTGAACCGCAGTTTTACAGATTTGATAAACCACTTGATGACAGATTTCCACTGATGATTGAGTTGTTTGCCAGATCAGAGTATTTACTTGATTATGATAACTCTCTGACACCTGTGCATATTGATGACAGCGTTTCCAGTCTCTCCGCAATCCTATTGAATGATGCATACTACGGAGCCTTACTTCAGGGACGTGATATTATCAGAGGCGTTTCTGTGCTGAGGCCGAGCTGGCTGATTCCATTCAAGGCTAAAGCATGGCTAGATCTGAGAGAGAAAATACAGCAAGGAATTCATGTAGATTCACGGGACCTGAAAAAGCATCGGAATGATGTTATACGTATAGCATCGGAAATGGTATTGGAGCGGTGTGAACTTCCTGAGGAAATCAGGAGGGATATGACCGTTTTCATCGACGAGATGAATGTTACGGATCAGGATCTTAAGAATTTAAAAATACACGGTGTAAAAGCATCTGATCTTCGGCAGGTTCTTACAGATGCATATCTCTGACGGTGACGAAAAGATAGAACGCTTGTAAAATCCCAAGATTGGGTCAAAACAGCTTGCAATGGACGCCACTCCACGGCATAATGATATTGTCACTCGTGACAATAAAATGACATTCAAATCATCCGTAAATTCATGAATCAGAGGAGAACAGTTCAGAAGTGAACTGTTTCGCACGCTGATATAGGATCTATGGGCCTCTAACCCCTTTTCAATCGAAGAGCTCGAATAAATCCCGAAAATGGGATAAAAATATAAAAAATATAGAATATATCCCGAAACGGGTAATAATATTGACCTCCTGCCGTATACGTGCTACATTTAGCATAAATACAGCAGGAGGTTATTTTTATGATTATCAGAAAAGAATATTTAGAACAACTGCGCCAGTGGCAAGATGAAAAAATCATTAAAGTAATCACCGGTATTCGTAGATGTGGAAAATCTACATTATTAAAGGAATTCCAAGGCCTTCTTATAGAGCAGGGAATCACCAAAACGCAAATCATCAGTATCAATTTTGAAGATCTGGCCTTTGAGAGTCTTCAAGATTACAAAAAATTGTATCAGTACATT
>CAYLLJ010000041.1:0-2916 GCA_964384725.1 uncultured Oscillospiraceae bacterium | reverse complement strand
GAAAAGCAGGTATATATTTTCTTAGATGAAATACAGAAGGTCGAGCAGTTTGAGAAAGTAGTCGATAGTCTATATATTAAAGATAATGTAGATGTCTATATAACCGGCTCAAATGCATTTTTGCTATCAGGTGAACTCGCTACGCTTTTATCTGGCCGTTACATAGAGATCAATATGCTGCCATTATCCTTCCGTGAATATGTAGAAGCAACGGAGAATAAAAATTATGACCAATGCTTTACAGAATATTTGAAATACGGTGGAATGCCATACACAGTCACTCTGGGGCAGGATCAAAACCGAATAGATACCTATCTTGAGGGGATTTATCATACCATACTCATAAAAGACATTGAGGAACGAGCTGCAAGAAAGGAAAAGGATTCTAACAAACGAAAAATCAACGATGTATCTCTTTTGAAAAATATCGCTCGATTTTTGGCTGGTTCTGTCGGTAGTCCAATTTCGCAAAAGAAGATTGCCGGTTATATAACCTCTACTGGACGAAAGGTATCCCAATCAACCATTTCTGACTATGTAGAGGCACTTGTGGAACCCTACATTTTTTATGAAGTCCAGTCTATTTATGTGTCCGGCAAACAGCTCCTTAAAAATGTTTCTAAGTACTACATTGCAGATTTAGGAATTCGTAATTTTATTCTGCCTAAACAACGCTATGATCTGGGTTTCTCATTAGAAAACACAATTTATTTTGAATTGCTGAGAAGAGGAAATGAAGTATGTGTCGGGAGAATAGGAGAGCAGGAAGTAGATTTTGTTGCCAGAAAAAATGGACGTTATGCGTATTTTCAGGTGACCGCAAACATGACAGACCAGACAACTTTTGATAGAGAAATCGCCCCATTCCTCAAGATAAAAGACAATTATCCAAAGACAATTCTTACATTAGATCGTTTCACGTTAGGAAACTATGATGGAGTAGAGGTTGTAAATGCAGTGGATTGGCTTTTAAGCGAATAAAAAGAGTTGATGAACCTTTATGATAGATAATCTGCCACGGTATGTGGCAGAACGTTACATTTCAGGTTTACTGAGTTAGACAGGCTGGAATTTACAAAATAATTCAGAAAGGGTCGATCTAATGATTCGAAAGGCAGTTTATTCCGATCTTGATGCTGTGGTGAATATTTATAATGAAATCCACCAATTGGAAGAGGATGGGGCAATCACGGTCGGATGGATTCGAGGAGTATACCCGGTAAGAGCAACTGCAGAAGCCGCGCTTTGTCGAAATGATTTATTTATTATTGAAAAGGACAGCGTTATTCTTGGCTCCGCTATCATCAATAAGCTCCAGATGGATGTATATGCAAAGGCCAAATGGCAGCATGAGGCAGATGCCGAGAAGGTATGTGTACTGCACACGCTTACGATTTCTCCGCTTGCGGGCAGGCTGGGTCTAGGAAAGCGGTTTATTGATTTCTATGAAACCTATGCATTGGATAATGGCTGTTGCGAGCTTCGCATAGACACAAATGAACGAAATCATGTTGCACGGCAGATGTACAGGAAGCTTAATTATAAAGAAATAGATATTGTACCTACTGTGTTTAACGGAATCCCTGATGTTAATCTGGTCCTCCTGGAGAAATATTTGGGCGGTATAGAGAAGTAACTTTTACACGTATTAATGGTAAGAGAGGAATTTTTTTCAAAAGGACGGGTTTGAGGCACTTTCAAATGTCTTTTGATGACAAATTAATAGCGGTTGTATTAGAGCTGTTATTCTTGTAATCCGGTAGTTTTAGGATTAGAGAATGATTGACTGATGGTTGTGCAGCAAATAAATCCATAATTATCAAAAAAGTCCTTAGCTGTGGATAAAAACTCATAGCTAAGGGCTTTTTAATCGTCTTTATCTATCTGATTTGAGATGGTCTTTATGGTTCCCAGAAAAGTTCATCAAGAGTTTTCCCCAGGGTCCTGCAGATAGCAGTGCAGAGACGGATCGTAGGATTGTAGTCTCCTTGTTCAATCGCATTGATCGTCTGGCGGGAGACTCCGACAAGATCGGCAAGCTGCTGCTGGGAGAGGTCTTTTGCGGCTCTTGCAGATTTCATTCTTAGGTTTTTCAATGATCTGCGCTCTCCTTTTCTTTCATTTTCTGAAATAATACGACTGTCGCAATGACCATGAACATAGGTCCCATCAGCACAGGAATGTTGACAATGGTTATTTTCCCTTCCGGCAATCCATCTTCATAAATACGAAGCACCCCCGTAATCGTGTTACATAGACCGATCACAAAGACCAGGGCAGTCCACTTCTTCCATTGGTCTGAAATGCCAAAATAAACGCCTTTTATGGCCATGTAAACAATATAGACGGTTACCATTACTAAGCTTATGGTCATCAGGGCAAAGCTTCCGTTCATGGGAAGAAGATTCAGATCTATGAGGAAAGCAGCGATGAAACCACCAATAACTCCTGTAATGGTTGCATACTTGTAGGCGTTTCCTCTTATCACTGTCTGTCTCTCATCGTATACAATGGGAGCTGATTTCTTTCCCCACAGGAGTACAAGAATCAACAGAAAAAAGGCAAACGGCAATATCATTCCAAACAGGTAAGTCATAATCGTTCCTCCTTGCCATAATGTCGTATTTATTTGACATCTACATGTTATCATTCATTAGAAATAATGTCAACTATATATTACAAACGGTCATCCCTCTTTACGAACTAACGTCTCGGATTACAACTCGGCGAAAAAAAATAAATCAGAAGTCTTCGTTACAGTATATACTTTTAGTAATACACGATTGAATGAGCAGAATATTAACTTTCAGGTGATTTTATAATGAAATTTTGAATTTTGAGGAGGATATATGAGAAAAATAAAGTTCGCCGATTGTAAAATCAACTTGGACACCCTCTGAATAAATAAAAAGATCC
>CAYLLJ010000040.1:4733-5381 GCA_964384725.1 uncultured Oscillospiraceae bacterium | reverse complement strand
CCCCGCAACCATAAAAATTATGATAGGCATAAAGCCTATCTTTTTTTATGCCAGAGACCGAAAGATGATTGGCTGTGAAAATGGCGGGTGTTGAACCGGACACGCCGGAAAAATGCTGCAAAGGCTGGCTTTATAAAGGAGTAAAAAAATACCTGTTGGAGAAATGAAGATAAATACAAAACGGCTCTGATGATATCAGCAGGGCCGTTGAGGTTAACTTAATTATTCTTCTTTTTCTGAAAAAGTGCTGCTTTTACAACACCTTTAGGATCCTTAATCAACAGGTATACGAGCCAGATAATCAGTCCAAGTGCAACGACTGATAAGCCGAGATAGAAATCGTTAAGCATATTTATGGGAGCAGGGGTGAAATATTCGGCACCCAGTTCAGAGTACTCAAATACTGCATCCACAAACCACATGAGAGAAGCGCCCCAATATATCCAGCAGAGAAGTCCTATCTTCATTTCACTTTTAGGCGCGTTATTATACCAGATTACAGTACAAATAATCGCAGCGAAAACAGATGTAAGTAAGGTCATGTCAGGCCCCTTCCTTATTTCTCAGATACTTGCGGCTGCAGCGCTTTCTTCTGAATATTGTCGGAAACGGCAAGCATTCCGCCCCAGACAAGAGTTATCAATAATA
>CAYLLJ010000040.1:0-4718 GCA_964384725.1 uncultured Oscillospiraceae bacterium | reverse complement strand
GAACGGGAACCACGGAACAATTTCACCGTGCCATACATGCTCAAATAAGAGCAGAGCTGACCCGCCCCAGAGAAGCTTGGAGAGCCAGTTAAGCTTTTTGGAAAAAGGAATCTTTTCCAAAGTTTCAATGCCGTGCTCAGTGGAAACTTGAAGTGTTGCGGCATCCTTTTCCGTAGATTTTATCATTTTGGCGGCAACCGAAGTTACCACAGCCCCGGCGGCGGGGACAAGCAAACATGCCATCTTATATTCCTCCTTAAAATTATAGTAACAATTAATCGCCAATCAGCATTTAACTCAAAAATGCAAAAAAGCATACAGCTTTCTACAGAAAACCATATACCTTCATAGTATACATATCGTGTCACACCATCTTGCTTAAAACTATTACGTTATAACGAGAATCGCACTTCTGTGCCGTTCTGTCGGTTTCATACCGATGTTAATTTATGTTATAATTATAAATCGAATTTGTCAAGGATTTATAAGGAAATTTGGGATATCAGTATTAATTTGAGGTGCCGGCAACGGTTCATTTCAAAAAATGGACAGAAAACTACTGAATAATCTGTAAATTATTGACGGATAAGAGAATCATTGATAATATAATAGTGAAATCAGACAGTCTGAAGGAGAGCCCCGCCTTGTGAGGAAGTGCATCGAATATTTGTGAGATTTCCGGGTTATAGTATTAAACAGAACTATGAATATCGGAGGGGATCTTATATGGCTAATGATAAAACAAACAGTCTAATACATGAAAAAAGTCCTTATCTATTGCAGCATGCGTACAACCCTGTAGATTGGTGCCCTTGGGGAGAAAAGGCATTTTCAAAAGCGAAGGCAGAAGATAAGCCAATATTCTTATCAATAGGTTATTCTACCTGTCACTGGTGTCACGTGATGGCTCACGAATCATTCGAAGATCATGAAGTGGCTCAAGCGTTGAACCAAAATTTTGTATCTATCAAGGTTGATAAAGAGGAAAGGCCCGACATTGATTCAGTATACATGTCGGTCTGCCAGGCATTAACAGGAAGCGGCGGATGGCCTTTGACAATTATTATGACTCCTGACCAGAAACCTTTCTTTGCAGGGACATATTACCCCAAAAACAGGAGATATAATGTACCGGGTATTATCGAAATACTTGAAGCGGCTGCTAAGGAATGGAATACTAACAGAGAAACCTTGCAAAAAAGCGCAGATAGTATCGCAGCAGCGATAAGGCACAATGAGAAGCGTCAGAATAGCGGTCAAATTCGCGAAGCGGGCAACAACGCCGCCTTATCAAAAAAAATCCTCTACAAGGCACAAGATATACTATTTAAAAGCTTCGATAATCGATACGGAGGGTTTGGGCAAAGCCCCAAGTTCCCGTCGCCGCATAATCTAATGTTTCTGCTTCGTTACTACAAGCTGGAAAAAGAAGACCAAGCATTGGAAATGGTGGAAAAGACATTGCGGCAGATGTACCGGGGAGGAATATTTGATCATATCGGCTATGGCTTTTCCAGATACTCAACCGATGAAAAATGGCTGGCTCCTCATTTTGAAAAAATGCTTTATGACAATGCCCTGCTGATCATGATTTATCTGGAAACATATCAGATTACCGGAAAGGAATTCTATAAATCAATAGCGGAAAAAACGTTGAGCTATATTTCCGGGGAAATGACTGCAGAAGAAGGAGGTTTTTACTCTGCTCAGGATGCGGATAGTGAAGGCTCTGAAGGAAAATATTATGTGTTTTCTGATGAAGAAATCATCGATCTTCTGGGAAAAGAAGATGGTGAAGCATTTAATGAATATTACGGCATAACTCCAAAGGGGAACTTCGAAGGAAGCAATATTCCGAATTTGATAAATAATGCGGACTATGACCCTATCCCCGAAAAAATACAGACTTTGATACAAAAGATATATAGATATAGGCTGGTAAGAATGATGCTTCATAAGGATGATAAGATTTTAACATCCTGGAATGCGCTTATGATTGCAGCCTGCGCTAAAGCATATAAAGCACTGAATGATGTAAAATATTTGCGGTCAGCAGAAAAAGCGGCGGCTTTTATTGAGAAGACCATGACCGGAGAAGACGGGAAGCTTTATGTCAGTTATCGCGGAGGGAGTGTTTCTGGAACCGGCAGCCTGAATGATTATGCATTTACAATATGGGCGCTGCTGGAATTGTATGAAGCAAGCATGAATATCAATTATCTTGAGAAGGCAAGAAAGCTATGCGATTTGATGCTTAAAGGATTCTTGGATGAAGAAGGAGAAGGTTTTTACCTGATAGATAAAGATGCGGAACAATTAATCTATCGGCCGAAGGAAACTTACGACGGGGCAATGCCTTCGGGAAATTCAGCAGCAGGGTATGTGCTGATTAAATTGGGAAAACTGACCGGTATGGAGGAATACCGCATGAAGGGATTGCAGCAGCTGCACTTTCTTTCACAGCATGCCGCCGCATATCCCGCAGGATATTGTTTTGCAATGATGGCAATTATGATGGAGCTGTATCAGGAAAGTTTTTTATGTGAGAATGGAATTTGTTCACAGTAAGCCGCCATTTCAATGATAACAGACATTAAGAGGCGGCTGTTGATTGGGGGATACTATATGGATGAATTAATCTACATACTTATAGGCTGGAATATCATAACCTTTCTCTTAATGGCAATCGATAAATTCCAGGCAATTCGCGGCAAGTGGAGGATCAGTGAATCAACATTGCTGACTGCCGCTTTTGCGATGGGAGGGATTGGAACCTTCATTGGCTCTATTGCTTTTCGCCATAAAATTAGGAAGATGAAATTCCGCATTTTAGTACCCGTTGCCCTGATCTTCAATCTATCGGTTATATATTTAATATGGTACTATGTTCTGAATTGCTCCTGAAAAGTGAAGGAGATGTGTGAGGATGAAACGTAAAATTCAGATTGCAGTTATTCTGATCACTTTAGTACCCAGTCTGCTTATTGCAGCCATAATGCATTGCCATACCCGCTCTTCCATTATTGAGGCAAGGCAGGATTCTCTGAAAAGTATCGTACATATATTAGATCTTTATTTCGATCGCCAATTAAATACTGCAATTTTGCAGATTAAGAATAAAGCAGACATGGACAGTCTGAAAAATATGCTGCAAACACATGAATCAGATATGATAGAGACAAATGACAGCGAAACCGCGGAAAGCATCAAACAATTAATCATTAAAGACTTAAATTTGCCGATAATTGAAGGCTCAGTCATTAATTCTGAAGGAAAAGTGGTAATTTCAAGCGAACCTGCAGAAGTAGGCATAATGCTTGATAAAACTGAGCTTTTCCAAAGAATAGCGAAAGGAAGCAAAGAGTATCTGGGCTTAAGGATTGAAGATTCAGACACGGAAAAACTTATCATGGCAGTCCCAATATATGATAATGAAAAAAATGTAATCGGCGTCTTAAGACAAATCACAAAACTGGATTATTCGAAAGAATACTTGGGAATATTGAGATCGGAGATACCGGTCATGCCTTTCTGATTAACAAGAACGGATATATGATATTTTTAGAAGATGAGAGAAGTTCTATTGTATTTTATCCCGGATATCAAAGAGGGACTGATCTGGCAAATCTGATTTTCGATTTCAAAGCAGATCAATTGGAAGAAGAAGAGGGTATTATAGAGTTTAGTAAAGGCAATGAATTTATCGGGGCTTATGAATTGAATGATTCAAAATCATTTATTACAGTTGTCGCGATGGAAAAAAAGGAAATACTATCCGGCATGGACTCAACGGCGAAAATTATTTTTAGTCTATTAAGCTTTATTGCCATATTGGCGGCGATAACTGGATATCTATTAGAAAATTCGATTCAACAGCAGGTTCATCGCATTATTTCAAATATCAAAAAAATAAATAACGGGAATTTAACAGCCCGCTGTCCGTCTGTAAAGATTGATATGATTAATGGGCTTGGCAGTGATATAAATAATCTTGCCGAGAAGCTGCAAAAAAATGAAAAAGAACTGAGGATATCTGCCAGAATAGATAGCTTGACTAATTTGCCAAATAGATATGCTATTTATGAAGTGTTGGATACATTGTTATATAAATATCCGAATCAAGCACTGCTTTTTCTCGAAGTAGAAGGGCTGAAGGCGGTGAATACCAATCTGGGATATGATATCGGAGATGGAGTTACGATGGAAATCGGCGATATACTTCGCTCACTGTCGGATGATATATGCTATCCTTCACGACTCGGTGGTGAAACATTTCTGATTTTTGTTACAAATTGGACTGTCCCAAAATATCCGGAAATGGTCGCCGAAAAAATTATAAGAGAAATTGAAAAAATAAGGTTTATTAATGGAACACATGTAGATATCGGAGTGAATATAGGTATTCAATACACAGATGAAGAAAAAATGGATAAGAAACGGTTGATCAAACAAAGTAATATTGCGATGCGCAGAGCAAAAATGGAGGGAAATAACTTGTATTTCGTATCGTATTCAAGTAAGCAGAAGGAAATTTGACATGCCAAAATCCAGTTAAAAAATTGTATAGTTAACCTGAAAACTGCTTGACACCAGTGATTTGAAATGGTACTATCTTTATTGCGACGTATTGAACGTTGCTTTAAATGTGGCGGTGTAGCTTAGTTGGCTAGAGCGTCCGGTTCATACCCGGAAGGTCGGTGGTTCGACTCCACTCGCCG
>CAYLLJ010000039.1:0-5513 GCA_964384725.1 uncultured Oscillospiraceae bacterium | reverse complement strand
CACGGCGGAGTCAGGGGTTCGACTCCCCTACGGGTTACCAACTCAAGAACCGTTATTTATAACGGTTCTTGTTATTTTTCAACGCTTCTTAACGTTTTCGATTCTAAAAAAGATCAATTTAAGGCTTGAAAAGGTGATTTTGTTTACTGGATTGGCATATTTTTTATTACGCCTCTGGCCATATAGTTTCCCATTTCAGCCGTAAGGTCTTCTATTCTGCCGGTTATTGCGATTTCATCTTTAAAATTTTCACTTGCCATTGCTACTATTTGCTCAATTAATAATTTAATTAATTGATATAAATAGTTTTTCCATTGCAGTTCGTTCCAATTACTGTTTAATTGATGCAAATATGCAGAAAACATGTCTGCTTTTTCATATAATTTCAGGGCGCTTGAATTCGCCTGGTCCGTGTTATTATTTTTAACGCCATCGATTAGATTTAAGAAATCGATAACAGTACCTGATAGTATTTGCAATATATACTGTGCAACCTCAGGTCCATACAGAAGCCTGAAATAATTATAATATTCCCTTGTGGTTCCTATATATAATCTGTCTAAGGTCGATGGCTGCCTCTCCGGGTCTCTAAGAGTAGTAACCATCAAAGACCTTAACCAATAAGTAAGCTGCTGCCAGATCCTTTGAGAATTAATTATTATATTCATTTGTTCAAATGTCATAGGACTGATTGGCATTACAGTCTCGCATTTATTCATCATAATTTACAATCTCCTTAACTGATTAACTAAAGAATAATTCATCTATATGCTATGAATCAGCTGAATGAAATGTAACCGCTCTGTGGAATTCTTCAAGATAAATATCCGCATTAGTGAAAAGTGTTTCAAATTCCGGCTATGCGCATGATTGAGCTGATTCTGTCCATACTAATTGTATATTCGGGAGGTGATAATAAGATGGAAATGAATACGGTAGACTATGTGAAAAAGGCTTTGCTTGATACTCAAGAGAGGGTGAGGGACTTCAAGGCTTATTCCTCAAAGATAGAAGATAACGAACTTAAAGCATTTTTTCGTGAATACTCGTTATCCGAGGGAAAGCAGGCTCAGCAACTGCAGAAATATCTTGATAGTAATAAGCATTAACGAACTCCGCCTATAAGGTGCAGCTCCGGTATTACGATTAGTAAGTTTTATAGTGAAAACTCTCAAGCGGCTGCAAAAAGGAATGCCGGTCATGTTTATTCAGGATTGCTTTGCATGACGGGTATTTTAAAAACCTCCCGGCTGATGCATTTATATTACATCAACCAGGAGGTTCACAAAAGCTTTGAAACGGTCTAAATAAATTTATAAAATTTATTTATTATTTGAGATGTTTTTTCATATAGTACCTATCAAATCCATTCTCCTGTATTCTATCATAGATTTTATAACCACAGCTGAAATAGATCTGATGAGCTCTCTCATATTTCACATGGGTGAATAACCTGCATTCTGACTTACCATAACTTAGAATAAACTTCTCGCAAAATGCAATGAGAGCTTTCCCTGCGCCTTTGTTATTAAAATTAGGATAAACAGCCAGAACATCCAGCCACATAAAGCACCCTTCTCCATCTTTGATGAGTATAAATCCCGCAATCGAATCGCCTTCAGGAACGACAAAGATATGATGATGGAGTACCCCTTCGTAATAATCTTCCAACATGGGAGCAGGGGTCCTGCCAATAAGTAAAATGTAATCTTTGAATGATTCAACACTGCAACTATAAATTGCAGGAACATCATTAAGTACGGCTCTTCGAATTTCCATTTATTTTTCCCGCGGCTCTTTAAGATCCTTGCGGATGAAGTTTGTCATGATCTTTCTTTCCTTTTCAGGCTCCGGAACTGTATCCTTCCCGTTTTCTTTCAGCTTCAGCAGCCATGCCATATTTTTGCCAAGAAGTCTCATGATTTGCTTGCCCTCTTCATCATACTGAGCCTCTCCCGGCGCTGCTCCGTACACGACATTCCAGTAGTTGGTTGTCGGAATGAGCATTTCCGCATAGTTTAGATAATTATTCAGCTGATTAAAGGTTTGAATACCTCCGGATCTTCTGACGGCGGCAACTGCAGCGCCAACCTTATGACGAAATATCCCTTTGTTCGCAGTGTCAACATAAAAAGCCCTATCCAAAAAAGACTTCATAGTGCCGTTGATAGCCGCATAATGAGTGGGAGAACCAAACAGGATACCATCTGCTTCCTTCATCTTTTGAATCCAGTCATTCACTTCATCCTCACCGATACATCTTTCATCTTTCGTCCTGTAACAGCTGCCGCAAGCCAGGCAGCCACGGATGATTTTATTGCCTACATGAACGAATTCAACTTCGATTCCTTCATTTTCCAATTCATCAGCTACCATTTTCAACGCGTGGTAGGTATTTCCTTCTTTGTTGGGGCTGCCGTTTAATGCTACTACCTTCATCTTTGATCTCTCCTTTATCAAAATTTTTTATTTTTAGTATTTATAGCAGGCTGTCAATTCCTCATTCGGTTACGGCACGTCACCTGCAATTTATATTATATTGTAACAGGTTTGTCTGATATTTAAAACCAAATTGCATTGAAACGGTTTGCCTTGTGCAATTATATTTTATTTGATAAAATAAATCATTGATAGGAATGGTGCATAGGCTGACTGCTTATGCTTAAAAATATACTAAGTGAGGATATCATCAGGATATAAGAGAAAGGAATTTTTATGAAATATAAAAGCACAAGAGGAAGCAAGGAGTTAAAAAGCGCTGCGCAAGCGATAATTCAAGGAATAGCTCAGGACAAGGGACTTTTCGTTCCTGAAAGCATGCCTGCTTTATCAATTTCTCTTGATGAATTAAAAGGAAAGACATATAAAGAAATTGCATTTGAGGTGATTTGCAGTTATTTTACTGATTATTCGGAGGATGAAGTCCGACATTGTGTTGACGGGGCTTATGATGAAAAGTTTGAAGCTTCCGATATCGTTCCTTTAGTTAAAGCAGGGGATGCTTACTTCCTGGAGCTTTATCACGGAAAGACAGCAGCGTTTAAGGACATGGCGCTTTCTATTCTGCCGTATCTGATGACCACCGCGATGGACAAGGAAAAAGAAGACAAGAAAATTGTGATATTGACAGCAACCTCGGGAGATACAGGCAAAGCTGCTCTTGAGGGGTTTGCCGATGTACCGAATACTGAGATCATAGTATTTTATCCAAACGAAGGAGTCAGTCAGGTACAGGAAAGGCAGATGATTACCCAGGAAGGGGAGAACACTCACGTTTTTGCTATTCGGGGGAATTTTGACGACGCACAGACCGGAGTGAAGAAGATATTCAATGACAGTGAGTTTGCCGATGAATTGGCAAAACAGGGATGCAAGCTGTCATCCGCAAACTCGATCAACATCGGAAGACTGATTCCGCAGGTGGCATATTATGTATATTCTTATGGCAAGCTGATGGATAACGGGACAATCCAGCCCGGAGATAAAATCAATATTGTTGTACCAACCGGAAATTTCGGTAACATTTTAGCCTCATATTATGCAAAACAGATGGGTATACCGGTAGGCAAACTGATCTGCGCTTCCAATGAGAACAAAGTTCTTACCGATTTCATCAACACCGGAACTTATGACATTAAGCGCGAATTTTACCTGACGAATTCACCATCAATGGATATATTGATTTCGAGCAATCTGGAAAGGCTTCTCTATCATCTCAGCGGAAACAACGGGGCAGCGATATCCGCATTGATGGACAGCCTTGATATAAATAAAGAATATAAAGTAAGCGATAAAATCAAGGATGGCCTTAAGGGATTCTGGGCGGGATTTGCCAATATGGAAGAGACTAATTCCGCTATAGGAAAAATGTATGCAGAAAACGATTATCTCATGGATACGCATACCGCTGTGGCCTACAAAGTATATGAGGATTATAAAGCGTCTACCGGGGATGAAACGATTACAATAATCGCATCCACTGCAAGCGCATATAAATTTGCAGACAGCGTGGCGGCTTCAATCGGTTTGTCCACAGCAGAGGATGGGTTTGAGAATGTACGCGCATTATATAAAGAAACCGGAGTAAAAATCCCTAAGGGATTAAAAGGCCTGGAGACAAAAGAAATCAGGCACAAAGGCGTGCTTGACAAGGAGGACATGAAAGCTGCGGTTAAAAACTCATTAAAAGCTTGTACTAAATAGCTTTATCTAAGTATACGATTGTATTCCCTCTGCCGTTCTCTTTTGCCTGGTACAGGGCAGCGTCTGCCTGATTAAACAGGAGAGTTTCATTGATATCACCTTCTAAGTACTGTGCAATACCGGCACTGAAGTTGATCTGATTTACTCCAGTTTTGACTGACGAAATATTGGTGCATTGATGCCTAAGCATTTCAAGTTTCAGGTATGCCAGCTCTTTTGAAGCTCCCTGAAAGATCACAGTGAATTCATCTCCACCATAACGGGCAATATGACCATCAATATCATAGCATTGATTTTTTATTAATTGCGTGAATTTGATCAGGACCTGATCTCCAGCCATATGACCATAGGTATCGTTGATTTCCTTAAAATAATCAATGTCGATAATAGCCAGTGTCATGGGAGTCTTTGTTCCTTTTGCCTTCTCCAGACAGGCCTTTAATAGTGAACGAAAGGCTTTCTGATTTAACAAACCTGTCATGGAATCCGTTCTAACTTGTTCACGCAATGATAATTGCTTTTGATAGCTTGAATAAATATAATCGGTATTTGCTTCATTGTATGCTATCAAGACGGAACTGATTATTGCTGCAACAATAATCATTGTAAAAGCTACCGCCAAATTCAGATAAAAGAAAACAGAATCATCGAATTTGTAAGAACGGAATATGGACAGAATTAATAGAATACTGTTAACTCCTGTAATCACATTTGTCATCTTTTTTTGTCCGAATAATATAGTTAAAAAGACAGGCAGTGAGAATACTGTCAGGACAGAAAATACGTCATAATGTACATATGCAACTACTGCTGACATCAATGAAGATGTTAAAACTACGGTGTAATTTTTAATCTGACTTTTAATATTCAGCATATTAATACGCTGGCATATGAGGACTAATGCAACATTTGTAAACACAGGAGTGGCAACGTAGGTAATCAAGTAGCGGAAATCCGTTAAATATTCATCCCCCATTAATCCTTGGTCACGAAGCGTTAAGAATACGGTCATCTCTACTACAAAGAGCCATATGATGATTATATAGTAGCTTTTTATGATTTTCTTTCGCCATTGGCTGAAGGACGGATCTGGCTTTATAATCTCCATTATTCACTAACCCCCGATGGCCAAAGTATACTGCAAAGAAAATTAAAATTCAACCACGCATGGAAATTTATTTAATTTTTATACACAATTATCCATATAATTTTATTTCGCATGAGTGCTTGCTTTTCGAGAGTACATGTGTTACATTATATGATGTGTCTGACACAGGTTAGGGAGAGTTGACCGAGTGGCTAAGGAGCTC
>CAYLLJ010000038.1:303-6113 GCA_964384725.1 uncultured Oscillospiraceae bacterium | reverse complement strand
GCTTCCCAAGAAAATGGCTTTGGAACTGTTCAAACCTTTCATAATGAAAAAGCTGGTACAGAAAGGGCATTCTCACAACATTAAGAGCGCAAAGAGGATGGTAGAAAAAGTTAAACCCGAGGTGTGGGACGTACTGGATGAGGTTATCAAGGAACACCCCGTACTGCTCAACCGTGCTCCAACGCTTCACAGACTGGGGATACAGGCATTTGAACCTGTTTTGGTAGAAGGCAAGGCAATAAAGCTTCATCCCCTGGTATGTACAGCATATAACGCGGATTTCGACGGAGACCAGATGGCGGTACACGTTCCTCTTTCCGTTGAAGCACAATCCGAGGCAAGATTCCTTATGCTTTCCGTTAATAATATTCTTGCGCCTAAGGACGGATCTCCGATCACGACCCCAACACAGGACATGATTTTAGGGAGTTATTATCTGACTCATCCGGGCGTGGAAGAGAGAAATACGAAGGCAGAAAAGGGCGACGGCAAAATATTCACAGATTATGATGAAATGCTAATGGCTTACAGAAATGGAGTCGTTGGTCTTCATGCGAAAGTTAAAGTCAGAATGTTTATCGAAGGCGATACTCGTGGAAAACTGATTGAGTCCACAGTAGGAAGGTTTATTTTCAATGAAAAGATACCACAGGACCTTGGCTATGTAGACAGAGAAGTCGACAAGTATTCTCTCGAGATAGATTTTCTTTGTGATAAGAAAAAATTAGGTAAGATTATTGACAGATGTTACCGCAGACACGGCAATACAGAAACTGCCAATATGCTCGACTATATAAAAGATGTGGGCTTCCATTATTCTACAATAGCGGCTATAACTATAAGCGTATCAGATATGGAAATACCGGAAGCTAAAAAGACGATTCTTGCAGATGCTGAAAAGAAAGTTGAAAAATATGAAACCGCATACAGACGCGGTCTTATGTCAGACACAGAACGGTATGAAAGAGTTATAGATACATGGAACGAAGCAACAGACGAAGTGGCAGACGCACTTATGAAGTCATTGGGAACCTTAAACAACTTGTTTATCATGGCCCACTCAGGTGCAAGGGGAAGCAAGAGTCAGATCAAACAAATCGGCGGCATGCGTGGATTGATGGCAAATGCTTCCGGTCAAACTATTGAAATACCGATTAAATCTAATTTCCGTGAAGGTTTGTCTGTTCTGGAATACTTCATTTCTACGAATGGTGCCAGAAAGGGTCTTGCTGATACTGCGCTGCGAACCGCAGACTCGGGATATCTTACAAGAAGGCTTGTAGACGTAAGTCATAACGTAATTGTGAGGGAGTTTGATTGTGGAACTGATGAAGGGATCGAAGTACGTGCATTTATTGACGGGAAAGAAATTATTGAACCGCTGAAGAATAGAATCACCGGAAGAATTGCCTTGACAGATGTCGTAAATCCTAAAACCGGACGCATAATAGTGGAACAGGGCGAGGAAATTAATGAAGAGGCTGCAGATGATATCGAAGCCTGCGGCATTGAATCTGTCGCCATCAGGTCAGTTATGACCTGTCACAGTATTCACGGTATTTGTGCAAAATGTTACGGGAGAAATCTTGCAACAGGAGAATCTGTAAATATAGGTGAAGCAGTTGGTATCACAGCGGCACAATCAATCGGGGAGCCCGGTACTCAGCTTACAATGCGTACATTCCACACAGGCGGCGTTGCAGGAAGTGATATCACGCACGGTCTTCCGAGAGTAGAAGAATTATTCGAAGCAAGAAAACCTAAAGGAATTGCTGAAATTTGCGAAGCGGATGGAACTGTTGTTTCCATCGAAGTGAGGAAAGATAATAAAACAGAAGTTAAGGTAAGAGGAGAAGAGGAAAAATCGTATACCATACCCTATGGTGCAAGATTGAATGTGAAGGAAGGCGACTATATCCTTGCAGGAGATCAAATTACGAAAGGTCCGCTGAACCCGCATGACATTTTGAGATTAAACGGAGTCGAAGGAGTATATCAGTATCTTCTCAAGGAAGTGCAGAGAGTATATAAGCAGCAGGGTGTTGATATTAACGACAAGCATATCGAGGTTATTGTAAGCCAGATGCTTTCAAAGTATAAAATCGAAGATGCCGGAGACACAAAGCTGCTTCCCGGAGGGCTATACAGCAAGTTTGAATTAGATGAAGCCAACGAAGCTGCAGAAGAGGCGGGCAAAGATATAGCTGATGGCAAGAGGATTCTCCTTGGGATTACAAAAGCATCTTTAGCTACGAACTCATTTTTATCAGCTGCATCATTCCAGGAAACAACTCGTGTGTTGACGGATGCGGCAATAAAAGGAAAAGTGGATCGCCTTCTTGGGCTGAAAGAAAATGTAATCATTGGAAAGCTGATCCCTGCCGGAACCGGTATGAAGCGGTATAAGAACATCAGTGTTGACTATGGAATAAATACTGAATTGATGGATTCATTCAGACCGCCTACGGATGATGACTTTGATGATTTTGAAAACCAATCAATAGGTCAATTCGGAGCAGAAGAATCGGGAAACATGTCTGAACCGGATGAAATGCCTGAAATCATAGAAGTTGGTTAAGATTTAAACAGTTTTAATTAAAAATGCATGAGGATAAAGAACAAGGGTTACGGCAGAAACGAATTGACATCCGGAAATGCCATGTGTTATACTAAGCGTTGGTTTTATTGATTTTAAACCTATTCGGTTTAAAATATAGCTTAATGTGCCTTGCACAATAATTTGCGCAGGTTGCGCAGAAAGGAGAAAAAGAATGCCTACAATTAATCAATTGGTTCGTCAAGGAAGAACAAGTGCAGTCAAGAAGTCAAATTCACCGGCTCTGTTGAAAGGCTTGAACTCAATCAGAAGAACGCCTACAGAAACCGAAGCACCTCAAAAGAGAGGCGTATGTACTTCTGTGAAAACTGTGACTCCTAAGAAACCAAACTCTGCTCTGAGAAAAGTAGCAAGAGTAAGACTTTCAAATGGTATCGAAGTAACTGCATATATACCGGGGATTGGTCATAATCTTCAGGAGCATAGCGTTGTTTTGATCAGAGGCGGAAGAGTAAAAGACCTTCCGGGCGTAAGATACCACATTGTCAGGGGAACTCTTGATACAGCAGGTGTGGCTAAGAGAGGTCAAGCTCGTTCAAAATACGGGGCAAAGAGACCTAAAGCCGGAGCAAAGAAATAAGAAGAAATAATCGGGAAAAAAATACCACAATTGTCAATTGACATGATGGGTTAACAAGTGCCCTTGATATATATAATATTATCATGTGCACCACGGCGTCCGTGAGGCGTCGAGTACCGAACAAGAGCGCAAAATTAACAATCAAGTATTGCGCGGGGAATTTTGTGGAAGGCAAGGATTGACTGAGGAAGTCGAAGGATGCGTATATTGCATACGCAAGCGAGACTGACGATGCCAATAACGCAGCATTACGCAAAATTAACAAGCAAGGAGGGAAGAGAAGTGCCAAGAAAAGGTAACATACCAAAAAGAGAAATGCTTCCTGATCCGATTTATGGAAGTGTTGTTGTAGCAAAGCTGATCAACAGCATAATGATGGACGGAAAAAAGGGAGTCGCTCAGTCAATAGTATACGATGCATTTGACATGATAAAAAAGAATACGGGACAAGAACCCTTAGAGGTGTTCGAAAAGGCGATGAACAATATTATGCCGGTCCTTGAAGTAAAAGCGAGACGTGTTGGCGGTGCAAACTACCAGGTTCCTATGGAAGTAAGGGCAGAAAGACGTCAGACGCTGGCAATCAGATGGCTTACAAAATATACAAAGGCCAGAGGCGAAAAAACAATGTACGAAAGACTTGCAAAGGAATTGATGGATGCTGCAAATGGCATGGGTGCATCAGTGAAAAAGAAGGAAGACACGCATAAAATGGCAGAGGCAAACAGAGCTTTCGCACATTACAGGTGGTAATTTCATTTATGTTAATAAGAAAATCAATAGACAATAAAAAGCAGAAAGGAGGTTTCTAGTATGCCTAGACAATTCCCGCTTGAAAAAACAAGAAATATTGGTATTATGGCACATATAGATGCCGGTAAGACCACAACAACGGAAAGAATACTGTTCTACACAGGGAAAACGCATAAGCTTGGTGAAGTTCATGAAGGAGCTGCCACCATGGACTGGATGGAGCAGGAGCAGGAAAGGGGTATAACTATAACCTCTGCTGCTACAACTGCACAATGGAAAGACGCAAGAATCAATATAATCGATACACCCGGACATGTTGACTTCACAGTCGAAGTGGAAAGATCACTGAGAGTATTGGACGGAGCGGTAACAGTGCTGTGTGCAAAGGGCGGAGTAGAGCCTCAGTCTGAAACCGTCTGGAGACAAGCGGAAAAATACAAAGTTCCCAGAATGATATTTGTAAATAAGATGGATATCACGGGCGCTGATTTCTTCCATGTAATCAACATGGTAAAGGACAGGCTCAAGGCAAACGCCATACCTATTCAGATTCCTATCGGTTCGGAGGACAGCTTTATCGGGATCATAGATCTGGTCGAAATGAAGGCGGAAATCTATAAGGACGACTTGGGAAAAGAAATTGAATATAAGGATATCCCAGAAAATTTGCAGGAAATATCGAATGAGAAAAGACATGAACTTATTGAGGCTGTAGCAGAATCGGATGAGGAACTCCTGATCAAATATTTGGATGGAGAAGACCCTGGGATGGATGAAATCAAAAGCGCAATCAGGAAAATGACTATTGCAGGAGAAATGATACCTGTAATCTGCGGCTCATCTTATAAAAACAAGGGCGTACAGATGCTTTTAGATGCAGTAGTTGATTACATGCCTTCTCCATTGGATATTCCTCCAATCAAGGGAATCATTCCCGGAACAGAAACAGAAGATGAAAGACCTTCAGATGACAGTGCTCCGTTTTCTGCTTTGGCGTTTAAGATCATGGCAGACCCATTTGTCGGGAAGCTTGCATTCTTTAGGGTATACTCAGGCCAATTGAAGTCGGGTTCCTATGTATATAACTCAACGAAAGAAAAGAAGGAAAGAATCGGAAGAATTCTTCAAATGCATGCTAACAGAAGAGAAGAAATCGAAGAGGTGTATTCGGGAGATATTGCAGCTGCAGTTGGGCTGAAAGATACAACGACCGGAGATACCTTATGTGATGAGAAACATAAAATCATATTGGAATCAATGCAATTCCCGGATCCGGTAATTGAAATAGCAATCGAACCAAAGACGAAGGCTGGACAGGAAAAGATGGGCATAGCTTTAGCAAAGCTTTCTGAAGAGGATCCGACGTTCAAGACTTATACTAATGAGGAAACCGGACAGACTATCATAGCAGGAATGGGAGAACTTCACCTTGAGATTATTGTAGATCGTCTTCTCCGTGAATTCAAGGTAGAAGCCAACGTAGGAAAACCGCAGGTATCTTATAAAGAAACTATTTCCGGCAATGCAGATGTGGATTATAAGTATGCAAAACAATCCGGAGGACATGGTCAGTACGGTCACGTTAAAATCAGAGTATCCCCAAGAGAAGCAGGAGCGGGATATGAATTTAAAAATTCAATTGTCGGCGGCGCAATTCCGAAAGAATATATCAACAAAATTGATGACGGAATCCGTGAGGCAATGCAGAATGGTCCTTTGGCCGGCTATCAAGTAGTTGATGTGGGAGTAGAACTGTACGACGGCTCATATCACGAAGTAGACTCTTCAGAAATGGCTTTCAAAATTGCGGCATCCATGGCATTCAGAGAAGCGGCAAGGAAAGCAAAGCCGGTATTACTT
>CAYLLJ010000038.1:0-293 GCA_964384725.1 uncultured Oscillospiraceae bacterium | reverse complement strand
AGAGTATATGGGTGATGTAATCGGTGACATAAGTTCAAGGAGAGGAAAAATCGAAGGAACGGATATGCATGCCGGAGCAGTTGCAGTGAGAGGCCTTGTACCTCTTTCCGAAATGTTCGGATATGCTACAGACCTCAGATCCAAAACTCAAGGTCGGGGAGTATACGCAATGCAGTTTGCTCATTTTGAAAAGCTGCCGGATAGCTTACTTGAAAAGGTTAATAAATGAGAAATATAATACTATTTATGGAGGATCACGAAAATGGCAAAAGCTAAATTTGAAAGAAATAAGC
>CAYLLJ010000037.1:2913-6445 GCA_964384725.1 uncultured Oscillospiraceae bacterium | reverse complement strand
AGCAAAGGACACGCTTACGAAGTTTGGAAAGAGCGACAAGACCCCCGACCCGTACACGCCGGAACAGGTAAAAGCCCTTATGCAGCGCGTCGAGGGTACCGTTTGGGAAATGCCCGTTATCTTAGGCGGGCTTTACGGTATGCGCCGTTCTGAAATCCTGGGCTTGCGTTGGCGCAATGTGGATTTGGAAAACAACACCTTTGACGTTTCCGAGCAGCTACCCTTTAAGGTACCGCCAAAAACAAAAGTCATTGAGGAAATGGCACCGCCGAAATCCAACGGGCGAAAGCTGCCTATCACAGAGCTTGCCCGCCCGTTCCGCGGCGGGGGTATCTTCCCAGTTTGGAAAGCTGCTTGAAGATTTGGATATGCCGCATATCCGCTTTCACGATTTGCGCCATACAGCAGCTACAAATATGCACCAACTGACAGGCGACTTCTACACCGTAGGCGAAGTGTTAGGACATACACTTGCGGGTATCGGCGTATCGCTTGGGCTGTCTATGAACTTTGAAGCTGTTACCGCCCGTTATGTGGACGTGCGGCTTGAACGCAAAAAAGAAGTCTTAGACGCTTATCATGGGGCGGTCAAACAGGCAGACCCGGCAAAGGCAGAGAAAGCCGAGCCGAAGAAAGCAAAGAGCGCGGCAAAGAAAAAGAGCAGCGATTTAGAGCTTTAACCGCTGTATCTCTTTACCGCTTCTTATACCGTTTTATAGCCCCGCGTGGGATTTGGGCACCATTTGGGCACCATTTACCGAAAAAGCACCACTAACACAGGCGATAAAAGAAACGCCGAGAACGCGCAAAAACATAGAGTTTATGCGGGTTTCCGGCGTTTTCTAATCCCTCAACCGACCTAAAATCATCTTGCGGCAGAGAGAAAAATTCTACTATTTTTTATAACTAATTTTCATCTGATTACCTCTCCAATAGAAGTATTAACAATTGTCTCGTTCTATTTTACCAACAATCCAAAGAGGGCACAATCAGATAACGAGATTTTTTAATAAAAATATGTATTAGAATCACACACATATGCGATTATCCTATGTATGATTGTTCCATTGAACTTCGACGTTCGATTTTTATTCCATTTCATCTTCCCAGTAATCGTATGCATCATCATATCCATCATCATAATCACCGTCTCCAAATTCTTCTGCCCATTCATCTGCGAAATCATCTGGATTGTCATATTCTTCTGCATCATACGGATCAAAACTCTTCCCTGTATATGTCTCTTTGTTGGCATTATAAGAAGGCTGTGAATTGCTATTGTTCTTAATACCAGTATCAGAAACCGTATTACTCGTATTGTTTTTTCTTTTTTCCTGACTCTGTTTATACACAGCGTTATAATCCGGGTTTCCATAAGATCTGTAGCTCAAATCATGTAAAACACAATACTGACTATCAGTTGTCCTTTCTTTATTGCAACCTCCCATAGCACACTTTGGCTTACTACCGTTTATACAAAAACCAATTAATAACATAATTCCAACTGTCAAAAGAATTGCAAGTCCTGTTCCGTCAGATTTTCTATTATTCATAATGACACTTCCTTTCAGAAAATATTAATCATCATAATGATTCCAATCACCAAGTATTCCCCGATAACTATGACCTGTTTTATGACCATGATTATCATAATGATTTGCTCCGGAAAATAATCCTGGTCTACTTTCTCCCGTCTTATGACCATGATTGTCATAATGATTCATTCCCCCGAAAAAGCTTGGACGGCTTTCTCCAACTTTATGACCATTTGCATCATAATTATTCATACCCCCAAAGAAATTCGGGCGACTTTCTCCAATTTTCCGTCCGTTCGCATCATAATGTTTAACCTCTCCAAATAATCCTTTTCTGCTATATCCTTCTTTTTTACTCATAACTATTTTCCTCTCTGAAAACTCTGTGGTTTATTGGTTATGAACATACTTTATCATCAAACATGTGGTATAAAAATACCACGAACTTATATTCGTTTTCCATTAGGAACGCTCTAGCGTTCATGCTGCGAAACAAAAAAAGATACCAGACAACGCCTGATATCTTGTATTATACAAACTCTAACTATACTGTTTCTGTAATCTCAATATTTCTGCTTTCATCTGTTCACATACCACTTCTGGTCCGATAATTTTTATACCGTTTCCCAGTGACATGATCCAGCTAAGAAATTGATTACTTACATGTACATCCACATTTACAGTAAATTGAGTCTCACTTACCGGATAAAAAATAACATTTTTACCGAATCTGTCTATTATAACACCCGCCAATGTATTATCAACCAATAATTTAACTGTCTGTTCTTTCCCACCGAACATTCCAAAGCTCTTTTTCGCATAATCAGCCATATCCAGTTTGTTGAAATGTTCTTTTCCTTCTCTGTTTTCATTCGACAAAGCAATATGTAACATCTTGTCCACACGAAAATGTTTGATCATATTTGCCTCAGAATCATATCCTACCAAATAATAGTTCTCATCATCCCAGGACAATCCCCAAGGGCTAATATGATAATATGATCCGCCATGCCGCAATTCCATTTCTTTTTTTACATTCCATTGGAAATACTGAAATTTAATCTTTTTGTTCTCTGTAATAGCATTATGAATTGCGTCTACTGAATAATAAATACTCTCATTCATTGTTTTTATTCTTCCGGAAACATACACCTGTCTCTGCAATTTTTGAGCATCATATTTACTTACCAGTTTTTCCAATTTACGAATCAGCGTATTTGATTTTTTCTCCGTAATGAATTTTGATGACTGAATTGCATCAACCAGTAATTTTAATTCTGGGAGTTCAAAAGGCCGGTTTATGACATGGTAATGATATTTATTTTTAACAGGTTCACCTTCAACTTCAATACCAAGAACTTCTAAATCTTTCAAGTCCGCATACAAGCTTTTTCTGTCAGCTGTTATTCCATATTCCTCAAGCGATTCTTTTATTTCTGACATAGTTATATAGTGTTCATCATCAGTCTTTTCCAGCATTATTTCCGCCAGCCGATATAATTTAAATTTTTGATTTGATCCTTTGGGCATAGCATACCTCTCCTTCGCATATAGCAATAGTATATCACACCCGGGAATTTTATTGTACATGTTATTCAACGCACACATTTCCAATTCTATATGCAAAAAAAGCCGGAAGTAACTATATAATTATAGTACTTCCAGCCCCCTGTTACACTGTTCTCAGATCTTTACCAACTCCTCTCTCCTGTTCATCTTTTCCCTGTTGTTTAGCAATAATCTCCTTATTGATTTTCAATCGCTCATGAATAGATTTCTTTTCCTTTTTCTCCATTGTTTTTTTGCTCTCTACAAGGGAGCCCTGTTTTAGGGTTCCCTTATCAGATACTACTCTTTCAGCCAACTTCATTTCTCCATCCACCGATAATTGAACTGCTCCTTCTACTCGTTCAGGTGCTTTTTCTTCCAAACTGCAGAAACTTTGCAAATACGGCAGTACATGCTCCTGCATATCCGTAAGATCAGCCATATATGCC
>CAYLLJ010000037.1:2519-2787 GCA_964384725.1 uncultured Oscillospiraceae bacterium | reverse complement strand
ACGATCCGGGTAATAAATTGTAAAGTACATCTGTACAGTTTTCTCCGGCATTCCAGTCTTTGGATTTGCTAGTGAAGCCAGTTCTTCATCCATTTTGGCTGTTATTACATCAAAACTTCCCAGCTTCTGATAACCGGAAATGTCCATTTCCTTATCTTCACAAAAATTGATACGAACAACCGGTACTGCTGTCTCCGGTATCTCAGGCTGGTAAGCTTTCAGTTTCTCCAGAAGTTCTTCTGCCCGTGGAGACTCTTCACATTCCTCA
>CAYLLJ010000037.1:0-2410 GCA_964384725.1 uncultured Oscillospiraceae bacterium | reverse complement strand
TATGGGCATAGCCACATCTTAATTCTAATGCGACAGTTTCCACCATATCTTCCTCCGGGCTAAAGTTATCATGATAATCATAATGGTCAAAGTCTTCCTCTAATTGATCCAGTGCTGCAGCCAGTTCATCCGCATTCATTTTCTCCGGATAATAATGAACATCCAATTCCTTCGGAGGATAATACCGAAAATCCGGGAACGCTTCTACAATCTTTTCCAGCGCTTCATGTACCATTGGAAGAGCTGCCAGAAATGCCACATCATCCAGGTTGTCTCCCCGGATCGTTTTCCGGCTGATCAGAGATACCTCTGCCTCATCATAAAAAGTATCATTCGGGTCACGGTAAATAATGCCCATGCCGTTTCCATAGTAGCTTAACGTTGGGTCATCAATAATTTCCCGGTATTTTGCAAGGATCTCATCCAGATTGATACTCTTATAAATATTGCCAAGGCTATGATATTCATCACATTCTGCTGCGTAGTATTCCAGATACGGCTCTTTCTTCGGAGGCATATTATTCAGAATGTTATCAATCATATTGTAGTTTGCCTCCTCCAACTCTTCTACTTTCGCCAGTGGCTTATACTCCCCGCTGATTTTCATCTGCTCCGTTTTTTCATCCAGATACCGTTCGGATTTTTCAAGAAAATCTTCTAATGTACCAGTCTTATCTGGTCTGATCGGGTTCATATCTACTCTCATATTTCCGACCTTATACCCTGCTTCATTCAATGCAGAAAACAAATCATCCTCACGTACAGTTCCCTCATAAGCAATTACCACATCCACATCAGAATCTTCTTTATATAGCCCATCCCTTGTACGGCTTCCGTACACACGCACAGCCTGTATCCTGGCATCCAGATCGTTTTCAATAATCTCTGACTGTGCAATCGCCCATACGGTCTCTTCGATTTCTGACCGGCTCATTCCATTTAATCCGGCTTCCGCTTCCGTATGTTCCGAAATAACCGGAACCCGCTTTCTCTGGCTTCTTGCTTCCTGAAAGATCTCTGCCTCTACTTCTTCTACTTTTTCCATCAGTTCATCATAATCTACTGGTATCCGTTCTAACTGTTCCAGTCCTTCATCCTCTAAAATATCCTGAATAGCCTCTCTCATAGAAATATCCAGATCATCCAAAATGCCGCCGTCCATGAGCTTATACTCCTTATCATAAAAGGAATAATCATAGCCCTCCGTTGCCACCTGAATGGCAAAGTATTGATCCCCGATCCGGTAAGCCACTTCCTCCTGGTTCAGTTCCGGCTCTAATTGCAGGAAATCCGGCAATTCACGGAAACTGATACTGTCTACATAATAGGCTTTTACGTTCCCGTTTTCATTGAGCACTACAATATCACTGACCGATAAGGAATGACCGGTATAATCTTCTGGATGGGCAATATTGAACTTCTCATACAGGGAATCTAAGGTATCTCCATAAAGCAATTTATCAGAATAGATTAGCTCATAGTCCTCTTTTTTCACCTGATATCCATGTCTTTCAATGAAATTCAGATCCATAAATTCATATTCTCTGCCGGGACTGCCGTCTATGATCTGGTATATTCCGTACCTGTTTTCTGTTCCCAGAAGAAGTTTCGCCTCTTTCAGTGACTTTATCTGTGGATACTCCTTCATCCGTTTTTCCAACGTCCTGATCCTTTCCACATCCTCCCTCTCCATCTGGTAATGCTCCGGTCCTCTCTCAATCTCCATCCGTTCACGCACCGCAATCGGTCTTTGATAAGTGGTTACCAGAAATACTGTCTCTCCCGAATCGAACATCTTCAATGCTTCATCTCTATCTAGATCTGTCATTGGAGGCTGATACAATCCAGCTTCCTCAAAATCTATTTCGTCCTCCTGCTCCTGCATACGCTGCCATGCCTCTTTTTCAATTCCATAGAGACCTTCATGTTCCAGTATCATCTCTCTGCTGACATAGTCCCCATGGGAGCCATCTGACTGCAGGCAGTACACCTTTTCCCCGACACGATGAAGCTCCAATGCCATCTCCTGACGAAGAGGAAATATATCATCTGCGGTATAACCATATCCTTTTAACTCTGCCATACCTACGGAACGGTCCGGAAATCCGTCAATTTTCTCTCTGGCATCCCACAAGATTTCATCCACCTTCTCTTCATCCGAGGAACGGACAGCATCTGCAAGGTCTCTGACCATTTTCCTGATATCATAATCATCCCCGGTCATAGCCGCATATTCCAGAACCTGTTCTTTCTGTTCCTCCGTAAACACAATATTTTCCTGCTGTTCTGCCCGCACCATCTGTCTCTGGGCATAATCCCGAACTTCTTTTTCTGCCATTGTCATTTTCCTGTTCATTGCCATATACATTTTCCTCCCTATCGTCCAATTCTTCTTGTAAGGACAATCAGC
>CAYLLJ010000036.1:0-6683 GCA_964384725.1 uncultured Oscillospiraceae bacterium | reverse complement strand
ATTTTTATCACTTGTTGTCAAGGTATAGGTATTTGAGGTCGCTCCTGAAATGTTCGTATAAATGCCGCCCGATGTTGCGGCTCTCTGCCATTGGTAATCAACTAATGCACTTGATGGAGTCAAGGTCCCCGCTGTCACGGTATCCCCGATCCGGGTATTGCCTGTTATTGCTCCGATAGCTGTAACTGAATATGTTTCGGATGAGTAAAGAGCTGTAGTATATGTAATCGGATCAAGCACATATTTTCCTAAGGATATAGTACTGGAAAATGGCATAGTTATGAGTAAGGCAATCAAAATAACATAATACGATAACCTGTATAATCTTTTAGCTCCGAACATACCGGTTGATTTATCTGTCATTTATCTCACCCTCCTACCCTTAATAATATTGCTATAACGCACTGTTTATAACGCACTGTTATTGAATGAATGTATCTCTGTGATTATTCCATACTGTCTGCCTGCTCTGAATCAATTCTGATTTCTATCAGCTGTTCCTTATTCAAATACGCCGTATCGTACATTTCACCGCCCCATAAGACTGTCAGAGTATAGCTGTGCGTCTCCTGATATGCATAGCCCAGATATGTCCACTCGCCTTGAGAGGAGTAAATTGCTGCAGGCGATAACGTGTATGTCAGCGGTATAACTTGAGGGTCCGGGTCAAAAGAGACAGAGATGTCATATTTCAACAGAACCTGATTTTGTTTTGTATCATTATGATTTAAAATGTTGAAATTATAAATCAGTTCATCACCAGGTTCGAGACCGTTAAGAACAATGCCTCCGCCGGTGATCCCGGAGATAGGAACACCATTAAACGTTGCGCTTACAGGTATATATTCAATGACCGGTACTGCGACTGTAACGCTGCCCCCTCCGCCCACGGTGGATAAGTATTTGGAAAACGATACAGTGGTTACTACAAAAGTAATGACGATCAAATACATCAAATATATATAATATTTTCTCATATCTTAACTCTGTTTCCTGCCAAACAAAAACGGCCTGATGCAAAATATCTTTTGCATCAAGACCGTCATAGCACATTTTATGCTTTAGACTCTTGACTTTGCGTCCCGGACTTTCGACCGGTTTGCCCTTAAAGACTGTATTTATTATTTTATTATTTTATTATTTTATTATTTTATTATTTTATTCGATTATTCTATAGATTGCAACATTTTTTTTTAATATTGAAATATTTTCCTATTTTCTGAATACTAACCTGCTGTTTAATCATTACTTGGTCACTTTTATTCAAAGTAATTGTGAATTAACAAAATACTAATACTAAGTTATTACTCATATTTTATTTATTATTTTTCCTTTTACCCCGCCATTGCAGAGTTCAAACAATTCGACAAGAACAAATTCCCCTTCCAAATTCCTTTCTCCTTTGCTGAATACTTTAATATAATTATCCGACAATCCATCCAACAAACCAGTCCTTTCATCATATTTCTCGAAAAGAACTTTCCTCACAGTTCCAAGCTGTGAAAGGAAGAATTTATTTGCTGTTTTCTCCGCTATTTGTATCAGCTTATCACTTCTTCTTTTTTTTACTTCAGGTGCAATATGATTACTCATATTCGCTGCCTTAGTTCCCTCTCTTTTTGAATATTTGAATACATGAGCTTTACAAAAACCGGCTTTTTCTACTAAACGGCAGCTTTCTTCAAAGTCTTTCTCCGTTTCTCCCGGAAATCCGACAATAATATCAGTTGTTATTCCATATCCGCTATCATGATCTCGCAGAATATTTACAAGCTGCATATATTCTTCTCTATTATAACTGCGATTCATTGCACTTAATATCCTGTCACTTCCGCTTTGAAGAGATAGATGCATATGCGGGCAAAGTTTTTCATATTCCAATAATCTCTTTGCATATTCCTTATGAATCACATTTGGTTCCAGCGAACCGAGGCGGATCCGGAAATCTCCGGTGAGACTGTTTATTAGGTTTACAATAACTTCTATACCGTAAATCCCATCCGAGTTTCTCATCAAGCCGTTTATCTTCATGTTATCCGTGCCATATAAGGCCGTGTTTATACCTGTGAGTACTATTTCTTTGAATCCCTGCCCTATCAAGCTTTGTGCTTCTTTTATAATCTCATCTTTTTCTCTGCTTCTGACTGTTCCCCGTGCAAAAGGTATGATGCAATATGAGCAAAATCTGTTGCAGCCTTCTTGTACTTTTATATAGGCCCTGCTTCTTGAGTCCATCGAAGTAATAATACCCGTTTCTTCGTATTCCGTAAGCTGTTCAAGTCTATTGATATGACAATCGATGTTATCGCTATTCATGTTTACATAATTTTCAATATAGTCAACCAGATTGTTTTTTTCATTGGTTCCTACAACGATATTAACACCCTCTATAGTTTTAGCTTCCTCGGGACTGACCTGAGCATAGCAGCCGATAACCGCTGTTATACTGTCCGGATTAATTTTCTTTACTCTTCTTATGAACTGTCTTGACTTGCGATCTGCCAACCCTGTTACGGTGCATGTGTTGATTACATAAATATCGGAATATTCATCTTCATTAACAATCTCGTAACCTTTATTTATAAATTTTTCTTTCAAGGCCTGTGTTTCATATTGATTAACTTTGCACCCTAAGGTATGAAAGGCAATTTTCATATTTATCTCCGCTTCTTATTTACTATCTTTAATGTACCATTACTTGTCTATTTTAGCAGTTACCTTTTTTTCTGTAAATCATAATCTCAATTGTTTAAGCATATCTTATTGTAATATTGCCTTTTTTGAACCAGATACTGTTTCTTTTTAACAACATATAGATGAAATCCGGAGGTAAGATTCTTGAAACTGAAAAATAAATTGAGATATTTCAAATATCTGCATCCCGGGCTAGTGAAACTAATTATTATATTCTCCATTATTTTAACTGCGGCAATTACTTTTTTATTGTTTCGTATTTCTCCGTTGAACCAGCCTGTACTGCAATCTGAAACAGATAATACCATTAAATGGGTCGATTTTAATGTTCCTTATCAGTTGCTCGAAAAGACTATGTATTTGGATATAGAATCTTACGACAAGGAAATACATTTAAAGTGGACAGAAGTGTTGGCTTATCTTGCTGCTAAATACGGTGGAAATTTCAATTCTTATAAGTCTAAGGATCTTAATAGTCTTGTTGAACGGCTGAATCAGGGAGAATCCATTGATATTATTGCCCGGGACATGAAACTTTACAACTACTATAACGAGGCATATACTGCCGTTTTAGGGGGGTTCCTCGGTGAATTTATGGTTCAGGTCCCTATTGAGTCAGAATCAGGAGGAGATGTCGTATGGGAATCTAAATATGGGCTAAAGGCATTCTCTCCTGTGCCTGCGGGATATTGGTATTCCGATTATGATGATTTTGGAGCAGGAAGAAGTTATGGCTATAATCGTAAACATTTTGGCCATGATCTGATGATTGGGATAGGAACACCCATAATCAGCATTGAGAGCGGAATAGTGGAAGCCCTGGGATGGAACCAGTATGGCGGTTGGAGAATTGGCATAAGAAGTTTTGATAAAAAGCGTTATTACTATTATGCTCATTTAAGAAAGGATCGGCCATACAGTGCTGACCTTACTGTTGGCGACGCCGTAAAAGCAGGCGATGTGATAGGGTATTCAGGGAGAACCGGATACAGCAGAAAAGAAAATGTCAATAACATCGATACACCGCATCTTCATGTCGGGGTGCAGCTTATCTTCGATGAAAGCCTTAAAGACAGTCCGAATCAAATCTGGGTGGATTTGTACAGCATTTGCAAACTTCTATTAAAAAATAAAAGCCAAGTATACCAGAATTCAGATGATAAAGAATACTACAGGAAATACGATTTCACAGAGCCGCGTTACTTCCTGGAAACTGAAGATATTAAGGGGAGCTCATAGCTCCAATTCATACATTGTCATAGCAATTGCAGCCATACCTGCTGTCTCCGTTCTTAATACGGTTTTACCCAGAGATACGCTGCAGGCTCCGTTTTCTATGAGAATATCTGCTTCATTATCGGAAAAACCGCCTTCGGGGCCGATTATTACGGCAATATCTTTCGGTTTTTCGGTAATCATCCTGAGATATCTTTTAATTGTAAGGTTTTTTTCATTCTCATACGGAAATAATATCAGATCATAATCGGTTATAATTTCAAGCATCTCTTTAAATGAAATTTGCTGTCTGATTTGAGGAATTATGCCTCTTCTGCATTGTTTAACCGCCTCATCAGAAATCTTTTGCCAACGTTCAATTCTTTTATTGAAATTACCGTGATCTATCACGATTGTCCGGTCTGTAAATACTGGAACGACAGAAAAAACCCCCAATTCGACTGACTTTTGAATTATCGTCTCCATTTTCCCCTTCTTAGGGATACCCTGGAAAAGGGTGATCTGCAGTTCGGGTTCTCCGGCAAATTTCTGTTTGTCCAATATCTTAGCTTCTATAAAGTCTTTCCCGGACGAAATAATTTCGGCTTCATACTCAAACTCTGCCGAATCAGATACACTTATAATGTCTCCAATCCCAAGGCGAAGGACTTTCAGTATATGCCTTCTGTCGTCAGCATCAGTTATTATAATAGAATTGTCCCGGATTGCCTTTACATCCACAAAAAATCTGCTCATATTTCTCCTTTAATTTGGGCGGCGATTGCGCACCATTCCCCTTCCTCGAGAATATCTAATATTTGGAACCCGCGCTCTTTCATTGCGGAAACCACCTGTTCTTTTTTTTCGATTAATATTCCCGACGATATATATATTCCCTTACCTTTAAGATGCCGCGGAATGTCCTTTGAAAGTAAAATCACAAGATCTGCCATAAGGTTTGCCACTGCTATATCAGCCTTCAAATTTAGACCCCTTGTAAGATCTCCTTCAATTACACGAACTTTGGATGACAGATTATTTATCTCAGTGTTATCTTTTGTTACTTTAACAGCAATTGGATCAATATCAACAGCTAAAATATCAGATGCGCCTAATAGCGCCGCCGTAATTGATAAAATTCCGGATCCGCAGCCTATATCAAGAACGGTATCCTTTCCCTTTTCAATATATTTTTCGAGAAGCTGTATGCATAGAAACGTAGTGGGATGTGTACCCGTCCCAAATGCCATACCCGGGTCGATTTCGATTATAAGTTCATCTTGTTCCGCTTCATACGCTTCCCAAGTCGGTTTTACGACTATTCTTTCAGTAAGCTTGACCGGTTTAAAATACTCTTTCCATTTATCTTTCCAGTCTGCGTCGTCAACAATCTGCCAATTCATCCTTAGTTGACTGAAATCAACATTATTTCCCGTATCCGGCACCACATTTATTAATTCATTAATCTTCTCCTGCAATTTTTTTAGAATCCGTTTTCCTTCTTCTGTTTCTTCAAGATAAAATGTGATCCCTGTCTTCAAATTCTCCATTTGATACAGATTTTCATCAATATAATCCCAATCGTGAGGATTCTTTTTATTCAACAGTTCTCGAAAATCTCTTGCATCATCAATAACAAAACCTGCTATGCCCATATCCATAAGAATACAGGTCAGCAGGTCGATTTCGTCTTGTGTCGTTTTGATTTTAATCTCAAAATACCGCATATAATGAACGCCTCCATAGATTCATAGAAATTTTTCGATTATAATTACGGACGTTAAGATTTAAATATTTCCTTCATCACATCAGCAAACTTTTTACGCTTTGAATATCCTTCGTTGCTCAGGGATTCGCCCAGCTTACCGATAAGTTTTTTCTGTTCGCCTGTCAGTTTTGTAGGTATTTCGAGAATTATCTTAACATAAAGATCCCCATATTTTGAGCTCCTGAGTGATTTTATCCCCTTACCCTTTAGACGGAATATCGTATCAGGCTGTGTGCCTGCGGGAACTTTGTATGATACCTTTTCTTTCAATGTCGGCACAATGATATCATCTCCCAATGCTGCCTGACTGAAAGTTATTGGGATCTCAAGCCACAGATCATATCCCTTGCGTGCAAATAACGCATGCGGTTTTACAGATATTACGACATAAAGATCTCCTTCAGGACCTCCATTGCTTCCGGGCTCACCCTGTCCTTTGATCGAAATAACCGAATCATTGTCAACGCCGGCAGGAATGTCAACCGATATAGTAACTGTTTTTCTGACTTTTCCCTGACCGCCGCAGTCTTGGCAAGGCTTTTCGATAACTACTCCGCTGCCGCCGCATTTGTCACAGGTCTGTACATTTGTAAACTGTCCGAATGGTGTTCTCTGAGACGTATGTATCTCTCCGCTGCCATTGCACTTAGGGCATGTTACCTTTTCTGAATCTTTTTCTGCGCCGCTTCCGCTGCAGGTGTCACATTGTACATATTTATTAATCTGAATCTGCTTTTTGGTTCCGAATGCCGCTTCTTCAAAGGTAATAACTACACTTTTCTGAAGATCCTGCCCTTTCCTGGGTCCGCTTCTTCTTCTGCCGCCTTGACTGAAGCCTCCTCCAAACATATTACCAAAGAGATCTCCGAAAACATCTTCGAAACCGCCAAAGCCCGCTCCGCCAAATCCGGCATTAGGATCTACTCCGGCATGACCGAATCTATCATATTTATCTTTTTTCTGAGGGTCGGAAAGAATGCTGTATGCTTCGTTTACTTCTTTAAAT
>CAYLLJ010000035.1:0-8448 GCA_964384725.1 uncultured Oscillospiraceae bacterium | reverse complement strand
GTTCAATATAGCATTAAGACATGAGTTCATCGTACCGTATCCCAACGCTCCTGCGGCAGCGCTGATTATAATGGTCAAAATACAAGGTTTAAACGCAAGGAGTGCCAAGCCTATAGGTTGAATTATAAAGCTTGGATAGCACACAGCATCGTCTCCGAACCTGTCTTGGAGTTTTCCTGCAACCGGCCTTGAAAGGATGAGAACTGCTGCATATATCAGGAAAAATACAGAGAACTCCTTTGTCATATTTTCGGATGCTGCATACAACCTGTAAAATGAAATCAGCGACGCGTATCCGAAAGACATAAACAGAATGCAAAGGGAAATAGGTATGGCCTTCGGCTCAAGCAGTGAATATATTCCCTTCGGTTTTACATCTTTTTTTATTGAACTTTCCGTCGGACGCTTCGGTTCGATTGCTTTCACATCTGCAAATTCTATGAATATCACGCAAAGAAGTGAGCATATTACGGCAGACAGAAAGCTTCCGTTTCCGCCAAAACTGTCATATATGATGCCCCCTACAAACGGACCTATCGCAATTGCAAGTGAAGTCGACAGCATGAAATATCCGGTGGCCTCACCGTATCTGCTTTTGGGAAGAGATGTCATTCCGATTACCATTATTGCATTCGCAGATGCACCAAATCCCAGCCCTTGGATAAATCTAATCACAATAAGAAGCACTACATTGTCTGCAAGGAAATAGCAACAACCGGCCACAAAATGTATAATGAGAAAAATCATGGCAATTCTTTTCCATCCGAATCTGTTAAGAAGACTTCCGGAGCATAATCTGGAAATAAGCCCGCCAAATACATATATTCCCGAAACCATACCGGCTATCATTGCAGATGCTCCAAAAGCCGTTACATATTCTCCTATTGTAGTTATCAGCATGTACATTACAAGAGCGCAGGAAAACTGCGCCATAAATATACAAATAAAATTTTTTGTGAATATCGGTTCTTTTTCTGTCATTCTCTCCTGCTCCTTCGTATAATGGTAAACTTTAAACCTTAATTAAGGCAAAAAATAATCCGATTCTGCAATTCAACTTTTTCGGAGGAATATCCGAAACAAGCTTGATTTGAGATCTGTTCCGTTAATAGTTCCGGTTTCTTATTCATCTCAAACAATTAAGCTTATTGATGCAGAATCAGAGTGATTAAAATCTTTAGCAAATATATATATATGTCCTTCAGTAAAAATAGTTTCCATGCTTGTATTGTATCACAGAAATCTGTTTAATTAAAGCCTTTTTCGGGTGCAAAATGTCGTCATTGAGTACACTTATTTCTCATTTTTTCTATAAGCTTTAATACTCCGGCTTCCACCCCGGCAAGGTCTTCATCTTTTGGTGCTCCTTCAAATTCCACGGATTCAATGAAATCCCACTTCATATTGTTTCTTTCAACGATTTCACTGAGCTCCTTCTCTGCCCCGCCTGACCATCCGTACGAACCAAATCTAAAAGCAGACTTGCCTGTTATTTTCTTTCTGCCAAGCTCATTTAAAGCTGTTGCGACCGGTGGGAAAAGCTTGTACTCATAAGTAGGTGCCGCAATAATTATTCCTGCGGACTTAAAAACAGTTGCGACCAATTCACTGTCACTTTCCAATGGCATTTGCAGCTTGTTGTATTTAACGCCTTCTCTTTTAAGTATTTCTTCAGCGTAATCAACAGCTTTCGAAGTCATTCCATACATGGATCCCCACAATACAGTGATTTCATTCTTGCCTGCTCCTTCGGCATACAGAGAGAATCGGGAATAATCATCTATGATTTTTTGCGGATTTTTTCTGTAAACCGGGCCGTGACCGGGGGCTATAGTATTTATCTCCAAGGCTTTTGCTTTCTCAATTGCCTTTTTCACACTCGGTGTAAATGTAGCCATTACATTTGAATAATATCTTATTCCTTCAGATTCAAAGAAATCCGTATCTTCAGGTGTCATCTCATCATCAAAACAATGGTCTTCCATCCTGCCGAATGCTCCGAACATATCGCATGAGAAAAGAGTCCTTGTATCACTTTCATAAGTATACATGGTGTCAGGCCAATGGACGTTCGGTACCTGATGGAAACTCAATACCTTACCCTTTCCAAGATCCAAAGTGTCTCCATCTTTCACAATTCTTATCTTGTCTTCATCATAAAAGGAGGCTACCATCTTTGCAGCTTTATCAGTACATATTACTGTGAAATTATCCTTAATTTTCCGGAAGTTTGAAATCCAACCGGAATGGTCCGGTTCCATATGATTGACAATCAAATAATCGATATCCTGTGGCTCAACACCTATTTCTTCTAAATTTCTGTAAAGCGTTTCAGGTATCCCATCCCAATTAATTACACCATCAATTATTGCGGTCTTTTCTCCCTGAACTATATAGGAGTTAAGAGTCACTCCGTTTGCAATTTCCCAAATTCCCTCAAACAGTATATCCTCAACGTTCATAGTAAGCATATGTATGCCATCTGCAATTTTCAACTTTTTCATGCCCATCCTCCTTGATTTTATAATGTCATAGTTTCTTTACCCACAATTAGGTCAATATCTTAAAAATAATTAATTTTTTATACAATAATTCATAAGGCGGCATACTTTTCAACAATTTGATCTTTGCCTTCCGGAAAATATTTTTCCCAACAATATTTTACATGTTATATCAAAATATATCAACTGTTTAAAAATTCAGCGACTCCGTTTATTGAAAATAAAACTTATACTTAATGATACACTTTAACTTTATTTCATTCAGATAATGTAATATAAAAGCAGCAGCGGCGCCAAGAAAATCAGATTAAGCATGGAAAAAACTCCAAGATAAGCTGTATTTCGCTTGCCGACTGTCGTACCGTAATATTTGAAAGAGATAAGACTCGCCATAGAAGCAATGATTGTTCCCAGGCCGCCTAAGTTCGCGCCTACAGCCAGTGTTGATATATTATCCGTAAAGCCGGAAAGTAGAATGGCTGCAGGAACATTGCTGATAATCTGACTGGCAAATACTGCTGTAAGCAATTCGTGTCCGATTATAACATTATGCAGCAAAAAATTTGCTTCGGGAATATGCTTCATATTGCCGATAAACACAAATAAAAAAATGAAAGTAAGCAACAGAGCGTAATCAGGTTTGCCCAGCATCCTGCGATCCATCAGAAAGACCAACGTCAATATCACTGCTCCCACTATATAAACCGAAACTATGTGAATTACGCTTGTCAAGGCAAACAGGAACAGCATGAGATAAACAACAACTTTCCTTTCTTCCGTTGCTGTAAGTTCACGATATGACGGTACTTTTACTGCAACAGCTTTCCTGTCAATCAGTATCACACAAGCTACTAACAACCCGATAAATGAAAGCAACGTATAAGGCAACATCAATGAAATAAAATTACCCGGGCTCATTCCGCTCAAGGAGAACAGATATAAATTCTGCGGATTGCCTATCGGTGTAAGCATGCTGCCCAAATTGCCGGCAATGGTCTGCAACACAATAATCCGAATCATATAATTCTCCAAGCCTGCCATCACAAGAACATCAATAGTAAACGGCACAAAGGTTATGAGCGCGACATCGTTGGTAATAAGCATACTGAATACAAAGCACAGCAACACCAATACTATTGATAAACTTCGCGCATTGCTTGTTCTTTCCAGCATCCGGCTTCCTATCATCGAAAATATGCCCAAGCTTCGCAGTCCGGCCATAACAATCATCAAGCTGAGCAGAATGGTTAATGTGTGAAAATCAATATAACTGATATAATTATTGTCTATCGGTACAAATGACATGGATACAATGGCCAATAAGAAAGATATGCACAGCACCGTTTCTTTTTTTATATAATTCAAGATCGATTTCATCAAGTCGTTACTCCAAATTGGCAGTTGAAAATTATTTATACCACATATAAAGAGTAAGGCTCGGACTTTTCCGGCCTTACCCTTCGGTATTTTTAATATTTTACACCCGTTTCATTATTTACACAAGACTTTGGACAGTCCATTCATAATCAATATACGATAATCTTTGTCCATATTAAATTTCTTTCTGCTGCATTATATCGGAGTAAAATTACTTTAGTTTAAATTGTTGCTGATTTTTTAATGAAAATATTTTATTTCTAAAGTTGTGTTCCTATCTTTTTTTCCTTATATGAGTCACTTACATAAATACTAACCTCTGCTACACCGCGATAAACGCAACGGTTTGAAACAGCCGATAAAACTGCCCATCCGACAACAAGACTTCCATCCACTGCAACATAACGACAATCCTCTAAATGAGATTGATCAAATTCATCATATGTGGGGCAGCCTGTTTGGAAGGTAGCCAGATTCGTATCTATCCCCTGTTGATATATCTCTTTAACACGATTCCAATCTGTTTTACTCATCTCTCTGATACGGTATGCCATTTTTAACATCACCTTTCGTTTCATTTATAAAACAAAGGAAGAAAAGCCGAAAAATATATAATCTGTCCTTGCTGACTGTACTGATTAATTAGGCAAAGCTTCAGCAACAACAATTAAACGCCAACTGTTTTCATTATAACTGTTCATGTTGTAATCTCCATAAACCTGAATGTTTGTAAAACCTGCTTGCGTAAGCAATCTTTTATAATCTTCATCAAGAAGAATTCTATAAACAATATCGTATTGATTGCTTTCTAATCTTTGGACGCTATGAAACAAATCCAATACATGAATAGTCTGAAACCGGTTATCATGCTCCTTGACAAAAATCCGTGAAAAATCCGGTCGATTCACAACAACTTCAATTGACGGTAAAGAAAGCGTGAAATGTGTTGTTCCTGATGTTAAAACCAACAGACCATTTTTATTTAATCTGTTTTTCATGGAACGAAGAGCAATCAATAAATCTTCATTTGTATGTAAATGAGGCAATGAGTTTGTTAGACATACAACAGCATCAAATTTATCATCAAATTCCTGCTCTAAAAATCGAAAGTCACATTGATGCAGTGGTATATTGTAATTCCTCTCTTGCAGATTTTTGTACGCTACTTCAAGCATAGATTTTGAATAATCCGAGCCCCAAACATTGTATCCGGACTGCGCCAACATTAACAGATGTTGACCTGTTCCGCAAGCACAGTCTAAAACGTTCTTTACTCCATGAACAGAGAATATTTTATTTAGGAATGTTTTCTCATCACCTAAATACTCGTCTATTGAGCCAAATTCGTCATAGTCATAAGCAAATTTTTCATATAAGTCTTCCATGAAACAATTTCCCTCCTGTATATGATTTCTCCTACATTTCACTTTGATCCAAATATACTTTGTTTCGGCCTGTGCGCTTTGCGATATATACAGCCTGATCGGCACGGGCGATAATGCTCTCGTAATTTTTGACTTGATCTTCGTCACAGTAAGCAACACCAATACTAACGGTGATTTGATGTCCGTCAATATCTTCACTTTGCATGGCTATCCGCAAGCTTTCTGCTATGGATAGCAGTTCATTTTCACCGTATCCGTAAACAAACGCTAAAAACTCCTCCCCGCCGTAGCGATAGAAGCACAATCGAAAGTTCTGTGCAAATCTTGTCAGTAATTCTCCAAAATGTTTTAGGCATTCATCACCTGCAGCGTGACCGTAATTATCGTTGAATTCTTTGAAGTGGTCAATATCTATCATAAATATTCCCGAAGGCTTTTCCGATTCCTCAGTTTCCAAATACGTCAACGTTTCAAAGAGCTTGCGACGATTTAACAGGCCCGTCAACACGTCGGTATCTTTCTCAATGATCAACAGGCGTTTCACATCAAAGTTTTCCAAACGCGCCTTCACTGTTGTCTAGCAGAACGATGATAAAGAACGCAGCAGAGGACTTTCAAAAGGGATTAATAACCTTTGAAGAACTTACCGATTACACGCAGCCAAAGTATGAAGACGGAGCTAAGGCGCTTGAGCATCTTGCTTTAGCAGAGCGATTCATTGGCAGTCGTCGTGTTGCAAGCTATCAAGCAAACAATCAACTTTTAGACTTTATTATTCCCGAACAATTTTACAAAGAAAAAGGCAATAGTTATTCAAAGCTATACCTATCTGATGAACATATTCTCTATTTGTATCGTTCTCCTGTATTGGGCCGGGACGGAGAGGTGGCTTATGATATTCTTATATTTGATATAACTTCTGTATTACATAAGTTGTCTACACAAACGCTGAATACACAGGTGCTTGACAAATCTGCATATCAGCAACTCATCAGCTCGGGGGATTTGATTAAAACAGATGGAGAAGCAGAAATATTCAGTACTCAGGATACGTTTCTGGTTTCCGTCGGTTTTCTCGATAACACCTTCTTTATTACACAGGAAAGCCGCGGTCAACTGCTGGAACCTCTCTACAGCCTCAGGAACATGATTTTCCCGGTAGGCATTTCCCTTTTGATAAGCTTTATTATAGTCGTTTACTTTTACTTAATAAGATATGCACATAAGGAGTTATTGAGGCTGGAAAGCCGTCAGGATGTATTGCAGGAAATTGCGGAGAAAGCAAAATACGATACACTCACTTCAGCAGGCAGCAGAAGCAGTGGTGAGCGCAGCCTGGAGATGGCATTTGAGAGATTTAAGAGCGAACAGGTCTCCCCTGCTGTTATGATGTTTGATGTGGACAATTTAAAAAATATCAATGTCAGCTATGGGCATGCCGTCGGTGACGCCGTGCTACGCAGTTTAACGTCAACTGTTTATCATGTCATCCGGGATAACGATCAACTTTTCAGATGGGCGGCGACGAATTTATAGCAATTTTTTCGGAAATCAGCCAAAATGAAGCGACTAATCTTGCCGAAAGAATCCTTAATGCAATCTCTGAGTTGCGAATTGACTCAGGTATTGACGGGCAGCTTATCAAGCCAACGATTTCTGTAGGATTAACTGTTTTCTTTCCGGGCGATACCCGTTATGAAGACGCCGTCAAACGTGCTGACCGGGCATTGTATCAATCAAAGATGATGGGAAGAAACCAAGTAAATGCTTTGTGGGAAAATTAACTGTAAAGATGCCGGACACAAGCAAACGGAGGCTCGTACCGGGTATCGAGCCGCCCATTATGACCGGAGCCCGGCAAATCGCATCTATAGATACCAAATAGCACCCACTACTTTCCTTTTGCGCCCATCGGCGGAGATTCTATCAATATATACAGCTATAACGGAACTGCTGAGAAATCAGCGGTTCCGTTATGCAAAAGTAATTTTATAAATTTTTGGTCTATGCCATCTTTTAATCCGGCTAAACTGCAGTGTATCCTCCGTCAACCGGTAAAATCAATCCCGTGACATAAGAAGCCTCATCACTTGCCAGGAATACCGCGGCCGCATTGAGTTCACCCTCAACGCCATAACGTCCCATCGGAACAGTAGCTTTCATATAAGCAGTGAATTCATCTGTATTTAATACATCGACAGTTAATTCAGTTGCAAAATATCCCGGGCAGATTGCATTGCAAGTTATGTTATACTTGGCAAGCTCAGCCGCAACTGCTCTGGTCATATTGACAACTCCACCTTTTGAGGCATGATAAGCAACCGTATCAATAGCGGTATTTCCAACCAGCCCATACATGGACGCAATATTTATGATCCTGCCGTACTTCTTTTCAACCATGTATTTCGAAAATGCCCTGGTTACTTTGAATACACTGGTTAAATCCGTATCAATAGTGAAATCCCATTCTTCATCGGTCATATTCACTACACCTGCATTTTTAGCCGCTCCTGCAACATTAAACAGTATGTCGACTTTTCCGTATTCTTTGATTGCCGCTTCCGCCGCATTATTTACTGAATCGGTATCCGTAACATCACATTTTACTACCAAACATTTTACACCGAGTGCTCTGATTTCTTCTGCAATTATTTCAAGTCTTTCTACTCTTCTGGCCATGATGACCAAATCTGCTCCCTGCGCTGCTATTCCTTTCGCCATTTGAAGTCCTAACCCTGAAGAAGCCCCTGAAATTACTGCTACGCGTCCATGTAAATCAAACATTTTTCTCCTCCATAATTACACATCGACAGAATAACTTTTTTATTGTTATTTATATACCCAAAACAGAGGAAATAAAACCGCAATAATTCTCTCCCCTTTTCATCTTTCATTCCTGAAAAAGCAATCCACCGCCCTCACCGAATACGATTAGCAACTTGTCCGGCGACTGATTGAAAATGTCACCGTATACGAGGACAAATTCTCTCCGGAATTTAAGCCTGGAGTGACGGTGGATGTGAAAGTATAAGATTGAAAACAAGAGCAAGGAACTCTACGAAATTAAACGTAGGGTTCCTTATTTTAGATGAAAAATGTTTTTAGTTTAGGGTTTACTAATCTTTGTGGTTTATCCTTACAGGAATCCAAATTTCGCTTCGGTAATTTGAGTCTTTAGTGTCTTG
>CAYLLJ010000034.1:4575-8469 GCA_964384725.1 uncultured Oscillospiraceae bacterium | reverse complement strand
ATTTGCTATAAGAGAAGGCGGAAGGACAGTAGGAGCTGGAGTAGTAGCAAAGATCATCGAATAAATGCTTGTTAATTTTTCGAAAGACGTTGTCACTATCGTATTCGGACTCGCTTACGTATGATAATATACGTGCGCTGAGTACTCATTCGCTGTTTCGCGTCTTTCGAAAAATTTTCTGCGTAATTGCTATTGGATGGCAAAGGTTTCCTGACTATTCCTACACATGGATTGCTGAATCAGCGATATTTAAAAGACCCGCATTACTGCGGGTCTTTGTGTTAGAACAATTTGGCACAATTTATTGCCAGTTAAAATTTTATCATAAACTTTCTGATGATTTTAACTAAATCATCGTATCCCGCTGTAAACTGATCTAATGTCTTGTTAACCGGTCCGTATCCATCGAACTCTTCCACGCTCATTTTGTCATAGGCTTTGATAAAATCAGGTATCTTTCTTAATTCTTTAATATAGTACGGATCTACCTCGTTATCAATACGGTCTTTTATCTCAAAGTCGGAACTATTAAATATCACTTGGTTCTTATACGGAATGGTCATGATCAGGTCTCCGCCGATGAACTCCAGCCACTGCAAGGTGGTCCTGTAGGCGGCAGAAAGCAGTTTTGTTTTCCAACCGTTTGCCTTGTATATCTTATATGCTTTCTTCACGCAGGCGATTCCCGCATAATACAGAGCACATGGATCAAGGCAGATTTTATTTTTGTCTGCCGTTTCTTTAAGCCAGTCATCAAGTCTGCCGACCATAATAGTGCAAACAGGGTTAATATTTATATTATCGAGGCCTTCTGCTTCTCTTCTCATAAGTCCCCTCTGCACTGCTTCGCCAACTGCAATTGCCTGGGTTGCGGTGAAGGATACTGTTGCGTTAATGCTGATTCCCCGGTAGGTCATTTCTTCAAATGCTTTGATGCCTGCTGAAGTCGCCGGCGCCTTCACTTGAATATTCGGGGCAAGGGTGTTGAAGTACATAGCCTGATTTAAAATTCAACCTATTATAGTGACCCTGATATTGTATATAGCAGGAAGAGGAATTGCCCAGCTGATGAATAACGGCGGAACCATTGTATTCTCCAACAATACATTTACTAAGATTGGAATCATGAGAATTAACGGTGTCGTTCCGATCCAGATAATAGTAATTCTTGTATTTGCATTTGCTGCATACTTTGTCTTTAAGCACACCCGATTTGGCTATTATGTTCAGGCTATAGGCGAAAACAGGGAGGCTTCGAGGCTCTCAGGGATTAATACAACAAAAGTTTTGATTTGTGTTTATGTGATTTCATCAGTATTGGCAGGATTGGCAGGTGTATTTGAAGCATCAAGGGCAAGCTGTGCAGATCCTAATTCCATCGGAGCCATTGCAGAAATGGATGCAATAGCAGCCGTTGCAGTGGGGGGGACATCGATATACGGCGGAAAAGCGATGATCATGGGCACGATATTAGGTGCATTGATAATCCAATTGATTACTATCACTGTAAACATGAATAATATTCCTTTCGCGTATTCCAGGATATTAAAAGCCGTTATCATAATCGTTGCTGTTTATGCACAGAGGGATAATAAAAAGATCTAAAGGGGTGATAGGAATGGAAAGAATAAAAAGTTATGGATTAGAATTCATAAAACAGCATGGAGTCATTGTAGCATTCATCATATTGATCTTGTTTGCCTCTGTCAGGTACAGCCAGTTTATGACCTACGGGAATATTACAAACGTCCTGAGACAAAGCAGCATGATTGCGCTCGTCTCAATAGGCATGACATTCGTAATCATATCAGGCGGTATTGATCTTTCCGTCGGTGCCATGGTGGCATTCACCAGCGTCTTAGTGGCAAAGATGAGCGGATCAGGTCTTTCCGTCATGATTTTTATACCGATTTTGATTTGTACAGCATTAGGTACTGTAAATGGTTTGATTGTGACAAAAATGAAGATTGCACCCTTTATCGCAACACTGGGAATGATGATGGCGATTCGAGGAGTGAACTTGGTTATGACAGGCGGCGTATCTGTACGAGTCAGCGATGAGGTAATAGATTCCTATCAAGTAATTGCCAGAAACTTCTTCTTAGGTATTCCGGTTCCGGTTTGGATTATGATTATTATTCTGTCTATTGCTATGTATGCTTCGAAATACACGAAATTCGGGCGGCATATATATGCAGTCGGAGGTAATGAAGAGGCGTCTGTCATGATGGGGCTTAACGTGGATTGGGTAAGAATCAGAGTATATATGTTAAGCGGTCTATTGGCGGGAATTGCGGGCATTATTTTTGCATCTCGTGTAGGCGCAGGTCAGCCGGTTGGATGCGAAGGCTGGGAAATGACCGCTATTGCAGCGACTGCCATAGGCGGGACACAGCTGTCAGGGGGCAAAGGAAAAGTATTTGGAACAATCATCGGAGTTTTTATCATTGGCATTATTACGAACATATTGAATCTTCAAGGTAATGTCAACTCATGGTGGCAGGGAATAATAACCGGATTACTGCTGCTTGTGGTGGTAGTAATACAGTCTCAGGCAATCAGAGAGTACATTAGTGACAGAAGGATTAGGAGGAGCTTGACATGAAGATCAGCTGCTTGCCGGTATCAATCTTCGGACCATTATCAAATGGAGAAATGAGTATTCCTGAATGGGCTAATCATGCAAAAAGAATGGGATACGACGGCATTGATATAAGCATTATGTTTATTAAAAACAGGACCCCTGTATATTTAAATTGGTTGAAGCAGGAAATGAAAAAGGCAGATATACCGATCGTTATGATGACAACATATCCTGATTTCACACATCCGGATCTGTTACAACGAGTGAGGGAATTTGATTATCTGGTTCATGACATCGCACTTTGCAGCGAGCTGAATATCAAATATCTCAGAATCATTGCGGGTCAGGCCCATCCGGAAATGCCAATCGACTTTGGCATTGATCTTGTAATTGATAGCTTCAGAGAGGCAGTTCCTCATGCGGAAAGATACGGTGTGACATTGGTTTATGAAGATCACGCAAAACCGGGTGCATGGGATTATATGGACTTTAGCTTTCCGCCGGAAATCTTTATGAGAATTTATGAAGGAATTAAGGATACACCGATTAGAATTAATTTTGATACAGGTAATATAGTTGCATACGGGCAGGATCCTCTCCCTTTACTGAAAGAGATTTACGACAAGGTGGAGACAATCCACATCTCGGATATGAAAGAGTCCGGTAAATTTACACCTGCAGTGATCGGAACCGGAGTTGTGCCAAATCAAGAGGCATTGAAATTTCTGAAGAGTAAAGGATTTGAAGGTTGGATTTCCATAGAGGAGGCCAGCGGAAACGGTCTTGCCGGAATTCAAGATGCGATCAGTTTCGTAAAGGCCGCCTGGGAAAAGGCATAAGGAGGTTAAACAATGAAAGCACTAATATTAACAGATTATAATAAATTAGAATACATGGATGTTGAAAAGCCCGAAATAGGCGCCGATGATGTATTAGTAAATATTAAGGCATGCGCAATATGCGGCAGTGATGTTCATGGTTATGACGGACAAAGCGGCAGAAGAAAGCCGCCTATCATCATGGGACATGAAGCTTCCGGTGTGATTGCCGAAGTCGGTGAAAAAGTGACGAAATATAGACCGGGAGACAGAGTGACATTTGATTCCACAGTATATTGCGGAGAATGCTTCTATTGTAAGCAAGGTCTTATTAACCTCTGCGAAAATAGAATGGTACTGGGCGTATCCTGTGACGATTACAAGAGGGAAGGCACGATGGCGGATTATATCGCTGTCCCTCAAAGAATTCTTTACCGTATACCGCCATCGTGCCTTCCCTCTTGTAATCGTCACAGGATACGCCCAGAACCA
>CAYLLJ010000034.1:186-4565 GCA_964384725.1 uncultured Oscillospiraceae bacterium | reverse complement strand
ATGATCAGGCATCAATGGTTGAACCCCTATCAATTGCAGTACATGCGGTTCGGATATCTCCGGTAAAGATAGGAGATAAGGCAGTCGTATTGGGAGTCGGAACCATCGGATTACTGCTTATTCAGTGCTTAAAAGCTGCAGGCTGCAGTGAGATTATAGCAATTGATCTGGACAATGAGAAGCTAAAAATAGCTAAAAAATTCGGTGCCACATATACGATAGGCAGAGAAGAAGCTGATGCAGCACAAAAAATTTTAGAGCTGACCGAAGGTATAGGTGCAGATATCGCATTTGAAGCTGTGGGCATCAACTCAACATTTAATACTGCAGCTGCGTGTGTGCATCGTGGCGGCAGTGTGGTAATGGTAGGGAATGTATCACCAAAGGTGGACTTCCCGTTACAAAGCTGTGTAACCAGACAGATCAGCCTTTTTGGCTCCTGCGCATCTTCAGGGGAGTACGACATATGCCTGAATCTGATTTCGAAACAAAAGGTTGATGTTGACAGCTTAATCAGTATAACAGCCCCTCTTAAAGAAGGCGGGATATGGCTTGATAAATTGCACTCACAAGAACAGGGGCTCATTAAAGTAGTGTTGAACCCCTGAGGGCTGGAGTGTGAATATGAGTAAGGTTATAAGTGAAAACGTAATTGAAGCCATAAGAGAATATAAAATTATAGCAATTATGCGAAAGGTTCCCCGGGATCGTATTTTAGCAGCTGCGGAAGCGCTTTATAAAGGCGGAGTCCGCCTTATTGAAGTAACATTTAATCAGGAAAGTGGTGAGATTGATCGGGATACATTATCCGCAATCAAAGAAATTGATAAGGCTTTTAATGGCGGATTATTCATAGGAGCCGGGACGGTGTTAACTGAATATCAGGTTGAAAAGGCTGTTGAAGCAGGTGCCCAATATATTCTTTCCCCTAATACTGACGCGGCGGTAATCAGGAGAACAAAATCGCTTGGTGCCATCTCAATCCCCGGAGCATTTACACCTACAGAAATCGTTGCGGCATATCAAGCAGGTGCTGATTTTGTAAAAGTGTTTCCCGCAGGACAATTAGGAGTAGGATATTTAAATGCAATCATAGCTCCTTTATCTCATATTCCTATGATCGCGGTAGGCGGAATAGACGAGAAGAACTTATCAGAATATCTGGGGCTTGGAATTGCCGGCGTCGGCATCGGTTCAAACATTGTAAAGATGTCTCTGATTGAGGATGGGGAATTTGATAAAGTAACAAAACTGGCAGAGAAGTATACTTGCATGATTTAAAAGAAAGGATGATAAATTTGGATAGGGTGGTCTGCTTTGGTGAAGTCATGGGAAGGCTGAGCCCAAAAGGTTACCTGAAAATTATTCAGGCTGATGGTTTTGAACTTTCTTTTGCAGGAGGAGAGGCAAATGTTGCTGTGTCTCTTGCTAATTACGGGTTGGAAGCTTCATTTGTCAGCAAGGTACCGCTTAATGATTTGAGTAAATCTGCCATAAGATCTTTAAAGTCGTACAATGTCGATACAAATGATATGGTATACGGAGGCGAAAGGCTGGGTCTTTATTTTGTAGAAAAAGGCGCCTCCCAAAGACCTTCTAAGATTATCTATGACAGAAAATATTCCTCAATATCTACAGCAAAACGAGAAGACTTTGATTGGAAAGCAATCTTTGAGGGAGCGGTATGGTTTCATTTTACCGGAATCACGCCAGCCCTTTCTGATGAACTCCCTCTCATCTGTTTGGATGCCTGCCGATATGCCAAGTCGCAGGGTATTACGATCAGCTGTGATTTAAATTACCGTCAGAATCTTTGGACAGGTGAAAAGGCGGGACAGATTATGAGCAGCTTGATGGAATATGTGGATGTTTGCATAGCCAATGAAGAGGATGCGGAGATAATATTTGGAATTAAGTCGCCGGATACTGATGTTAAACAAGGTAAACTAAACAGGGCAGGATATGAGCATGTTGCCAAAACCATCTGTGAAAAATTCAAATGTAAAAAAGTTGCTATCACATTAAGGGGCAGCATTTCGGCGAATGATAACAACTGGGCCGGCATGCTTTATTCCGACGGTCAATGTTATTTTTCAAAAAATTATCTGATCCATATCGTAGACCGCGTTGGCGGAGGAGACTCTTTTTGCGGAGCTTTGATATATGCTATGATCGAGTGTTACGAAAACCAGAAAGCAATAGAATTTGCAGTTGCTGCATCCTGTCTGAAGCATACGGTGGAATTCGACTTTAATCAAATGACTGTGGATGATGTAGTTAAACTTATGGATGGAGATACCATGGGCAGGGTTCAAAGGTAAGAATTCTAAGAAGGAGGATCAGTATGAAAATTACGAATATGAAACTCTATAAGGTACCACCCAGGTGGCTGTTTTTGAAGATTGAAACCGATGAAGGCATTTCGGGATGGGGTGAACCGGTGATCGAAGGACGTGCAGCAACAGTGAGAGCAGCAGTCGAGGAACTGAAGGAATATTTAATCGGTAAAAATCCGCTAAATATTGAAGATCACTGGCAGGTGATGTACCGCGGCGGCTTTTACCGCGGAGGGCCGATTTTAATGAGCGCAATTGCCGGTATAGATCAGGCTCTATGGGACATTAAGGGAAAGTATTACAATGCACCGGTTTATGAACTGTTAGGCGGCTCTTGCCGTGACAAATTGAAAGTATATTGCTGGATAGGCGGGGACCGCCCGGACGATATCCAGTCTTCCGCAATGAAAAAATATGAGGAAGGCTATCGAGCAATAAAGATGAACGGCACTGAAGAAATGCACTATATTGACAACTTCCGGGAGGTTGAGGCGGTAGTAAACCGTGTAGCGGCAATCAGAGAAGCTTTAGGGTATGAAATGGATATTGCGGTAGATTTTCACGGAAGAGTTCATAAAACCATGGCAAAAGTTTTGGCCAAGGAACTGGAACCGTTGCACCCCATGTTTATAGAAGAACCGGTATTGCCTCAGAATAACGAAGCACTAAGAGAAATAGCCAATCATACATCCACTCCAATTGCTTTAGGAGAGAGAATGTTTAGCAGATGGGACTTTAAAAATGTATTGATAGACGGTTATGTAGATATAATTCAGCCTGACCTGTCACATGCAGGGGGCATCAGCGAATGCAAAAAAATTATATCCATGGCGGAGGCTTTTGATGTTGCGGCAGCACCTCACTGCCCGTTGGGCCCTGTTGCTCTGGCTGCCTGCGTTCAGATTGACGCGTGTACGCCAAATGTTTTTATACAAGAGCAGAGCATCGGTATCCACTATAATCAGGGAGGCGATTTGCTGGATTACTTGATGGATAGAAAAGTATTCGAATATGACAAAGGATTTATACAAATTCCAAAGGGACCAGGGTTAGGTATTGCAGTAAATGAAGAAAAGCTAAAGGTGTCTGCAATCGATCATGACTGGAAAAATCCAATTTGGAGAAATTATGACGGAACTGTCGCAGAATGGTAATTCATTCCTCTTTAGCAATATACAAAAAACCTATATGCCTATCAAAGAAGAACTGCCTTATTACTATAAGGCAGTTCTTCTTTGATTTGGAATCTACTGAAATAATAAGAGAACTATGATAAAATAATACGAATATCAAAAGAAGGGAGAGAGAAATTTGAAGAATAATAAGGCTGCCAATAAGCTGCAGATTGATACCGTAATAAAGAATCTGGAAAAACGTAATATGAAAGGATATTACTGCGAGGATAAAGAAGCCGCATGTCAATTAGTTTTATCAATGATAGAGGATAAGAGCTTTATAAGTTGGGGAGGATCTGTTACACTAAGTGAAATCAAGGTTAAAGATAAGCTTGCTGAAAGGGATGTGGAAATTATTGATCCATATTCAAGCGCTGATAGGGCCGAATCTCTGGAACGTAGACGACAAGGGCTCTTAGCCGATTATTTCTTGATGAGCACTAATGCTATTACCATGGGTGGTGAACTTGTCAATGTGGACGGAACGGGCAACAGGGTAGCAGGCTTGTGTTTCGGCCCTAAGAAGGTCATAGTAGTTGCAGGAGCAAACAAGCTGGTGCAGGGACTCGATGATGCACTGGCAAGAATAAAGGTAAACGCCTCTATACCAAACAGCGTAAGACTTAAGAGAAATACACCATGTACCATAACAGGTGTCTGCAGCGATTGTCTGGCGAAGGACTGTATCTGCTGTAATATTGTAACCACGAGGTATTCCAGTACAGCGGACAGGATCAGAGTAATCCTGATTAATGAAGATTTAGGATATTAGCAATTCTTTAAAATAAAAACAGTAAGAATGTTGATAATTGACAATTTATATCAAAAAAAATTATAGTAATTCGAAAGAATGATACACACCGATGCG
>CAYLLJ010000034.1:0-176 GCA_964384725.1 uncultured Oscillospiraceae bacterium | reverse complement strand
ATATTTCGAAACGTTGAAATTGAAAGCTAAATTTACTGAAAAAATCTTCATATTTTCTTGAGATTTTTTTAAAAAACCCTTGCATTCCCTGTTAATCTAATATATACTACAAAAGCTTGCTAAAAAGCGATGAAGCAGGAAGTTGCTGAGCTATCAGGTAATTTCTGCAGAGAATT
>CAYLLJ010000033.1:0-9611 GCA_964384725.1 uncultured Oscillospiraceae bacterium | reverse complement strand
GTTCTGTCTGAATCTTCCCTGTTTTCCCTTCAACATATCCGAAAGTGATTTCAGCGGTCTGCTTCCGGGGCCGGTTACCGGTCTTCCTCTTCTGCCATTGTCAATAAGCGCATCTACTGCCTCTTGAAGCATCCTCTTTTCGTTTCTTACGATAATATCGGGCGCTCCAAGATCAAGAAGCCTCTTTAATCTATTGTTTCTGTTGATTACTCTTCTATAAAGGTCATTCAGATCGGAGGTCGCAAAACGGCCGCCGTCCAACTGTACCATTGGTCTTAAATCCGGCGGAATCACCGGAATAACCTCAAGGATCATCCATTCCGGTTTGTTTCCGGAAATTCTGAGAGCCTCAATTACCTCAAGCCTTCTAACGATTCTAATCTTCTTTTGTCCGGAACTTTCCCTGAGTTTTGTCCTTAAATCCTCAGCTAATTCGTCCAGGTTTATATGAGTCAGCAGTTCACGTATTGCTTCTGCACCCATCGCAGCCTTGAATCCGCTTCCAAACGTATCTTTTGCTTCACGGTATTGCTGCTCTGTAAGTATTTCTTTATAGCCAAAACCGGAATTGCCCGGATCTGTAACGATATATGCGGCAAAGTAAAGCACTTTTTCTAAATTTCTCGGTGAGATATCCAGAACCAGTCCCATTCTGCTTGGGATACCTTTAAAATACCAGATGTGAGATACGGGAGCTGCCAGTTCAATATGACCCATTCTTTCTCTTCTAACTTTTGCTTTCGTAACTTCAACACCGCATCTGTCACATATTATTCCTTTATATCGAATTCTTTTATATTTTCCGCAGTGACATTCCCAGTCCTTGGTTGGACCGAAAATCTTTTCACAAAACAGACCTTCCTTTTCAGGTTTAAGTGTCCTGTAATTTATAGTTTCGGGTTTTTTCACCTCTCCTTTTGACCAGCTTATTATCTTTTCAGTTGATGCCAAGCTGATTTGCAGGGCTTCAAAATTATTTAATTCGTACAAGGCTTCCTCCCCTTTCTTGTTACGAGACATTGAGCACTTAGTCTCATTCTAATTCCTCATTGAAATCTTCGTCTATCAAATCCATGTCAATGTCTTCATCGTCAATCTCTCCATCCACAAGTTCTTCTGTGAAACCTCCTTCATCTTCAAAAAGTTCCTCTTCATCTGCTATCGATTCAACATCTATAATACTTTCCAATCCTGAAATGCCATCTATATCATTTGATTCCTTGATCTCAATTTCCTGATTTTCATCAGTCAGTACTTTTACATCAAGTCCAAGGCTCTGCATTTCTTTTATCAGAACTTTGAAGGATTCCGGAATTCCGGGCTCAGGAATATTCTCGCCCTTAACGATTGCTTCATACGTTTTGACGCGTCCCACGACATCATCAGACTTGACGGTAAGAATCTCCTGGAGAGTATAAGCTGCTCCATAGGCCTCCAATGCCCATACTTCCATTTCTCCGAATCGCTGACCGCCAAATTGAGCTTTTCCGCCCAATGGCTGCTGTGTTACCAGAGAATAAGGTCCTGTGCTTCTTGCATGAATCTTATCATCAACAAGATGATGCAGTTTCAGCATGTACATATATCCAACAGTAACCGGATTGTCAAAGTATTCCCCTGTTCTTCCGTCTCTTAATTCCAGTTTTCCACTCTTTGGATAACCGCATTCATCTAACAGGTCTATAATGTCCAATTCGCTTGCTCCATCAAATACCGGAGTTGCGATATACCAACCCTTATATTTTGCCGCGAGCCCCAGATGTGTTTCAAGCACCTGCCCGACGTTCATACGGGAAGGCACTCCTAAAGGATTTAGCATGACCTGGAGAGGCCTGCCATCTTCCATAAACGGCATATCTTCTTCCGGAAGAATCCGGGATATAACGCCTTTATTTCCGTGGCGTCCGGCCATCTTATCTCCAACGCTGATCTTTCTCTTGGTTGCAATATAGCATCTTACCAGCTTGTTGACTCCGGGGGGAAGCTCATCTCCGTTTTCTCTTGAGAAGACCTTTACATCTACTACAATTCCGGCTTCGCCATGAGGAACACGCAGGGAGGTATCTCGTACTTCTCTTGCCTTTTCCCCAAAGATGGCACGCAGCAAACGTTCCTCTGCAGTCAGCTCAGTCTCGCCTTTCGGGGTAACCTTGCCAACCAGGATGTCAGAAGAGCCTACTTCCGCACCAATACGGATTATGCCTTCTTCATCAAGATCCTTCAGCGCATCTTCACCGACGTTGGGAATATCTCTTGTGATTTCCTCGGGTCCGAGTTTCGTGTCTCTTGCTTCTGATTCGTATTCTTCAATATGGAGGGATGTCAATGAATCTTCCATAATGAGTCTTTCATTTAATATAATTGCATCTTCGTAGTTATAGCCCTCCCAAGTCATAAAACCTATAAGCAGGTTTTTGCCCAGAGCTATTTCTCCCATATTCGTGGAAGGTCCATCTGCAATTACTTCTCCCTGTTCTAAATATTCATTTTTGCTGACGATAGGCCGCTGATTTATACAAGTCCCCTGATTAGAGCGCTTGAATTTAAGCATCTTATATTCATCCGTGCCCTGACCGTCGGATCTTCTGATTTTAATCTTTGTTGCGTCCACGTATTCAACAGTGCCGGCATTTTTCGCGAGCAGAACTACTCCGGAATCCCTGGCTGCCGTATATTCCATTCCTGTTCCTACGATCGGAGAATCAGTGATCAAAAGCGGAACAGCCTGACGCTGCATATTGGATCCCATCAAGGCCCTGTTTGCATCGTCATTTTCCAGAAATGGTATCATTGCGGTTGCTACCGATACGACCTGCTTTGGAGAGACGTCCATGTAGTCTATAAGTTCCCTTTGCACCAGGTCAATATCACCGCCCGCTCCACGAGAAGCAACTCTAAGGTTGACGAATTTTCCTTCTGAGTCGAGGGGTTCATTGGCCTGTGCGATGATGAGCATCTCTTCTTCATCAGCTGTCAGATAATCAATAGTCTCAGTGACTATTCCCAATGTTTTATCGACACGACGATACGGGGTTTCAATAAAACCGTATTCGTTAATCTTTCCATAAGTAGTCAGGGATCCGATCAGTCCGATATTTGGACCTTCCGGGGTTTCTATAGGACACATTCTGCCGTAATGAGAATGGTGAACATCTCGAACTTCAAAGCCTGCTCTTTCTCTGGACAGGCCTCCGGGTCCAAGCGCAGAAAGCCTTCTCTTATGAGTCAATTCCGCAAGCGGATTTGTATGATCCATAAACTGCGAAAGCTGTGAACTGCCAAAAAATTCTTTGATTGCAGCTGTTACCGGCCGTATATTCATTAATGCCTGCGGAGTAGTAACTTCGATGTCCTGTATAGTCATTCGTTCTTTTACAACTCTCTCCATACGTGCAAGCCCGATTCGGAACTGGTTCTGCAATAGCTCACCTACTGTTCTGAGTCTTCTGTTCCCCAAATGATCTATGTCGTCGACATTTCCGATACCATGATTCAGATTCAGTATATAGCTTACTGAAGCAATAATATCATCAATTATTATATGTTTTGGAGACAGATTTGCCTTGTTTTGCATCAACGCTTCTTTGATAGCTGCATTTTCGCTGTTATTTTCCAGTATTTCCTTTAGTACCGGATAATAAACTTTTTTTGCGATTTTTAAGCCTTCGAGGCTGAAATCAACGTAGTCCGAAAGATTAACAAAGTTATTCCCGATTATTTTAACTACATGTCCTTCTTCATTTTTGCTATAAGCAAGAATATGCTTCACACCAGAATTTTCGATCTGAAAACCAGCTTCTCTGGAAATTTTAGCGTCCTTTTCAACTAAAATTTCTCCTGTATTCGGATCAATTATATTTTCTGCTGCGACACATCCAACGATTCTATTGGATAAACCCAATTTTTTATTATATTTATATCTTCCTACTTTTGCTAAGTCATAACGCTTTGGATCAAAAAACAGTGAATCAAGGAGAGCCTTTGCACTATCTACTGTCGGCGGTTCTCCAGGTCTTAATTTCTTATATATTTCCTTTAATCCTTCTTCGTAATTTTTAGTAGGATCCTTATCTATCGTTTTTCTTAGTCGTTTATCCTCGCCAAAGATATCTATGATTTCCTCGTCTGTCGCAAATCCCAATGCCCTGAGCAATGTTGTTACAGGCTGTTTTCTGGTACGGTCTACGCGAACTGAGATGATCTCATTGGAATCCGTTTCATACTCCAGCCAGGCTCCTCTGTTTGGGATGATTGTAGTTGCGAACAGTTTGTTGTTTGATTTATCAATAGTAGCATTATAATATGGGCCGGGTGATCGGACCAGTTGCGTTACTACAACTCTTTCGGCTCCATTATATATAAAGGTCCCCTTTTCTGTCATTAACGGGAAGTCTCCCATGAATACTTCCTGTTCTTTTACTTCTCCGGTTTCTTTATTAACGAGCCGCACTTTAACTTTCAAGGGAGCTGCATATGTTACGTCACGTTCTTTGCATTCCTCCTGATCATACTTGGGAGAATCGTTCAAGGAATAATCTATGAATTCTAAGACTAAGTTTCCGGCATAGTCTTTTATTGGGGAGATATCTTCGAAGACCTCTTTGAGCCCTTCATCAACAAACCAGTTATATGATTCAGTCTGGATTTCGATTAGGTTTGGCATTGCCGCTACTTCATTTATCTTCGAGTAGCTCATTCGTGTTTTTTTCCCTATTTTGACGGGTTGTGGCATATTCATCACTCCTTGCATTGAAAACAAAATACTTCGCGTGGCAATGTACTATAATATCATAAGTGGTTCAAGTCGTCAAGAAACTTATTTCAGAAAAAGAAAAAGGCGATTATTTTTAAGAATCGCCCTTTTTTTAAAATGTTATACATGCCAGTGTCTGTAGGCAAGGGGTTATTTCAATTCTACTGTTGCTCCGACATCTGTAAGCTTTGTTTTGATTTCTTCGGCTTCTGCCTTGGCTATTCCTTCTTTTACGTTTGCAGGAGCTCCGTCTACCAAATCCTTTGCTTCCTTTAATCCGAGTCCTGTGATTTCTCTTACTACCTTGATAACCTTGATCTTTTCAGCGCCTGCGCCTGCAAGGACTACTGTAAATTCAGTCTGTTCTTCTACTTCTGCTACTGCAGCACCTGCCCCGGCTACCGCAACCGGTGCTGCCGCTGATACGCCGAATTCTTCTTCGCAAGCTTTCACAAGCTCATTTAATTCTAATATTGTCATTGATTTTATTGCTTCAATTATTTGCTCTTTATTCATTTTACTTTTCTCCTTTATATAATATATTTCATATTGGTATACTTACTATTGTCTTTCGACCATTTAAAATATGGATTCAGCTCGTTTAAGCTTCTGCCTTTGCGTCTGAAACAGCCTGAAGAGTACGCACAAATTTGGATACCGGCGACTGAATGCTTCCCATGAACTTCGCAATCAATTCTTCTCTTGATGGAAGTGAAGCGATTGCTTTAACACCGTCTGCATCATAATAGGTACCTTCTATTACACCTGCTTTAAAATCCATCTTCTTATATTCCTTGATGATTCCGCTTATTACTCTGGCTGGTGCAATAGCATCATCATATCCGAAAGCAAAAGCGCTTGGCCCTGTAAGGACTTCTTTCAGCGGTTCATATTTTGTTCCTTCGATTGCTCTGTTTACAAGAGTATTCTTGTAAACGGTATAATCTACATTTGCTTCCCTTAATTTTTTTCTCATCGCATCTGCCTGCGCTACAGTGATTCCGATGTAGTTAATCACTACTGCAGATTGTGCCTTTTCAAGTTTCTCTTTGATTTCATCGATTGTTGCCTGTTTTTCTTTTAGATGTTCTACTGACATTTATTTCTCCTCTCCCACCTTACATAACATGCCAAGGTGATTTTGATTGATGCATACGCCGCAATGCGGACATACTCCAAAGGAAGACCTGAAACGAGAGGCTTCCGGAAGAATATCGGCGGCAGGCGTAAAATCCTGAATAAAAAACCTTTTCGATCCGCAGACAGAAAAGGCTCAATAAATCTCATCAATTTATAAGATACCTCGGCAGGAAATTAAGCATTGCGCACTCAACCTCATTTGCTTTGCAAATGTCGGTAGGTGACTTACGGAATTTTCCGGTTTGCACCTGCTGTCTACGGCTAATATTCAATTTTAGTAATTTTAAGTCTAATTGCTTATCTTAATAGGGTTAACCTTGATTCCGGGACCCATTGTTGATACTACTGTTACACTCTTAAGGTACTGTCCCTTTGCTGCGGCCGGCTTTGCCTTAACAACTGCTTCTAACAAAGCATTGAAGTTATCAGCTAATTTTTCCGGTCCGAAAGAAACTTTTCCAATCGGTGTGTGGATGATGTTTGTTTTGTCAAGTCGATACTCAACCTTACCGGCTTTAATCTCTTGAAGTGCTTTTTCTACATCCATGGTTACAGTCCCTGATTTTGGATTAGGCATCAAGCCCTTTGGTCCAAGGATTTTACCTAATTTGCCGACTACGCTCATCATGTCCGGTGTTGCTACAACAACATCAAAGTCAAACCAGCTTTCTGTCTTAATCTTATCAGCCAGCTCTTCTGCACCGACATAATCCGCACCAGCGGCTTCTGCTTCGGCAGCCTTTGGGCCCTTTGCAAACACTAACACTTTTTTTGTTTTACCGGTACCGTGCGGCAGTACGATCGCGCCTCTGACCTGCTGGTCCGCATGTCTTCCGTCTACACCAAGTCTAATATGGACTTCAACGGTTTCATCAAATTTTGCTTTTGCAGTTTGAACTGCTAATCCCAAAGCATCATTTACATCATACAATGTGTTTCTGTCAACTAATTTCGCTGACTCTTTGTAGGTTTTACCTCTTTTAGGCATTTGTTTTACCTCCTTGTGGTATTAACGGCTCTGCCTCCCACTTTACGCTTCCTTAATAATAATTCCCATGCTTCTTGCTGTGCCCTTTATCATTTCTGTAGCACTGTCAAGATCTGCAGCATTTAAATCAGGCATTTTTAACTTTGCGATTTCTCTGGCCTGTTCAATACTCACTGTTGCAACCTTCTTCTTGTTCGGTTCTCCGGATGCGGATTGCAGGTTTGCTGCTTTTTTGAGCAATACTGCCGCAGGCGGTGTTTTCGTAACAAATGTGAATGATCTGTCAGCATATACCGTAATTACTACTGGAATTATCATTCCCGGCTGATCGGCTGTCTTTGCATTGAACTGTTTGCAGAAATCCATAATATTTACACCCTTTTGTCCAAGTGCCGGTCCAACCGGTGGTGCAGGGGTTGCATTTCCTGCCGGAATCTGCAGTTTGATGAGTCCGTCTACTTTTTTTGCCATATCTGTAAGTCTCCTTTCTACTGCTCTAAGCAGTTTTTTGCCTATTTACAGCTGCCTTTCTGCAAAGCAAGCTGCAGACACGGCATCCTATATTTTGTCAACCTGCCCGAATTCTAATTCGACAGGTGTATCTCTTCCGAACATGGATATTCTGACCTTAAGGGTTTGTTTATCCATATTGACTTCTTCGACAACTCCCATAAAGCTTTCAAATGGTCCGTTGATAACCTTGACACTGTCACCGGGTTCGATATCCAGCTGAATATATATCTTCTCGATTCCCATTCTCCTTACTTCATCATCTGTAAGAGGAATCGGCTCTGATCCATGACCCACGAAACCTGTGACACCTTGTGTATTTCTTACGAGATACCACGATTCATTGGTTACAATCATCTTGACCAAAACGTAGCCGGGGAACATCTTTCTGGTTTTAACCTTTCGCTGACCGTTTTTAATCTCAACATGATCTTCGGTAGGCACTACAATACTGAGAACCAAATCCTGCATGCCTCTGTTCTCGACTATTTTTTCTATATTCACTTTTACCTTGTTCTCGTGACCCGAATAGGTATGAACTACATACCATTTGGCTTTTTTTGATGAGTTATCAATTTCCTGTTCGGAAATCCCGTCCCTGGAAGTTTCTACTTCGTCGGATACTATTTCGGTTTGAGTTTCATCCAGCGGAATCAGAGTTTCTGCTTCATCCAACGAAATATCATCTGAATCATCTTCTTCTCCGATATGCTCATCTGAATCATCCGGCTCATACTCTAACTCATCAAGGTCTTCAAGGTCTTCAAATTCTCCGAGCTCTTCATATTTTTCGCCCTTTTTTTTCTTGGCCATTTGTGCCTTCCTTTAACATATCATTAATTTAAAAACTGATATTTAAAACATATTTCAGAGAAGCAAGAAATGCGGAGTCCACTGCCCAGATTGCCAGGCTTAGTGCTACACAAGACAATAGTACAACACCGGTATAGGAACCAAGTTCTTTTCTGGTCGGCCATACTACCTTCTTGATTTCTGTTTTAACACCTTTCAAATATTCCTTTACGCTGACTCTAGGTTTTTTAGTTTTCGCCTGCGCAATTTTTTTGGCTTTTTCCTTATCCATCAAATCACATCCTTATTTTGTTTCTTTGTGAACAGTATTCTTTTTACAGAATCTACAATACTTGGTGAATTCTAAACGGTCAGGATCGTTTTTCTTATTTTTGGTAGTATTGTAATTCCTTTGCTTGCAGTCAGTGCAGGCTAATGTCACTCTTACTCTCATGATTGTCCTCCATTTAATCCAAAATTCAGAGCTGTTTTTATAGCTCCGATTTTATACTGGCACTTTTATAGTTTACAACATCTTTGATATTGCTGCAAGGCTTATCGCCGTATAATTACGCCGTCGTCTAATGTTCAGCAGGGCCTAAATTACACGATTTTATCATACCCTTACCATAAAGTCGCTTAATTAAGTTACCATAAAATCTGATGACTGTCAAGGTCATTTTAATATCGTTACTTACAAACCGGCAATAATTTGCGTAACCGTATCTTGCCGGCTGAACATCATTTATCCTGTGTAACGTGAATCCACGTGCCTCCTGCGGCCTGTTCCAATTCCTTCAATGTGAATCGGACTGCAGAATTAGCGGTACCGGCGGCAGGATATACCTCATCGTATTTTTTCAGCGACTCATCAAGATAAACCTTCACATCTTTCGGCAGGGCAAAAGGGCACACACCTCCAACGGAGTATCCTACTGCCAATTGTGTTTCCTCATGAGAAAGCATCTGTGCCTTACACTTAAAAGTATCCTTGTATCTGCGATTATCTATCCTGGCCGTTCCGCAAACCACTACAATGATGACACTCCCGTCTTTCAGCTTTAAGGCCAGTGATTTGGCAATTTCGCCCGGCTCCCTGCATAGTGCTTTTGCCGCTAATTCGACGGTTGCGCTGCTTTCATCCAATAATATTATTTCATTTGTAATATTATGTTCATTGAAATAATTCTTTACTCGTTTTAGCTCAATGCTATGCTCCATGAATGCTTATCCTCCTTACTTTTCCTGTTCAATAAAAAGACCTGCGGTTATCTGCAGGTCCTCGTTGTTTCATTGTTATAGTTATTAATTAAAGTGGAAAAATAGCAAGCAATTTAGTACGCGCATAATATTTTAGCAAGCATTTATTCGACGATCTTTGCTACTACTCCAGCTCCTACTGTCCTTCCGCCTTCTCTTATAGCAAAT
>CAYLLJ010000032.1:6061-9676 GCA_964384725.1 uncultured Oscillospiraceae bacterium | reverse complement strand
AACCTATGACCCCCTGCTTGTAAGGCAGGTGCTCTCCCAGCTGAGCTATGCGCCCGGGAATAAGTTTTCAACTGCTTGACACATTTATTTAGTATATATTGGGTGCCTTTGTGTGTCAAGAACATTTTACTTTTTTCGTCAATTATTTATTATTGGCTCCAAGGGTGGGGCTCGAACCCACAGCCTATCGGTTAACAGCCGAGTGCTCCACCATTGAGCTACCTTGGAATGTTTATACCACGCCTTTTTGTGACCGATTTTTATCTTAGCATATCAAAAATTCAATGTCAACGACAAAATATGTTTTTTCTTATTTAATCACAGCCTGCGGCTAAATTTTAACCTTTTCCAATTTTATACTCTTCGATACGATTACAGCACTTCCGCCAGTCAAATTTGAAATTAGCGCTTCTGCCTCTTCCGTATTCTCAGGTTCTACCAATAAATCAACAGTTACCGCATCCTCAAATATTGCATTTCTGACTTCAAATTTTCCGTTTAACGCAAGATTTTGCAGCTTTCCGAGAAATGTATAGTCCAGCCTGACTTTCAGCTCGTCCAGCTCTTTTACGGCACAGATAACACCTGCTTTTAGAGCTAATTTTGCCGTACCTGTGTAAGCCCTTACCAATCCTCCGGTTCCCAATTTAATGCCGCCGAAGTATCGTGTTATTACTATTGTTAAATTTGTAATTTCTTCCTTCACGAGCATCTGTACGATTGGAGCTCCTGATGTGCCCTGCGGTTCCCCATCATCACTTGCCCATTGAAGCTGGAATCGGTCCCCGATAACGAATGCAGGGACATTGTGAGTAGCAGCCTTATGCTCTGCTCGCACCTTTGCGATAAACTCCTCTGCTTCTTCCCTGTATTCAACCGGCTTTACATGACCGATAAATCTTGATTTACTAATGATTTGCTCAATTTTCGCTTCCTGCATCACTGTCTTGTACTTAATCAAGAGATACCTCCCTCAGTAATATATTGCTCCAATCTGCCATAATCTTTCACGGAAATTTCAGCCTCAATGTATGTGCCTTCTTGTTTGTAGTCCAGCCGTATAACTCTGCAGTTATCACAAATATATGAGGATATATCCCCGCGATCATATGGTATAAGCATGGAGACGACAATACTGTCCGAAAAGAGTTTTTCTTTGATTCTATGCATCAAAGCTTCTATATTGTCACCTCGGGTTGCTGAGATATAAATGATTTCATCACCATTTGGCAAGCTCATTTCCCCTGCAATATCGATCTTATTATAAATCATCAGTTTTTCTTTATCTGCCACCCCGATTTCTTTCAATACCTGATTAGTAACATTGATATGAAAATCATGATCAGGATAGGAGACATCCACAACATGAAGGAGCAGATCCGCATACTTCACCTCTTCCAAGGTCGATTTGAAAGCTTTGATCAGAGAATGCGGCAGTTTGCTGATAAATCCTACTGTGTCGATCAGAATAAACTCCTGATTTGTATCAAGTTTCACATTTCTCTGTGCCGTATCAAGAGTTGCAAACAAAATGTCCTTTTCAAAAACGCTCTTTTCTTCTTTTTCCGTTAATTGCAAAAGCTTGTTCATCAGTGCGGATTTACCTGAATTTGTATATCCCACAAGGGCAACTACAGGAACTTCTGATTTTTGCCTTTTTGCTCTTTGTGTTCCGCGGCTGCTTTTTACATCCTGAAGCTCTTTTTTAATCTCATCCATTCTCTTGGAAATATGCCGTCTGTCTGTTTCCAGTTTTTTTTCTCCCGGTCCCCTTGTCCCAATTCCCGCTCCAAGCCTTGACAACGATTTACCGAAGCCGGTCAGTCTGGGAAGCCGATATTGAAGCTGAGCCAGTTCAACCTGCAGTTTTCCTTCCCTGGAAACTGCACGGGAAGCAAAGATGTCTAATATCAGAATAGTCCTGTCAAACACTCTTACACCCAGCTTGTCTTCCAAATTCCTAAGCTGCATACCGGATAGTTCGTCATTAAAAATAACAGTATCTGCTTCCATATTTTCACACATTTCACGAAGTTCATCTACTTTACCTTTTCCGATATATGTGGCAGTATTGACATGTTCTTTGTTCTGTATCATTTCGCCTGCCACATCTACTCCTGCCGCTTCGGCTAAAGCCCAAAGCTCCTCCATGGAATAGGAAATGTCATCACTCTGTTGAACTGCCGCCAGGATCGCCCGGTATTCCTCGTCTCTAATTATTGTATTATCATCTGTAAATCTCAATCAAACACCTCATCATTCGGATCATTCAGGGAAAAAGTTCGTTGCATCCATGGCACTGCCCGGCGGAACATTTATATATGCATCAGGAACCTCACCTATTATTATAGCTTCTGCTACTAAGATTGTATTCGACACATTTATATTATTTATAGAAAACGGTGCCAGAACTCTTGCCTGACTATCCATCTCGAGATATACTTTATATTTGGTCTGGTTTATGCCCATGCTTTCAAATTCCGTTTTATAGTTTACCCTTGACATTCCGATAGGCAACACTTTTAAATCAATATACGGACTGAACTGGGATAATACCTGGCTGCCAATTATACTTCCTACCGGTACGCTCAGCATAACCGGTTCTTCCCACTTGTATTGCTGCTGAACAGCCTGAGTCAGCTTGGCGGCAAGACTGTTCATTGCAACGGTATTGGATTCCACAAATGTTATGTTTCCTTCTTGGTCCGTTTTTATCTTCAATAATTCGTTCAGTTCTTCTCCGGATGCGAATTGATCGTGAACGGCATCGTTAACTATCTTTGTGATCATCGCTTTTACTTTAACTTCTGCGATGGCACCGACATTCGGCTTGATGATTTTCTCTGTGAAAACTACACTATAAAGCGCCAGTACTATCAATAGCACCAGACTGACAAACCATTTTCCGCTATGCCTGTCTCTTTTATGTTTGTATTTCATAAAAAAACCCCCAAGTAATTCAGCATATTCCTATAAGGGGTTTTTTGTTACACTTTCTCAGTTTTTACTTTCAGTTATTTTTTATACTTCCAGTTTCTCAAGCTCTTCTAAAAATTTGGGATTCAAAATTTTGATATGGGTACCCTTCATTCCAAGAGAACGCGACTCTATTACACCTGCACTCTCTAATTTCCTGAGAGCATTCACAATTACAGATCTTGTTATACCGGATCTGTCAGCAATTTTACTGGCAACTAATAGTCCTTCCATACCTTGCAATTCGGCGAAAATTTGCTGTACTGCTTCGATTTCCGAGTAGGACAATGTGCCAATGGCCATCTGAACTACAGCTCTCTTTCTTTCTTCTTCCTCAATTTCAAGGCTTTTGCGGCGCTGAATCTCCAGTCCCACAACAGTTGCACCGTACTCACCCAGTACCAGGTCCTCGTCGGCAAATTCAGGTTTGTATCTTGTAAGGATCAGAGTTCCCCATCTCTTTCCTCCTCCCAAAATGGGAATTATTGTATGGAGCTTGTCATACGTATCGTAGTCGTATTTGAATATTTCCATAGCTTCTTCCGCTCTGAGATTTGCTTCTGTTTTTACAACCTTCAGCAGTGCTTCATTGTACTCATTAGGAAACTTTTCACTGCCGGTTTCAGGGTCTGTAATAGT
>CAYLLJ010000032.1:4456-6051 GCA_964384725.1 uncultured Oscillospiraceae bacterium | reverse complement strand
GTTGCGCTGTCTGATTTGATTTTATAGTGAACTCCTATAACCTTTCCCCTGAGATTTGCAATATAAACATTTGCATCCATCAAATCGCTCAAAATACCACAAAGATCATTGAAGGAGAATACACCGGCTGCACTTTCCTGCAATACCCAATTTAGTTTTCTTACCTTGGCTAAAATATGTTTTTCTTCCATGTAACTCCTCCAATTAATATTCCGGATCATAACGTGTGAAGCTTTTAATTTTTTATTACTAACATAAATATTATATACGAAATTTTCATAAAGTAAATAAATATTTTGATTGTTCAAAAAAGTTTCCGCAACGGGCACCATTTATCTCGGATTCCATATCCTAATCATCATATATACAGAACATTAACTGTATTCCACATGATAAAAGGCACAGGTCTAAACCTGTGCCTTAAGTATTCAACTGTTGCGGCATATACCATTATATTACATTATCCATAAGTTAGTTACGATGACATTTACAGAATGTATCTATCGATATCATCTGCATGAATCCTGTCAATAAACTTATCCTTTACGTATTCCTTGTCGATGACTATCTCTTCCTGCTCCATTTCCGGGATATTAAAGGAGATTTCCTCCAGAAGCTTTTCCATGATGGTGTGAAGTCTTCTCGCACCGATATTTTCTGTCTGTTCATTTGTCAGAAATGCCATGGTCGCTATCTCCTCGACTGCATCATCTGTGAACGTTACTTTGATTCCTTCTGTCTCCAGCAGCATTTTATGCTGTTTGATAAGCGCATTCTCCGGCACTGTAAGAATCTGCACAAATGCTTCTTTAGTCAGATTTTCCAATTCAACTCGAATCGGAAATCTTCCCTGCAGTTCCGGTATCAGATCCGTAGGTTTTGAAATATGGAATGCTCCGGCACCGATAAACAGCACATGATCTGTTTTTACAGGACCGTATTTTGTATTGACGACGCTTCCTTCGACAATCGGCAGTATGTCCCTTTGCACTCCTTCCCTGGAAACATCGGCTCCTGAACGGTAACCTCCGCCCGAAGCGATCTTATCTATCTCATCTATAAATATTATGCCATTCTGTTCTGCATTATCCAAAGCTTCTGCTGTTACCTGATCCATATCTATAAGGTTCTGTGCCTCCTGCTCTCGAAGTATTTTTCGGGCATCTTTTACGCGTACCTTTTTCCTTTTCTTTTTCTGCGGCATCATGTCTCCGAATATATTTCCGATATTGATGCTCATAGATTCATTTCCGAGATCAAGATTATTACCTTTGGGGCTTTCGTTGACTTCAATTTCAATATACTGGTCTTCAAGCAATCCGTCCTTCAGTTGCTGACGCACCTGTTCTCTCGCCAATTCTATATCGCCCTTCTCGCTGTTTGGTTCTTCTTTTGCGCCGGATTCCGGCTTCTGCTGGTTTTGATTTGATTGAAAACCTCCGCCGAGGATAAAATCAAAGGGGCCTCTTACTCCGCCTGCATTTTGTGCGGGCTTCTTCTTACCCGGAATAATCGCTTCGATAATTTTTTCATCTGCGATTTCCTCTGCAACCGAATATTTCTCCTGAAGCCTCTTTTGTTTTGTAATTCGGATA
>CAYLLJ010000032.1:2059-4446 GCA_964384725.1 uncultured Oscillospiraceae bacterium | reverse complement strand
GACCGCGACTTCGACAAGATCCCGCACCATGCTTTCGACATCGCGCCCGACATAGCCTACTTCTGTAAATTTTGTCGCTTCCACTTTTACAAACGGTGCATCCAACAGTTTCGCCAGTCGTCTCGCAATTTCTGTTTTACCAACGCCGGTCGGTCCCATCATCAGGATGTTTTTCGGGGTGATTTCCTCTCTCATCTCGTCAGGAAGAAGATTTCTTCGGTATCTGTTCCGGAGTGCTACTGCTACTGATTTTTTTGCACTGTCCTGACCGATTATATATTTATCAAGCTCCTTTACGATTTCTTTCGGAGTCATATTATGCAATGTAGTCATTCTTTATTTCCCCCTTACAGCTTTTCCACAGTAATGTTATTATTTGTAAAGACACAAATGGAAGCAGCAATTGTTAATGCTTCCCTTACAATTTCTTCAGCATTCATGTCAGTATGCTTATAAAGCGCATGCGCTGCCGCATATGCATAGTTTCCGCCTGAACCTATGGCAATGAAGTTTTCATCCGGTTCAATTACTTCTCCGTTTCCGGAAATGACCAGCAGACTTTCTTTGTCCGCTGCCACCATAAGGGCTTCCAGATTTCTCATCGCCCGGTCTGATCTCCATGTCTGAGCAAGCGCTACTGCTGCACGCTTAAGGTTGCCTGAATGCTCTTCAAGTTTCTTTTCAAATTTTTCTGTAAGTGTAAAGGCATCGGATACAGATCCCGCAAAACCTGTTACTACCGTATTTTTATATATTTTTCTGACCTTTTTTGCAGTCTGTTTCATGATTGAGCTTTGTCCCATTGTTACCTGTCCGTCGCCGCCTATACAAATGTCATTCTCACTTCGTCTTACAGCTACAATTGTAGTAGCATGAAATTCTCCCATTATTGTACCTCCTGGATTATGAATTGATACTATTCTTTATACCCGCATTCGGGATTTGAACACATATAATTTGAAGTTTTAGTCTTTTTTTCCATCAACAATGACGAACACTCGGGGCATTTTTTATCCACCGGCTTATTCCAATATAGCTTGCTGCATTGAGGGTATCCGCTGCATCCATAGAATACTCTGCCTTTTTTACTCTTCCTTATAACGATATCCTTACCGCAATCAGGACACTTGACATCAATTTTACTTAATATGGGTTTAGTGTTCTTACAGTCAGGATATCCGGAGCATGCAAGAAATTCTCCGTATCTGCCGTTCTTTATAGCCATCTGCTTCCCGCAAAGCTCGCATATTTCGTTCGTAAGCTCATCTTCTATCGTGACCTTATCGATTGCTTCATCGGCTACCTTTAGCTCCTTTTCCAGTGTTTTATAAAAATCTCCTACAACCGTTTTCCACTCAGTATTTTTTACCTCTATATCATCCAGCTTATCTTCCATATCGGCTGTAAAACCGGTATCCACGATTTCTTTGAAGTAGGTCTCCATCAAATCGGTTACGACAAAGCCCAGCTCGGTCGGCTTTAGCATTTTCTTTTCTCTGATAACATATTTTCGCTCTATGAGTGTCGCTATGATCGGAGCATATGTGCTTGGTCTGCCAATGTTTTTTTCCTCAAGATCCTTTACAAGCGATGCTTCGCTGTATCTCGAAGGAGGCTGAGTAAAATTCTGCTCACTTATAAGGTCAAGTAAATTTGGTTTGTCGCCTTCTTGGATAGGAGGAAGCATCTTTTCTTCATCTTCCTCAGTGCTATTGTTATATACCTTTAAATATCCGTCAAATCTCAGTTTTGAACCTGATGCCTTAAATAAATAATCTCCGTTTTTTATATCCGCACTTACACTGTCATAAACCGCCGGAGTCATACGGCTTGCAACAAATCGCGACCAAACCAGCCGGTAAAGGTTGTATTGATCACGTGTAAGTGATTCCTTAATCTCATCAGGATGCAGACCGATAATGCTCGGGCGTATAGCCTCATGTGCATCCTGTACGTCTTTTTTCTTGTTTGTATATACATTGTTGCCAAGATAATCCGGTGAAAAGGTATTATTAATATATTCATTGACTGCTTTCTCGGCTTCGGCGGAAATCCTTACAGAGTCAGTACGGATATAGGTTACAAGACCTACTGTTCCATGCCCTTTAATTTCGATTCCTTCATATAGTTGCTGTGCAATCATCATTGTTTTCTTCGTATTAAAGTTAAGCTTGTTTGATGCATCCTGCTGCAGGCTGCTCGTCGTATAAGGAGGATTCGGTTTCCTTGTTCTTTCTTTTTCCTCAACCTTCTGCACAATAAATCCTTTCGGTTCAAGTGCGGATAGTATAAAATCGGCTTCCTCCTTATTGGACACCGTGATCTTTTTCCCTTTATATTCAGTCAATTTTGCCGAGAATTGTTTCTGCTTTTCCTTGCCCTCATTC
>CAYLLJ010000032.1:0-2049 GCA_964384725.1 uncultured Oscillospiraceae bacterium | reverse complement strand
GCTGTGATATTCCAGTATTCTTTGGGGACAAACGCAAGAATTGTTTTTTCCCTGTCACAGATGATTTTAAGGGCAGCCGATTGTACCCTGCCGGCACTCAATCCTCTTCGTATCTTGCGCCATAACAGAGGACTGATTTTATATCCCACTAATCGATCAAGCACACGCCTCGCCTGCTGGGCATCGACAAGCTTTTTATCTATCATCCTTGGGTGTTTAACAGCATTTTGTATGGCACTTTTGGTGATTTCATTGAATACGATCCGGCATGGTTCTTTCTCATCAATATTAAGCAAATAAGCAATATGCCAGGAAATAGCCTCTCCTTCACGGTCGGGGTCAGTTGCAAGATATATTTTACCTGCGTCTTTCGCTTCCTTTTTCATTGCTTTGATTATGTCGCCTTTTCCTCTGATGGAAATATATGCGGGCTCAAAGTTATTCTCGATATTAATTCCAAGTTTACTTTTAGGCAAGTCTCTTATATGCCCCACTGAAGCAATCACTTTGTATTTGCTTCCAAGGAATTTACCAATGGTCTTTGCTTTCGATGGAGATTCCACGATTACTAAATTCTTTTCAGCCATTATAGGCCTCCTTCGATAGTCTCTAATAAGTTTCTTCTGCTTACAAGAACAGATTATATTTCCAAATGCTTCAATTTGCAACAAATATTTTTCCCATGGATGTATGCACAAGTCCTTTCATTTCCAATATTGTAACTATTGCATTAACTTCAGAAGGGGGTTTACATGTGCTTCTGCAAATAAAATCTGTCGTCGTTTCACCTGACTGGAGTATATATTCATAAATCCTTTTTTCGTCATTTCCCATCTCTATTTCCTGCCTGGAAAGAGACGTCTGTCTTCTTATTCCCAACTCATCAATTATATCATCGAATGTGATCAGAGGTGTTGCACCATCTTTGATAAGTTTATTTGCCCCTAAGCTGTACATACTATTTATATTACCGGGCAATGCATATATATTCCTTCCCTGTTCTGCAGCACATTCCGCTGTAATCAGGGAGCCGCTGTTTATTCCGGCTTCAACAATTATTGTTCCCAACGATAGCCCGCTGATAATACGGTTTCTCATTGGGAATCGAAAAGGCAACGGGGTTTCATTAGGTTCATATTCAGAAAGAATAAGCCCGCCATCACTTATGATCTTTGCTCTAAGATCTTTATTTGATGCAGGATAGCATATATCTATTCCGCATCCCAATACAGCGATAGTTTTTCCATAGTTCTCCACAGATCCTTTATGGGCATGAGTATCTATGCCGTATGCCATTCCGCTAACTACAACTATGCCATACTCGGACAATTTTTTTGCAAATCCATACGCAGCCCATTTCCCGTAGGAAGTTGCTTTTCTTGCACCGACGATTGCGACGGAAGGCATGCTTGCGAGGGTGATGTCACCTGTATAATAAAGGATTTTCGGAGGATTGCCGATATATGTGAGCAGCTTCGGATAATCATTATCATATATATGTACTTTTTTAATCTGTTTTAGTTCGATTTGTTCATATTGTAACCCCATTTTGAAATCCTCTTCGTTACATCTCCTAACTCTATTATAAACCTCTGTAAATTTTGTCCAGGCTGCGGTAGCGTATCGCCTCTGCTAAATGATTTGCTCCTATCTGCTCCATGCCTTCCATATCAGCAATGGTTCTCCCCATTTTTATAATTTTATGATGCGCCCTTGCACTGAGTGATAATCGATTGAATGCCGCTTCCATGAGCTTTTTGCATTCTGTGGTCAATCCACAATATTTTTTCATCAAACCCGGCGTCAGCTGTGAATTGTACGAGATTTCTTCGTCCTTATAACGTTCTATCTGAACCTGTCTGGCCGCTTCCACCTCTTGCCTCATTATTTTGGAATTCCGCATGGGCAGCAGTTTTTGCATCTCTTCATTTAAGCCTTCCATATCCGCCAATTCCTTATATTGAACCGGCATGATCTCAATATGCATGTCAATACGATCCCCAATGGGACGCATAATCATTGCTTTGACATATAAAAACAAAATACACT
>CAYLLJ010000031.1:11126-11493 GCA_964384725.1 uncultured Oscillospiraceae bacterium | reverse complement strand
ATGATCAATTCGTTTATTTCGGGAGATTACAGTAAAGATGCGGAGGCTTACGACAGGCTCACTGCTTTTACCAATTATATTGGCGATTATTTTGCTCAAGGGATCTATGAATTTTTAACTTATATCCCGCTTGGCAATGAAAACCTGCAAGCTCCCGAAGCGCAGAACCCGACATCAGCAAATAGGGTCCCCGAAATACTGCAGTGCATAACACGCGACCAGGTTGATACGATTTATTCTTTAAGAATGTTTTGGTTCGAATTGGCCACCTGGACCAGATATTACTTAATCAGCAGATATATGGGGATCGGCAATGAGGATATTATATTAACCCGGCTGAACAAAGTGGCCGATGAGTATGGAACCA
>CAYLLJ010000031.1:9395-11116 GCA_964384725.1 uncultured Oscillospiraceae bacterium | reverse complement strand
CAAATCACAGAGAGATATAAAACTTTAATTTATACGCACATAAAATTGATCCCTACCCTTATAACCGCACAGATAGAGCATAACGTTGATGCAGCAGATGAAGCGACTCGGCTTTTATACCAAAATGCGGAACAGAACGCTTCCTTCTTGGCCTCTATTAATCCCTTTTGGGATGAAACGGTATGGAAGAACAGACTGAATAGTTACATACGAAGTACAATTGAAGAGTCCACAACATTTCTAACTGGTGAATATGACCGAAATATTAATATTTTTGCCCGAATTCTGACGCATGCAGAAAATACAGGAACCGAATTTGCATTGGGCTTATTTAATTATATACTGACCAATAAAGCAAATACCAAAGTTAAAAAATATTCGTAAAAAAATTTATAAAAATATCTTGACAGGAAATTTTCTAGTTAATAAAATATTATTAGCACTCGGTACGCGTGAGTGCTGACAGCGTTTTTATATTCCTTTTTTATACTGATATTTTTTTATAGCGTTTATGCGTTATCAATTCATATCTTTAAACTAGAAGGGGTTTAAAGCGCTTTTTATTATAAGGCGACAATTTTAAAAATTCTGCATTAAGGGGTGAAGCGCTTTTGAGTGAAAAATTTCTGACGAAACTGTCAAGCGACGATAAGTATTCTTATCGGGAACTTTTTAAAAGAGTTCCCGGCAACCCCATTCTCACGTCAAAGGATTGGCCGTATGCTGCAAACACGGTTTTTAATCCGGCGGCAGCCATGTATAAGGGTAAGGTCCTTCTGCTAGCGAGGGTTGAGGACCGGAGAGGGTTTTCTCATTTTACAAAAGCTGTAAGCCTGAACGGAATCAATAATTGGAAGATTGATGCAAAGCCTACGCTTGGGCCGGATCCGGAGAATTATCCGGAAGAGGAATGGGGAATTGAGGATCCAAGGATAACCTGGGTCGAAGAGCTGAAAAAATATGCTGTCGTTTACACATCCTTTTCAAAAGGAGGCCCTCTGGTTTCCATGGCTTTGACAGCGGACTTTGAAACCTTTGAAAGACTTGGACCGATCATGCCTCCCGAAGATAAAGACGCGGCATTGTTTCCACGGAAAATTAACGGCAAATGGCTGCTGGTGCACAGACCGATCCCGGCTTTCCATACGCCGGGAGCCCACATTTGGATTTCAAAATCTGATGATTTGAAGTATTGGGGTGAGCATCAACTATTGATCGACGCGAGAAGAGGCGGATGGTGGGACGCCAACAAGGTGGGTCTCAATACGCCGCCCATGGAGACTTCGGAGGGCTGGCTCATTTTGTACCACGGAGTCAAGCAGACTGCAGCAGGGGCCATTTACAGACTTGGACTTGCTCTGCTTGATCTTGAGAATCCCCTCAAGGTTTTAAGAAGAAGCGATGAATGGGTGTTCGGCCCGCAGGAACCCTACGAAAGGCAAGGGGACGTGGCGGATGTCGTGTTTCCGTGCGGCTGGGCCCATGATGAAAAAACGGGAGAAATCAAGCTGTACTACGGTGCGGCGGACACCTGCATTGCCGCAGCGACAACAAATCTTCAGGACTTGCTTGAGTACATAAAGAAATGCCCTGAGCCGTCCGTCGAACAAGGTTTCTAAAATAATATGATTTCAAAAATTAGTTGAAAAGGAGGAATTCATATGAAGGCATTGTTTTTAGTCGGCGGATTTGGAACACGTCTTAGACCTATCACGGACGAC
>CAYLLJ010000031.1:6560-9309 GCA_964384725.1 uncultured Oscillospiraceae bacterium | reverse complement strand
TGCCGATTATGGGCAAGCCTCTGCTCGAAAGGAATTTCGAAAATCTGAAAAGGTATGGCATTTACGATGTCGTTTTGAGCATGTGTTATCAGCCGGAGAAAATTGAAAATTATTTTGGAGGCGGTAAAAAATTCGATGTAAACATTAGCTTTGTGACGGAGGAGATCCCCCTTGGTACGGCCGGAGCGATTAAAAACGCGCAGGATTTTTTCGACGACACGTTCCTGGTGTTTAACGCGGACATCCTAAGCGATATCGACTTTACTGAAATGATAAGGTTCCATAAAGACCGGAAAGCGCTGGCGACGATTGCGGCGACAAGGGTTGACAATCCCTGGGATTACGGCGTGATGGAACATGACGGCAACGGCTTCATCACTGGGTTTAAGGAAAAACCCAAGCCCCATGAAAGCGATTCCAATTTGATCAATGCGGGAGTTTACATATTCGAGCCGGAACTTCTGGACCATATTCCGCAGGGAAAGACGGTTTCCATTGAAAGAGAAACATACCCACAGCTTCTTCAAGGGGGACATAAAATGGCGATTTACAACCGGTGCTCTTATTGGCTTGACCTGGGAACGCCGCAAAAGTACCTCAAGGTTCACCGGGATATCCTTGAGGGCTTGATTCAGATCGGAGAATGCGATTTTACGCAGAATAAAAAATATATAAGCAGAACAGCGAAAGTGCATCCAACAGCCAGGATAGCAGAACCCGTATACATCGGAGATGGTGTGGAAATCGGTTCTTACGCCGCTGTGGGTCCAGGGACGGTTGTATATCACGGTGCTGTTGTCGGAAGCAGGGCGGCGGTTGTCGGAAGCGTGGTTTGGGACAACGTAAAAATCGAAAACGGCGCATCGGTGGAAAACTCCGTGGCGATGTCCAACTGCGTGGTCGCCCGGAACAGCAAAAAACATAACGCTGTGCTGACAAAGGATTTTGATCAGCCAATCGCGGTTTAAACAAAAGCAAAGGGGGATGATTTCACATGGTATTGAACAGAAAATTAAATATCGGTTTTTTAAGCACTTACCCTCCCAGAGAATGCGGCATCGCAACCTTTACGCAGGATCTTGTCCAGGGACTTGATAAAATTAAACTTCTGCAAAAACCAAAAGTGATCGCCGTAAGCAACAGCGGTTACTGCTACAGCGCCAGAGTCGTCATGGAGCTCATGCAGCATGACAGAGAAAGCTATATCAGGACGGCACAGGATATTAGCAACTCCAATATTGAACTACTTGTGATTGAACATGAGTTTGGCATATTCGGAGGTGAGGCGGGGGAATATATTCTGGACCTTGTTGACAATCTGCGGATTCCATATATAGCGACGCTTCATACGGTGCTTCCGAGTCCGTCCGGGAAACAAAAGCAGATTCTGTCCCGGATCGGCGAAAATAGTGAAAAAATAATAACCATGGCAAGAAATACAAGGCCCGTTCTCGAAAAGGTCTACGGGATTCATCCTTCCAAAATCGAGATGATACACCACGGCGTTCCGCACAGGATCTTTGATTCAAGAGAAAAACTCAAGGAAAAGCATGGGCTTTCCGGCCGCAGCGTTGTCAGCACCTTCGGACTCATTGGACCGGGCAAAGGACTGGAATACGGGATTGAAGCCATTTCGAGAGTGGCAAGGGAACATCGGGACGTGATCTATCTGATCCTCGGGCAGACGCACCCATCCATCAAAAGCGAATCCGGCGAAAGATACCGGGAAATGCTGATAAAATTGGTAGACCGGCTTGGCGCGGCAGAACATGTCAGATTTGTCGATAAATATCTTACAAAAGATGAAATCATAAATTATCTCCAGCTGACCGATATCTATATGACGCCGTACCTCGGCCAGGATCAGGCTGTGAGCGGAACTTTGGCTTATGCCGTCGGGTATGGAAGAGTCATCGTATCGACGCCCTACAGCTATGCTAGAGAAATGCTGTCAGACGGAAGGGGGCTTTTGGCAAGGTTCAGCGATGCCGGCTCGCTCGCCGATCAGTTACAATACGTGCTGAAGCATCCGGAAGAGAAAAAAAGGATGGAAGACCGGACACTTGAAATCGGGAGAACGATGATCTGGAGCAATGTGGCGGATCAATATTCGAAGCTCTTTGCCGATACGCTGAAAAAATCCGCCCGGGAGGCAATCGTCGCGGTATGATGAACAGGCTGATATCCGGTGATCCGTTGAAAGACGACCATATTTTCAGGTTTACGGACGACACGGGCATGCTGCAGCATTCTAAATGCGGGATTCCCGATCCCCGCCACGGCTACACGACGGATGACAATGCCAGAGCGCTGATCATGGCGCTGATGCTGAATGAGCGGTTCAAAAAGAAGAAATATATCAAGCTCGCATACCGGTATGCGTCATTTCTGTTGAATGCGCAGAATACCAGCGGCACGTTTAAAAACTTTATGGGCTACAATAGGGAATGGCTGGAAGAAGAAGGCTCGGAGGACTGCTTCGGAAGGTGCCTGTGGGCTCTGGGCTTCAGCCTTTCAAGCGATTCCTGTCCGCAAGACATAAAGCGGGGTTTGCGGTATGTGATGAATGCGGCCCTGCCTCACGCGGCTTCTCTGCATTCGCCGAGAGCCCGGGCGTATTCGCTTGTCGGCCTTTCAATGAGCGAAAGCTGTGATGTTCAAAGCCATATTCTTGAATCGGCGCGATCGCTTTGCCTCCTGTATGAGGAGCATAGGGACGGGGAATGGGCATGGTTTGAAGACATTGTCG
>CAYLLJ010000031.1:3751-6550 GCA_964384725.1 uncultured Oscillospiraceae bacterium | reverse complement strand
TAATCAAAGCCTCCCGCGTGACGGGAGAAAAGAGCTTCCTGGAAACGGCGGAGGAGAGCCTTGCCTTCCTTGAAAAAGCAACCTTTCATAACGGTTATTTCAGGCCGGTCGGCTGTAAGGGGTGGTACCGCAAGGGGTATGAACCAGCAAGGTATGATGAACAGACGGTTGAAGCCTGTGAATCGGTTCTTACCTATCTGGAAGCATATAAAACCACTGGAAACAGGGCCTATCTTCAAAAAGCGAAACTATGCCATTCATGGTATCTGGGTGTCAACTCCAAAGGAATCAGCCTGATCGACAAGGTAACGGGAGGCTGCTATGACGGCTTGACAGAAAAAGGAGTCAATTTAAATATGGGCGCCGAAAGCCTGGTTTCATACGTGATCTCTTATCTGGCGATTTCGGATACAGTATGGAAGGAAGGAGTGATGTGAAGTGAATGATATCAATGCGCATATTTTCAAGCAGTATGATATTCGGGGCATTTATGGCAAGGATCTGCTGAATGAAGACGCAGAGCGGATCGGCAAAGCATTCGGAACCTATATAAAAAGAAAAGGCGAGACGGAAGCCGTAGTTGGCATGGACAACCGGAGATCCTCGCCGGCTCTCTTCCAAAGCCTCGCAAAAGGCTTGCTGGAATCGGGAATCCATGTCAGGAATATTGGAGTAGTGCTGTCACCGATTTTCTATTATGTGACACATCTTTATCAAATCAAGTCCGGAATTATGATCACAGCCAGCCACAATCCGGCGGAATATAACGGCTTCAAAGTGCAGTATGACGGCAGGACATTATACGGCGAAGAGCTTCAAGAATTGAGGACAATCATCAAGAACGAAGATTATGAAATCGGACAGGGAGAGTTGACGGTACAATGTCCGGTCGATGATTATGTTAATATGATTAAAGGAAAAATAAAGCTGACCGGACGCAGGATCAAAGTCGTTACAGACTGTGGAAACGGCACCGCAGGTTTTCTCGCACCAAAGCTGCTGGATGAATTGGGATGCGAAGTGATCCCTCTTTACTGCGATTCCAATCCTGATTTTCCGAATCATTTCCCCGATCCGGTCAAAACGGAGAATTTGCATGATTTGATTGCTGCAGTGCAGGAAAACGGCGCGGATCTCGGCGTTGCTTTTGACGGAGACGGAGACAGGCTTGGAGTGGTGGATCACAAAGGCAATATTATATGGGGAGATCATCTGATGATCCTGTTCTGGAGGGAAATTCTGCCGAAATATCCGGGAACAACTGCAATTGTCGAGGTGAAATGCTCCGATACCCTGGTGGATGAGATAAGAAAACTTGGCGGGAATCCTATATTCTATAAGACTGGACATTCGCTCATCAAAGCCAAGATGCGAGAACTGAATGCGGTTTTTACAGGAGAAATGTCAGGACACATGTTTTTTGCGGACGAGTATTTCGGTTATGACGACGCCTTGTACGCATGCGCAAGGCTGCTTCGGATCATTACGAAAAGCGGCAAATCACTGAACGAACTGCTGTCCGATGTGGCGAAAACCTATGCAACACCGGAAATCAGGGTCGAATGTCCTGAGGAGGAGAAGCTGTCTTATGTTGAGAAAGCGAAAACCTATTTTAAAGATACAGGAAATAAAATCCTCGAAGTGGATGGGATCCGCGTTCAGTTCAGCAATGGCTGGGGGTTGGTAAGAGCGTCAAATACCGGCCCGGAGCTGATCGTACGCTGCGAATCAAAAACAGAGGACGGACTTGAAAAGATTAAACGTGAGATGTTCCGATCCATCTATCCGTTGAAAGCAGCTTAAGAAAAAACTAAATAATTAGAATTATATAAAGAAAGGAGACAGATTTTATGAACATCAAACCATTAGGAACAAAGGTGCTCTTAAAAGAGACAGAAGCGGAGGAAACTACAAAAGGCGGTATTGTACTGCCGTCCAATGCGAAGGAAAAGCCATTCATGGCTGAAGTAAAGGAGGTTGGTCCGGGTGAATTCAAGGACGGAAAAGAAGTTAAAATGGCCGTAAAAAAGGGAGACAAGGTTCTTTTCCGCAAATACTCCGGAACGGAGGTCAAGCTGGAAGACGAAAAATATTTATTGGTTGAGCAAGATGATATCCTTGCAATCCTAGAATAAGGAGGTTGAGCGATTATGACTGCGAAAATATTGCTATTTGACGATGAGGCGAGAAAATCAATTGAAAAAGGCGTGAACAAGCTGGCAGATGCCGTTAAAGTTACACTTGGACCGAAAGGAAGAAACGTAATCCTTGAAAAAAAATACGGCTCTCCTGCCATAACAAACGACGGGGTTACCATCGCCAAAGAAATCGAGCTGGATGATCCCTATGAAAATATGGGAGCCCAGCTTTTAAGGGAAGTTGCCAGTAAAACAAATGATGTTGCCGGAGACGGAACAACGACAGCAACTCTGCTCGCTCAGGCAATCGTCAGGGAAGGACTCAGAAACGTTGCCTCCGGCTCCAATCCTATTATTTTAAAAAAGGGAATCGACAAGGCGGTTGAAAAGGCGGTCGATAGCCTCAAAAAGGACAGCCAGAAACTGAAAGGCAAAGAAGATATGGCATTTGTCGCAACCATCTCTTCCGGAGATGAGCAGGTAGGCCAGCTCATTGCCGATGCAATGGAAAAGGTAACGGTGGAAGGTGTAATCACCATCGAAGAAAATAAGGCGTTTGACACAACAATTGAAGTTGTAGAAGGATTGCAGTTTGACAAAGGATATCTGTCCTCCCATATGGTGACTGATCATGAAAAAATGGAAGCACTGCTTGAAGATC
>CAYLLJ010000031.1:3477-3740 GCA_964384725.1 uncultured Oscillospiraceae bacterium | reverse complement strand
TTGGCGACGCTTGTGGTAAATAAAATTCGCGGGACAATTGACTGTGTAGCTGTAAAAGCGCCGGGATTCGGCGACCGAAGGAAGGAGATGCTCCAGGATATCGCTGTCCTCACAGGCGGAGAAGTAATCTCTGAAGAAGTTGGAAGAAATATCCGGGATATCAGTCCGGATTGGTTCGGCAGGGCAAAATCCGTCAAAATTCAAAAGGAGAATACAATCATCGTCAATGGCGCAGGGGAGCCGAAAGCAATCAGGGCTCGGGC
>CAYLLJ010000031.1:1287-3362 GCA_964384725.1 uncultured Oscillospiraceae bacterium | reverse complement strand
TCATCAAGGTAGGAGCTGCAACAGAAACTGAAATGAAAGAAAAAAAATACAGGGTCGAAGATGCGCTGAATGCAACCAGAGCGGCTGTCGAAGAGGGAATCGTCCCTGGAGGAGGAACAGCCTATATTGATATCCTTCCCGAAATGGCGGAAATGGTTGATACTCTCCAGGGAGACGAGAAAACAGGCGCGTCCATTATCCTTCGCGCATTGGAGGAGCCACTTCGCCAAATATCATCCAACGCCGGACTGGATGGTTCGGTTGTAGTTGAAAAGGTTAAAAACAGCGCAAGAGGCATTGGGTTTGATGCTGTGAAAGAAGAATATACAGACTTGTTCAAGGCCGGTATCATCGATCCTGTCAAGGTCACCAGATCTGCGCTTCAGAATGCAGCTTCCGTTGCTTCCATGATATTAACGACGGAAAGTGCTGTCGCCGAAAAACCTGAAAAAAGAAAGGCCTCGCCTATGCCTGCAGGCGACATGGATTATTAAAATCCAAAGCGTATTCAATGTTGTATTTGGGACATTATCTCAGAGATACTGCAATTTAAACATTGAAAATTTAAGAATTATTTTTAAACAGAGGTGTTTGATATGCTTTATCCTTATAAAATGATGCCTGTATACAAGAATTATTTATGGGGAGGATATAACCTTAAGAGATTGGGCAAATCTGTTCCGGAAGGGCCTGTGGCGGAAAGCTGGGAGCTGTCTGCCATGCAGGGAAGCGAAAGCAGAATTGCCAATGGGTTTTTAAAAGGGGAGAGTCTGACGGAGGTATTACAAAAATACGGGAAACTGGTCGCCGGTGAAACGCCGGCGCCAAATTCCGCAGATGCCGGCTTGCCGGTGCTGCTGAAGTATATCGATGCAAATGACCGCCTTTCGATTCAGGTCCACCCGGATGATGAATATGCCAGAAAACAGGAAAGCGGCAGATCAGGGAAAACAGAAATGTGGTATGTCATAGACGCCAGGCAGGATTCGTCGGTCATCCATGGATTCCGGGAAGGTTATGATCATAAAAGAATTGAAGGTTCTATTAGAAAACACAAACATAAAGACTTGTACAGAGAGATAACGGTAGAAAAAGGAGATGTGATTTTTGTGCCGGCAGGTACCGTCCATGCACTGAACGCCGGATTGGTGGTAGCTGAAATTCAGCAGCCGTCGGACCTGACCTACAGGCTTTACGACTATGAAAGGATTGATGCCGCAGGAAAGAAGAGGCCGCTACATATAAAAAAAGCATTGGACGTGCTGGATTATAAAACTTATAAGGCTGTCTTCAGAGGACTCGCGATAAGAAACAACAAAATTGCCGGCAGACATCTGGCGATCAGCAGGAATTTCTGCGTCCGGCAGATAGAAAACATGGACAACCCTGTGGAACTTGTTGCAGACGGAACACTTTTCGCATGGATGTTTCTCAACGGAGAGGCCGAAATCATTTCCAAAGCCGAAAAGGTATGCGCGGGCGCTCTTGATACGGTATTAATTCCCGCATTTTTGGGTAAATACAGGATTGAAGGAAGGTTCAGCGCACTGCAGATTTTTCTGGCCGAAAACGTCATGAATGAATATTACTCATTAATAGATGAGGGTTATACAAATGACGAAATCATGAATAACATTGCAGGAGCCGAACAATTTTGCTCATCTTTTCAAATTGCAGTATAACAGATAACCCATGAATAACAAAAGAGGAACGGAGGAATTGATTTTATGGATGCTGTAATAAATGCTGCGGAACGGGAGGAAAGTGCGAAAAAAACCAGAAAAAAGGGATGTGTTCCCGGCAATATCTACGGGCCTGGAATTAATCGGAACATGAAAGTCCGGTTTGAGGGAAAGGAAATCAATCAATTTCTGAGAAATCATTCTATCGGCGCAAAAACAATCGTCAGTATCAATGAGAAGGAGTTGCCATGCGTTATTAAAGGGATTCAATACGAGCCAATCAGCAATAAGCCTATTCATATTGAGCTTTATGCAACCTCTGAAGATAAGCTGGTCAATGTGAGGGTGCCTGTAAAATTTAAAGGGAAGGCGTGGCTTGCGCATAACAATCTG
>CAYLLJ010000031.1:0-1277 GCA_964384725.1 uncultured Oscillospiraceae bacterium | reverse complement strand
CAGGTCTTGGAAGATGAAATAAGAATTCAAGGCACCTTAAGGAGTTTGCCCGAATTTGTTTCTGTTGATGTGGCAGCGATGAAAGACGGAAACGTAGTCACGGTAGATAATGTTTCTCTGCCGAAAAATATTAGACTACTGGTGAAAAAAGATAAAGTTATCGCCAGGATTGACAAGGCAATGAAAGCTTCTCAGGAGGATGTTTCCATTTGATATAAACAGTCATAGACGCGGAGGAGGATCTTTATGAGATAATCTCCTTTGCTGAGAAATTGGACAAGATAAAATCGTCCAGGAATGGACCAAATAAGACTGTTAAAGTAAAAACAAAATAAAGCCAATTTTTCAGACTATGCTAAAATAGGTCCAATGTTATTTGTTGGGGTTAATTTTGTAGTGTCAAATAAAGTATGAGCTTTCGGATGGGTAGAGGGGTCGGGTAGAGAAATCTACCCATCGTTTTTTAAGACCGTTTCAAAGTTTCGTACAAGATAAGCATAGATGAAATTGCATTAGCGATGGACATCTATGCTTATCTTGTGAGACAGGGGTGCGGACGATTTTTGGGACCGCCTAAGCGGCTATCCCAAGGCTTCGTCGGTGCTCCAGTGGGCTCATATTTCCAAGTGATACTTTAATTCTTTTCTCGTTATACCAAATAAGGTAATCGTCAAGGATCTCAATGAATTCCTGGACGCTCACGCCCTTCCAATCTCGGTTGTAAAACATCTCGTTTTTAAGGCGCCCGAAGAGACCTTCGCAAGCAGAGTTGTCAGGCGAACAGCCTTTCCGTGACATAGAACGCTGCAAGCCGGCAGCTTCCATTCTTGCAATCCAGCCGGGCCAACGATAATGGCACCCCCGGTCTGTATGAAGCAAAGGATGCTCGCCCTCTTTCTGCATATTGATGGCATCATCAAGCATACTGTTGACAAGTTCTGCATCTGGGGTGTTGCTAATCTTCCAGCAAGGGATCAGACCGTCAAAACAATCCACAACAGGCGAAAGATAAATCTTTCCAGCGGGGATGGAGAACTCTGTAATGTCTGTCAACCACTTTTCATTAGGAACATTCGCATGAAAATTTCTATCAATAACATTAGGTACGGAAGGCGTTATCTCACCACCATAAGAGCTGTACTTTTTCTTCTTTTCTGAGATTACTGAAAGGGCACAGTCTTTCATGATCCTGCGGATGACTTTTTCAGAGATCCGTAATCCTTCTCTAATCAGTAATGCACGAATCCGACGATAACCATATCTTCCGGAATTTTCAC
>CAYLLJ010000030.1:6075-11578 GCA_964384725.1 uncultured Oscillospiraceae bacterium | reverse complement strand
TTAGGCGCATATTGTTTGATGCTTACATCTTATAAAAAAGGAGGAACGATAATGAAAAAAATAATATCTGTGCTAATAATTTTATCATTAAGCATAACAACAATGTTGGCATATCCTTTTACTTCATATGCCCTTACAACTTACAGAACCGTCACCAAGTACCACCTGGATATGGGGGCGTTACATATTTGGGGAACAGGTACAGACAGAGATCAAGCAACATGGCAAAACGGTTATGCTTATGGAGGCTCTATGCCATCAACTGTTACCTTGAATTTTGGTGAAGATATACAGAGCGCAAAAGCATATGTGTTAGACCCTGACGCTTTTCAATGGAGCAATTACCCGACTTACACATTTAACGGAACTGATTATCTTTCAGATCAAGAGTCTTATAATAGTAATTACGCTGATTTTGTTTCTAATAATATAACCGTTAATAAACCCACTGTTAATGGGAAAAAAGTTACGTTATCTTATACTGCAAAATTAAAAAGCCCGCAAGATTTTGATTTGGCCTATCGTTTAAATAAACCGGGTGGGTTAGATTATATTTTTGATATGCTTGGTGGAGAGGGTGTAGTAGAAGATAACTATCCAGATTTACATCAAAGACTTGTAGATGGAGAAATGAACATAGGCTCAGGTGTTTTTGGATATATGTTCTTTGTGCCCATCGTTATTGAATACCAAGTTATTGAACCAGTTGAACTTAATATAGGGGAGTTTACGGCTGACCTTGACGTTCCCGCTTCTGCAAAGCCAGGAGAATCATTTAATGTGGTAGATAAATCAGCGTTCTATGATACTTCTGAATTTGCGTGTACGCAACTTTCATATAAAGTTGATTCTGGATCTTCAAAAACGGTGACTGGTTGGAAGGGAACTTCATTAGGAGAAAGCATACCTCAATCATTTGCAAATGAGTGTAGTGTTACTTATACCATTACTACATGGAATAAATACGGCGATTCTAAAACGGCATCTAAAACTATCAATATATCGAACGATCACGCGATTGAAATAAATCCGGCACTTGATTTGCCAGATTATACATATGAAGGTCATAAGGAAATAGCAAAAGATGAGTCAACTTTTGTAGTAGATGGGGTGAATTATTCTGCATCAAGAACTTATGCGGAAGGATTGGCAAGTAACAATTTTAAAGCCGATAGTGGAACTGTAAGCATACATAGATTAGACGATACAAAAGCTGAATGCACTTTTAGTCAGAGAGGAACATACGATATTACCCTTAATATCAGAGCAGATGGGGGAGGACGTGCTTCGACTGATGATCTCATTGAAGTAAGAAAAACACCATATATTGAAGATTCTTTGACAGGTTTTCAGAAGCAGAACCGTAAGCAGATTTTGACGGCCAAAGTTGCCACTTATCCGGGTAAACCTCTTACGGATTATTCGATTACCCTGAAAGATAAAAAAACCGGGGAATCCGTTGTTTTAACCCCCGGAAACTCACAACAAAACACTTCTACAATAAAGACAAGAGCAGTAACCATGACGCAGGACGTAGATAATGGTTATGCTTATATTACCGTGGAGTTTTTAACAAAAACGCCAAGCTATTTTTCTACCGGAACAAATACACAGGATTTTTATTATCAGATCGATGTTACCGATAGCAAAGGAGATACGGACACGGCTTCAAAGACCTTTTCAGTTTCGCCTGATCTCCCGCCTGTACCGGCGATCAGCATTGATCCCGCATTTTTGCGGAATGAGGGAACAAATATAGCAACGATCAAAGCCGAAGATGTCACTGTCGCTACAGACGGTGATAGCGTAGCCAGAAAGTGGTATTACGGCGCGACTACTGCACCGTCTGCATATACCGATGTTTCGACAATGTACGGATATCAAAAGCTTTCTTTCGGTACGGATAAAATTGTTGGATTTAATACGGTAGGTGTTGGCAAGTTCGTCACAAAACTCAATGTAAAAGAAGTCTGGACAGAGCCGACCCTAGAAGAATATGTTACCGACGCCGATCATCTGACCGGTACGGTAGCAGCTTTTTCTGATGTTCAGAATGTCGCCCCTTTAGTAAGCCTTGAATTATTGAACGGTACTGAAAAAGATGTATTGCTGATTGCTAATAACGATACAGAATATCAAACGCTATTAAATAATAAAACAGCATTAAAGCAAGCGTTATTAGCGAATAAGATTGACGCCAATGTTGTTATCAAAAAGTTAATTGGGGATACTCCTAGTGATGTTACCGGAATTCAACAAAAAATATTATATACGTTCCCAACAACATATTGGACAAGCGGCGTTGAAACCGACAGAAATGTAATGATTTCAGACTCGGAAAAGACATATTTTACAACATGGACAATAACAGGCGGTAAATCATACGGACCTCCCGCAACTATTCACGCATATAATCCTTACGCAGGAGAAGTATGGTCATATACCACAAACGATAGCGAAATATTTTCATTTAATCAAGATGATACGGGGCGATATCTTTATTTGGTTTATTCCAATAAAACCGTACTGTTAGACAAAAAAACAGGAGCTGTTGCCGGAACAATAAACACCCCGTTAACCGGGAAATTATGGCTTACAGATAACTTGTTCTTTAGTTTAGAGGGAACAGATCTCTATGCAATAGATCAGAATAGTTTAATCAAAACTAAAATTGACTCTCTTGTTTATGCAGCCGCTAGAGTTGGAAGCAATATTCAATATATGACTGATACAGACATTGGGGTCGTGAAAAATACTCTTAATACTACTAGTCTTACCACAACAAGGGAATTGTTGGTTGATACTAGAAATGGATTAGGGTCAGGATATGATTATATTCCAACTTGTATAGATAGCAGCAGGAAAATTGTATTGTATAAAAGTAAGGGGACAGGAACTGATACATTTGCTGGAATAAGAGTGTACTCTTCGGATAATAAATTAATAAGAGAAATTCCTTTATCATTAGGGTACAGATTAAATAATGTATTTGCTCCACTTGATGAAAATGGAGAATGTCACCATATTATTGCTTGGATAGAAGATACCAGTGATAGCCCTAATTATCATGGATTCTTTGGCGTTAATTTAGACAATGGCACAACTGCATCATATACAAAAAGTACAGATGCATTTAATGGAATGGGTTTTACGGTTTTTGATTCTAAAGGCACAACATACATGTATGGTGCGGGTTGGTATTTAAATGGCGGAACATATTATTGGGGTCCTGCTTATAGGATAACATATAATGGATCAAGCATGAGTGCAGCCACATCAGGAACTGGAATGCTAGGAACATATGATGAGGTATTTTCTGCCTCTGATAGAATGGTGGCATCTTTTTGGGGGGATAACTCTTTAGTTGCAACATTAAAATTTCAAATATCTGCATTTCCTAAGACCTTAGCGCAAGAAACCAAAGAATTACTGGGTAAATTTAGCAATAAGTTTACATTTGTTGGAGGAATAGGCACAACTGCCGATCAAATAAAGGCAGCGGTTGATGCGGCACAACCTGTTGTAAAGGTAAGCGCTCCGAATAATGGCAGTTTATACCTTAGTAATCTCTCATTAGTCCCCGGTCAAAAATATTATTATGATTATGAAATTAAACCACTAACAGCGGGAACGGAATCTAAGATAAACGGTATCACAGCAACCACTGGAAGCTACTCATCTGGTGAAACCTTTGGCGTCGACACTCTTTATGTATCGGAATCTCATGAGGAAAACTTTAATGACAGCAACATTGATCCTTTCTTCACTGTGAATGATCCAGGATTAATAATACCAGATGGTTTCAGCTCTTACTATCCTAATTGTAAGGGTTATGGGGCTTATAATGGTGATGATGATGATGGAACATTTGATACCGGCATGCAGCTATCATTCACCGTTCCAGCTGGCAAGCAAGCTATTGTTACAATGGACTATCACATGTCATTTACAAATCTTGGTTATGACTCTCTTTCAAACAATCAGTACAGAACTGCCAGCGTATATGACAGCTCAAATGTTTTTGTCGATGGGGAAACATTAAGGGATCTGGATACAGTTAGCAGTAATTATGAAACAGATTGCATTGGAGCTATGTATTATAAAGTTCTTGGCCCTGGAACTCACACAGTGGGATGTGGTGCTTATGACAGATATGATTGGAGTTATGTTTTAATAGACAATTTAAAGGTTGATATACTTTCAACAACTCCAAAGACATTAAGCACTTCATTTAATGCCGAGGAAGGGGATCAAGAAGGGTGGTTTTCTGTTAACGGATCATTTGAAATTCCTAGTAAAGTATTATCATATGGATCCCAGACGTCAACAACGTATTATGGAGCTTTACCTGCAGCAGTTACTGACACAACAAGTGATAGAAAAGGAAGGACTTATCCATCAGAAATAACATATTATCAAACCGTTCCAGCTGGATATATACAAAAGGCTAAGGCTTATTTTAGCGGAAGCGTTGGTTCTGGTGATGAGGTTGGCTTTTTCCCTTACAATTGCGGAGAATACAGATATGAGGAAAAAAGTTCATTTAGTGGAACCTTGGGTATAGGAGAATGGAGAAGCGTTGGGCCTTTATTGCCCGGCACTTATTCGCATAGAGTTGAGACTGAGGACGAGCAATCTTCTTATGCAAGAATGGATACTTGGGATATTGTGCAGTATCCTTACAATGCCGTTACAGCAACTGGCAATATAGCATTTAATTCAACCAATACAGAGTATTTCTTCCCAAAAACAAGTTCAACACAGTTAACCACTCTAAATATGGCAATTCCAAAGGGAGATTACTTAATAAAAAACTTTAGAATATACACAATAGAAAAAGGCCAAAAGATATACATTCAAAATAGAGCGCTTGAAGCCTCATCAGAATTGCCAAACTGGACTTTGTCTTCTGGACTAACCGCATCTAATGTAACTGACGCAAAAGCAGAGAAAGAAGACGATGAATACGTTAAAATCTATAAAAAAGGCGAAAAGGTACTTTACAATATTTTCTATGACGATTACGAGAAAGATCCATCTAAAACGGGATATTGGGTATATTCTCATATTCCGTGGCCGCCGGATACCTTGCACCCGGACGTCGGCAAGGTACTCACAGCGCCGATTGACCGTTTTTATTTAAGCGGCAAGTATACCGTTACCCATTGGGAAGTAGACAATACGCAAAGGCCGGGAACGGTAGGAGATTCAACGACGTACAATAAAGAGAGTAACAAAGTAACCATGACGTTCTATGTTGACGGTGAAGGAAAAGCACCGTGGATTACTTATATAAAAACTACGCCGGCAACAGTAGAATATAATGATTCATATACTATTCAGGTAGGCGTTGACGATTCGGAAAAAGATACCTTGGCCTTAGAAACATCGGTTTTCTTAAATGGTGTGCTGATAAAGACTGACAATAAAACAGGTATTACGGCAGATGCAAACGGCAATTACCCGGAGCAAAATATTGCAGGGCTGCCAAAGGCAGCAAAAG
>CAYLLJ010000030.1:0-6057 GCA_964384725.1 uncultured Oscillospiraceae bacterium | reverse complement strand
CGGGCATTAAGTCTTATAAATTCACTGTTAAGGAGGTAAGCGCATCGGCAACCGTGAACGCTACGCCGTCTTTAAAATCCGGATATGGAATATCTGCTACCGTGAAGACCGTAACAGAAAATTGCACAGCTTCCAGAGTGACGGCCGTACTTCCTTCCGGAAGCACGGTAAACATGGTTTGTACTGGCGGCAGCGGTGATAATCTTACATGGCAGTTTCCGGCCAATACCGGAACATACGCCAATATTTATAATACAAAACATAGTACGGTTTCACGGCAAGTCTTTGTGCCGGTAAAATGGCCGGACGATACCTACTACACCATTACATATAACGTTTATGATAACGTTGGAACTTTGCTCACGCAGACAACATCTAAGACTTATGTAAACGGAAATATGTATGATGATGATTATACCGTTACTTCACAATAATGTGATTTGCTCAGCTACCACACGCGGGATCCGGAATTATCTATAGATCCCGGACTGCTTTTTACTTGGATCCTCGAGCTGAGCCGGCGCCTAATATAATTTAATACTTTTGAAAAGCCGATTTTAGTTTATATAAATGAAGATCGGCTTTTTTATTTTGGAAAGGAGATCTTCATGATGAACAGTAAACCGATTGCTGAAGGAGTGAAGCTGCAAGGAATTCTATCGGACGGATATGGAATAATGCCACAAGCTGTATCAAGAAACGAAAAACTTACACCAGAAGCGAAAGCGATATATGCGTACTTGACGGCATTTTCCGGATCATCGTTTAAACCGGTTTTCCCCTCAAGAGAATTAATGCTCAAAGAGCTGAATATGTCCATAAACCGGTTCTATAAACATATGCAGCTTTTACTTGATTTAAATTTAGTAGCTATAGAACGCAGTGTTGATGGTAATATATTTGGCAAAAATATTTACTCACTGGTTCTTGTTCCGGAGATAGAAAAAGAAACGGTCCGTGTAAAAAAACCTGCCAGAATTTCAAGGCGCCTGGATCGTAAAAAGGAAAAAGCCGAACCGCTAACCGCAAAAGGAACACAAAGGAATGAACCGGAAGCTCTTGAAAAAATAACTGCAGCAGCTCTGGATCCTGATGCGGCGAACACGAAGGCGCCGGCAACAGCAGGGAACTTTCTTGCTGCACAGCTCGGGATCCAGTCGCTGATAGAAAAAAGGCCGGAGCATAAGGAGCTGATCGAATATATTTTGATGGCGGTCGAAGATATGGCGGCGTCTGAGCAGATTACGATCAACGGCAGTGTTAAAAAGAGGGAAGCGATAAAGCAAATGATCGGAAATCTCCGAATGGAACATATTGAAACAATGGTGAACAATATCTCTCAAAGTGGACAGACCATAAAGCGCAAGAAGGCATACATACAGAGTTGCATCGGAAACTGCCTCTTTGATATAACAGGACCACTGGATTTCAGCAAAAAGAAATTTATTCAGCGGGAAGATGAAAACCAGGAAGAAAGCGAATCAACAAAACGGAAAAAGTTATATGAACGAAACCCGGAATTAAAAGCTTTGGATGATCAAATATTCGCCCTGGGTTCCAAAATATCGAAAGCTATACTTTCCGGAAATGAACTTCAAACCAAAGCGCTTCAGATAGAACAAGGCCGGCTTATTAATAAGCTTGAGGAAACGATTCTTCAGCTGACTGCGACGTCCAATGCCTGAAAACGTTCAAATCAATCGATGTATTCAAAATGAATACATCGGGTAAAAGTCTCAAACACGTTGAAATTGATCGATGTATTCATTTTCGAGACATCGGAGAAAGGTCTGAAAATGTTGAAATTGATCGATGTATTCATTTTCGAGACATCGAAAACGAATACACTAATAATAATAGCTTAAATAATAATATATACCTAATAGCAAACTATATCTTAAATAATAACTATATCATTCTTCATCACTCTTTCTTTTTGGTTACTTTTTCTTTTGAATGGAAGGACGGGATGAGGATTTTCTGATTCTATTAACATTTTTCTGCGATCAACACATCTTTAACCAGTATGGTTCAAATTATCTAATTAATTTTCAACTGGAAATCTTAGGAACAAAAAATCGTATTTCAGCGATGTTTTTTGTCTGCGCCGTAAAGATTGCCAAAGGGGATTAAAATCTATTCCTGGCGAAATCTGGCGTCATAAACAGCTAAAAAATTAAATACGTTAATGGGGGTTTAACTATGGAAAAAAGTTTTGCTTCGAAAGATCGGATTGAAAGGACTGCGATCCTGGAACTATTTAGAACGGCCAGGATCATGAAGCGACAGCTCAAAATACTGAAGGGCATGAGGCTTAATGAGGATGAACGGAAACTTCTCAAGGAGGCTTTAAAAAGCGTTGAAGATGACTGTAACATCTTTAAAATTTAACTTAGACTATTAGAATTTAAGCAGCTGAAGCAAGCTGTTTTTTTATACAAACGACTAGGAGGTAAACTGATGAGTTTATGCGGAAGAGATTGTGAAAAATGCAATCTTAAGCTTCATTGCCAGGGCTGTTCTTTATGTGAGATGCCTCTTTGCGCCGGCGATTGTGCTCGATGCTTTTCTTTATGCCCAAACCGGGCCGGTTCCTTCGGATATCTGCGTAAGATCGGCGGCGGCCGGATCCAGCTACAGACTAACACAGCCCGTCAGCTCCCGACAAACATACCGGTTCTTCCAGACCGACTTACGGAAAGGATCCATGTCAGAGATGTCGTAGGCATCCATGGAGGCAATATGCTTTCGAGTAATGGTGAAAATGTTGCCAAGGTATATCGAACGAAAGGACTTCAAGAGACCTTAAACCTTGAGAGGTCGATAAAAGGCGTTTTACAGTTTTATGTTAAGGACCGGACGTTGGAAGGAATATGGGATCGAAGAGATAATATAATAAGCCAGCTTAAGGAGTTCCCCTGGTCTGCTGTTATTTCACCGAATTTCAGCGTGTATGAAGATGCTCCGAGAATGGACCACCTATATAACATAAAACGCAGCAGCGTCGTGTACAACGAAATGATTGATGCAGGACTGCCGGCCGTTCCGGATATCTCCTGGTATAACAGGATCGATCTCGATCAATGGATCAGGGAAATAAACGATCAGGATATTAAATGCATTGCGTTCAGCTTCCAAACGGTCGGAACGGGCCTACGTGCTTCAAATACGTATTTGAATTACATAATTGGATTCAAGTATCTTACAGACCGGATATCTCGGGAAGTCGAAATTATCCTGGCTGGTGTCGCCTCCCCTGCAAGGGTAAAGATCCTTCAAGGGATATGTGGGAATAGAATTTCTGTTATAAATCAGACGGCCTATGTGCACAGCAGAAGGGGCATTCTGTCGGAAACAGGCAAAGGAGCAGGGGAACATATAGGCAAAAATGATCTGATGATGAGAAATATTGATTATTATGATAAGGCGTACGCAGAATAGTTTAAGGAGGAAGAATCATGCCAAAGTCAAGAAACAGTGGAAGTATAGGAGCAAGATCCGGAGAGCCAACTTATGATGAACGTGAAATGAGTGATCGTATCGAAGACCGGCTGAGAGAAGCTGGTACGGTTAGGGTCAGTGTGGAAAGCAGAACCAGAGGCACGAGAGAAGACGTTGATGTTACCTTCGGCGGCCGAACAGCGGTCATCTCATCCGGAAGCGGCCGGTCCTACACAGTGGATCTCGATGAGGGGTCCTGCAACTGCCCGGATTATGAACACCGGCATAACCGTTGCCGGCATATTGAAGCAGCAGATATTGCAAGAGAGCAAATCGCGCAGGGAACCACACAGGGCAGCTTTTATGATGCCGATGTCAATGCAAATCAATTTGCAAGAGAATACATATCAAACGAAACAGAGGAAGAAATAAGGAATCTACAGAGAGAATACTCGGACGATTCCTTTTTTTATACAGAAAATCCGGACCAGTATCAACAGGACTTGCAGCGGCTCAGGGAAGCTCCTGTGCCGTTTTATTATCACAACGTTCTAAATGGATCCAATATCACTTTTGGAATAGAGCTTGAATTCGTTGACGGAGATAGTGATGCAATAGCGAGGGAGCTTCACGGTTTGGGGATATGCAGCAGTCAGGCCATGCAAGGTTATCATTCAAGAAGGGAACCGGGCAAATGGGTACTAGAAAGCGACGGATCGGTGACCAGGGGAAGACGAGGCGGGGAATTGATCTCGCCGGTGCTGACCGACACTCCGGAAACCTGGAGGCAGATCGAAACGATATGTGAGGTCGCCAGGCGCCATGGCGCCAGGGTGAATACGAGCACAGGCGGCCATGTTCACATTGGAGCTGAAGATGCTCTGGATGGGAAAAGGCAGCGATGGAGGAGATTCTTTAAAACTGCGATAGGTTTTGAAAATACCTTTCATCGCCTTTCCGGCGGGGAACAGGGGAGGTTCAGAGGAGGGAGTTATGCTCCAAGTGCAATTTCTCAAAACCGTGCCGGCATTACAGCAAGGATGCCGCAGGAGGGTGACACATCTGCTTTTCAATCAATTATCGGAAGGATCAGCAGGGGTAAGTATCAGAGCATTAATCTGAGCCCATTTTCCGGAACGAAAAAGACAATTGAATTCAGGGCTTTCAACGGAACATTGACGCCAGGAGTCATCCAGGCAAATGTTAAATATGCTGCCGGCATTATTAATACTTCTGTCCGATCAAGAATCAGACAGGATGAGGGCATGAATGTATCCGATTCAGACCGTAAGCGCGGAAGGATCATCAATGATTATGAAAGCAATAATGCCAGGGATGATGCTTCTGTCATGAAAGCGCTTGACGTAATGTTTTCCAGGAAGGAGGACAAGGAGCATATACTTTCTGTCATAGCAAAAAACTCCTGGGCTTAAGCATACAAGTAAAACAGTTGACATATAACACTAATTAGTGTTACTGTATAGCCAGGAAGGGGAGTGGTTTTTATGATGGCAGAAAAAATCAAAATACTTCTTATAAAGACTAAAATGAATGTAGTGCAGCTTGCGAAAGCAAAGAATACATCGTCACAAAATATATATAACAAACTTTCAAGAGACAATTTCACTGTAAAAGAGCTGCAGGAGATTGCAGAAATTACTGGCGCGGAACTTGAAATCAATTTTATTATCAAAAGAGATGGAAAAGAAGAGAGAATATGAAAGGGGACAGTTTCAATGATAAATTTAGTATTTAAGGACGGAAAAGAGCTGAAGGAAAAGGAGGGCAAGTACCTGGTTGGGCTGCTCAATGGTGAAATCTATGAGGCGGATAGTTTCAGAGAGCTTACGGCCGTAGTTTGCGGCCTTGAGTACCAGGACTGTGAATGTGCCGAAACAGAACTCCATATGAGAGTGAAAACGGCCCAAAAAATAGGGCTTGCTACGCTGGCGGCAGAAGACCTGAACATGACCGATTACGACCAGCTTGAAAATGATAACGAGGGTGAAGACGAGATCCGTGAGAGCATTATTATCTATGATGAAAGAATTGGGAAGATCCCGTATTCTTACACAGATGCAAATGTGGATTATAACATTCACGGGAGTCCGGAGCTGATTCGGGTAGAATGCGACAAGACCTTTATCTATTCTCTTGAGAAGGACAGGCTGATCGCGGTGTTCATGAGAGACGAAGATGGAAAATACAAAAGGATCTCTGCGGTCCTAAGCCTTGACGTGGAGATTGAGAAGGAGCTTGAACCTTTTAAGAAGATAACAGAGAGAGTTCCGTTGCATAAAAAGCTAGGAGAATAATTTCGAATATTTGCTTTTATCTTAAGGAATGTTCTAGAATGGCATTATTATTTATCCACCAATTGTAATTATTTCGGCCTAGATTCGTAATAATGGTTATAAATTTAGGCAGATTGATTTTGGGACTTATCACCAGATCCTTGTTTTATTATGCCAAAAAAGACCAGACCGAGTGAGTTATAGAAGTTTTCTAGTAAAAAACGGGGACTATCCCAAGTTTTCGTACAAGATAGGTAGAGGGGTGCGGACGTAAAGTTGGACACCAGTGGCGCTCTGAAAGGAGCAATCAAAGATGTTCTCC
>CAYLLJ010000029.1:10792-12403 GCA_964384725.1 uncultured Oscillospiraceae bacterium | reverse complement strand
AGCAATCAAGAGGTTTCCTCTGGGGAAAAGAAAGAGTGCCTGTTAATGATGCATCAGATGGGACTCTATTATGAATATATGAAGGAACCGGATTCCCTTGCCTATAATATTCCGGTTGCCTATAGCTTTGACGCAGCTGTTGATGCAGAACGATTAAAAGAAGCACTTATTTGTGCGGTGAAGGCTCACCCATCCATGAATTCATATATTAGGGAAAAAGACGGCAAAATTGTACTGGTCAGAAACGATGAATTTAAGCCGGAAATAACGATAGAGGAATATAGTGACCAAAAAATCAAACAGTTTGTAAAACCCTTTGATTTGAAAAAAGCGCCCTTATACAGAATTGCCATCTATACCGGACAGGATAAGGTATATTTGTTGTTTGATGTGCATCACATTATCTTTGACGGAGAATCTATGAAAAGGTTCTTTGGGGATGTGAAAAATGCTTATGAAAACAATCCGGTGACGAAAGAAAGTTACAGTGCCTTTGATTATGCGGTGTATGAGCAGAAGATCCGTAAATCGGACAAAATGAATACAGCGAAGGAATTCTACCGTAAAATGCTGCAGGGCTGGGAAAATGTATCTTCTATCAATCCGGACCTGAAATCACAGGACAGCGCAGCAGGACTGCTTGTATACGATTTAGGATCTGACATGGGTTCCAATCTGAAACGTGTTGCCGAGGAATACAAGCTGACCGTAAACAGTGTTTACATGACGGGATTTATGGTTGCCCTTGCGAAATTTGTCAGAAATACTGAGCTGACGATTGTCACCGTGGAAAGCGGCAGAGATCTTACGGCATTAGAAAACAGTGTCGGCATGTTTGTGAAAACACTTCCCATGCGATATACCTTGGATGCGCAAGAAACATTCCGTGGCAATGCGGGTAAAGTTCAGGATCTTCTCTATGGAGCGATGGAGCATGACTGCTATTCGTATTCAGAAATAAGTTCGGATTATAAGCTGAATGCAGAGATTATGTTTGTCTTTCAGCTGTATGGTGAAGATGGCTTTGTGCTTGGCAATTATCCGGCAAGGCCGGAAAAAATAGATTTTGGCATCACTCCGAAACCAAAGTTTCCCATTTCCTTTAGTGTGGTGGGAAATGAATTTCAGATTGAATATGATCGGGAATTGTATTTGGAGACGACCATGGCCCAACTTGCTTCGGCAGCTGCCAATTGCTTAAGAGATGTTGTTCATCATCCCCATCAGCAATTGGCGAAAATTGAAATTATATCTAACGAGGATAAAGAAATTATCAAAGGGTTTAACGCCACGGAGACAGAATTTGATGCGGAAGCAACAATTGTTTCTAAATTCCGGGAACAGGCGGTAAAAAACGGCAATCATCCTGCAGTCGTAGCATCCGACCGGACACTTACCTATAAAGAATTGGATGAAGCCTCAAACAGAGTGGCCCATGCCCTGATCAAACGAGGCGTTGCTTGTCAGGATATTGTTACCATAAAGCTTTCGAGAACCTCTAAGTTGTTCTGTGCGGTATTTGGCATTCTGAAAGCGGGAGCTGCGTATCTCCCGATAGATATTAACTATCCCAGGGAGCGGGTTGAGTATGTGCTTACTGACAGTAAGGCA
>CAYLLJ010000029.1:9993-10782 GCA_964384725.1 uncultured Oscillospiraceae bacterium | reverse complement strand
ATGATGATAATGTGGATGAACTGTTGTCTGAGGATAACAGCGCATTCCCCAATGTAAATGTCCGGTCAGATGATCTGTGTTATGTTATCTATACTTCCGGGTCTACCGGCAAACCGAAAGGCGTGATGACAGAGCACAGAAATGTTTTGAGCTATTCCCTTCCCTCTAAATATAATGATCATATCAATACAATTTGCGATCAGTGTCAGGTATCCCTTGCCATAGGCAGCTTTTCCTTTGATATTGCAGTTGCAGAAATATATCCCTTTTTGTTTGCCGGAAAAACCGTTGTCTTTGCAGACGAAAAAGATGGCAATGATACGGGTAAATTGACAGAATTGATCAAGAAGAACGGAGTGGATGCCATTCTTTGCACGCCTTCCCGCATGCTTCAGTTTATTAAGGATGAAGAATTTGCCAGGGCATTATCAGGCTTTCACAGCATTTCGGCAGCAGGAGAGGCAGTACCGTATACGTGGGTGGAACGGATGAGAGAGCTGTCTGCCGCAAAATTGTATAATGGATACGGACCTACGGAAACCACGGCAGGATCTACTTTTTTAGAGATTAATCATGATTATATCAATATCGGAAAGCCTCTTTCCAATGAAAAAGTATACGTGTTGGATGCTTATGGCAATCAGCTGCCCATCGGTGTGGCAGGGGAGCTGTGCATCAGCGGTCATGGTGTGGCAAGAGGATATTTGTATAAAGAAGAATTGACCGCGGAGAAGTTTGTTCCAAATCCCTACGGCGCTGGCAGGATGTACCGGACCGGAGATCTGGCGA
>CAYLLJ010000029.1:7926-9969 GCA_964384725.1 uncultured Oscillospiraceae bacterium | reverse complement strand
TTTGGTTAGAGCGTCAGCGGTGATAGTGAGGACAAAAGGAGATCAACAATATTTATATGGCTATTATACGGCGGATGGTAAACTGGAGCCGGAAACAGTAAAGAGTTATCTTTCCGAAACTCTGGCTTATTATATGGTCCCTCATGCACTGATGCAGCTTGATGAAATGCCCCTTAATCTGAATGCCAAGATAGACAAAAGAGCGCTGCCTGACATCGAATTTATGCAGGAGGCCGATTATGTTAAGCCTCAGTCAGAAGCAGAAATTAAAATATGCAGTGTATTCAGCAGAGTATTAGGAAATATCAGGATCGGCCTGCATGATAATTTCTTTGAAAAGGGCGGGGATTCGCTTAATTCCATTCATGCGGTCTCATTGGCCGCAAAGGAAGGAATGATCATAACCGCCCGGGATATGATGAAATATCCGACACCCTTTAAGCTGGTAAAAGCTATTTTGGAAAGACAGACAGCAGAAAATGTTTTTGCCGCCGAACAGGGAGAATTGAAAGGGGAGGTTATCAGCAGTCCGATTCAGGGCTGGTTCTTTGAGAGAAAGTTTGTCAATCCTGATTATTTCAATCAGTCCTTCCTTTTTGAAGCGAAGGAAGAGCTGGTTTATGAAGCAGTCGGGAAAACATTGAAAATGCTGCTAAAGAAGCATGATGCGTTACGTTTAAGAGTCAGAAATAATAAATTAGAGTATATTCCCTTTGAAAGGGCAGCATTTGTATTTAGAAAGAAAAGAAATGTCACGGATTTTGATGAAGTATTTCAACAGGCACAGGAAGCCTTGTCTTTAAAGGACGGGAAATTATTAAGTGCGGTATTGTTTACCGATACCGGAAAAATTAATTATCTGTTTATAACAATTCATCATATGGCAGTAGACGGAGTATCATGGGGAATTTTGAAACGTGATCTGGAAGCCTTTTATAAAGAAATCGAAGAGGGAAAACAGGTAGAAAACTTTGTCAAGACAGCCAGCGTCAGACAATGGAATTCAGCATTGAAGGATTACGCTCAAACAATTCCTGATCATACCGTCCGGTATTGGCATGAGGCACTGGAGACATCCGCACCTTTCCCATCTAACATAAAAAATAGGAAGACGGCTTCTTTTAAGGAAGCTTCGCATAAGACGATATTATTGTCGCAGGAAAATACCCAGTTGCTGATCAAAAAAGGTACGAAACATTTTGGGGCAAGAGCAAATGAAGTTCTCTTAGGCACCCTGGTCAGCGCCTGCCGTGAAGTAAATCATAATCAGAAGTTTGTCATCAATTTGGAGGGACACGGCAGAGAATATATTGGCCAGGAAATTGACCTTTCGCAGACTGTCGGCTGGTTTACATCTCTTTATCCCTTTGTTATCCCTTATGGGGAAAACAGCAGTATCGCTGCGGCAATCCATGATGTTAAAAACAAATTACGTTCCGTTCCTGATCACGGTATTTCCTTTGGCGTGCTCAGATATATGACAGACCGTTTAAAAGGAGAGCTTAAGCGGGGAATATCCTTTAACTATTTAGGTACGGTAGGGGATGGGGAAGAAAGGGACAGCATATTCAAGCCGGCGGAGAAACAACCGGTCTATACGATAGATATAAATAATGAAATGACAGATGATCTGTCCGTAAACGCAGTTCTTAAAAACGGCAGATTGACGATCCAGATTGATTTTGATGCAAATGCTTTTGAAAAAGGAGCCGCAAACGCACTTTGCACAGCATTTAAAAATAAATTGCATGAATTAGCTGCCTTATTGAAAGACAGCAAAGCATATTATCCTTTATTGAAGAGCCAGATGGGTATTTATTTGTCCTGTGTCATGCAGCCGGAATCTTTGAATTATAATGAGCCCAGTGAATATGTGATCAGTGATAAAATTGATGCCGGGAAATTGGTGCAGAGCTTTGAACAGGCAATCAAAGCGCATCCCTCCATGATGGTCAATATTCTTTCGGGTGTTGTAGTATTGATTGCGGTAATTATTGTCAAACCACAACTGATTGGTTATGAAAAACGGCCGATAAAACCAAT
>CAYLLJ010000029.1:6370-7916 GCA_964384725.1 uncultured Oscillospiraceae bacterium | reverse complement strand
TCTTTCGGGTGCAGAGCCCGTACAATTTGTTAATGAAAATAATGTCCCGAAAATACCATACCTGGAAATGACGCCGGCAGAATATGAACATTACAAGAAAGAATTTGTCCGACCGTTCAACTTGAGTGACGGTCCCCTGTACCGGGTTGCCTTTGTGCATGTGGAAGATCAGATCAGGATCCTGTTTGATGTGCATCATATTATTTATGACAGAACTTCGGCAGCTGTATTGATAGAAACAATCAATCAGGCCTATAAGGGCGAAACTATGATCGGGGAAACGGCCGGCTGTTTTGATGCCGCGGTAGAGGAACAGCATTATGTGGGCACATATGCTTATAAACAGGCAAAAGAATTTTTCCATTCCCGTTTCAGTGGACTTGATACGGAAACAGTATTACCGCCTGATCACAATCCCAAGCGTAAAGAGAAGATACCTTGTGCATCTGATGTATTCGTGATTTCTAAGGAAGTGAAAGCAAAAGCGGAAAGGTTTGGAAAAGAGCAGGGACTTACGGAAAATGCGGTCTTCTTATCTGCCTTAAACTTGTGTCTGTCAAAATATACCTATCAGAAGAAAGTGGTACTTGGCACAGTCGGCACAGGCAGGGATGAAGAAAAATATTTTAATAGCGTAGGTATGTTTGTGAAAACTTTTCCCCTGATTCAGACCATCCATTCAGATGACAGCGTGCTGGAATTTATGAAAAGTACGCAGGATAATTTGATGCAGACCTTATCTTATGATTTCTATACATTTACTGATTTGGTGGATGACCTGGGATTCGCCAGAGCAGATGGCAGAAATCCCGTCTTTGACATCCTTTATGTATTTCAGAATACACAGGAAGCGAAAACATCCATTGCAGATATCCCCTTTGAGATCCATGAAATATCAAAACCTGATTCTAAATTTGATCTTACATTTATGGTACTTCCCGGAGACAATGGGGAGATCGTGATTGAATATAATGCGGATATGTATGAAAATGAAACAATTTCTGCATTTGTCAGAAGCTATGAATATGTTTTAGAGCATATGATTGATCATCAGGACGCCAATCTGGAAACAATCTGTATGGCAGATCAAAGCAATACAGCAAAGATTGCCCAGTTCAATGCCACGGAGAAGAAATACGATTCAAACAGGCACGTTCCCAAGCTGATTGAGGAATTGGAGAAAAAACATGGCGATAAAGTAATTCTGACAACCTGTGAGGAAAAACTGACGGTCAAGGAATTAAACGCAAGAGCCAACCGGGTGGCCCATGCATTAATGGACAGAGGGATCAAGAGAAATGATGCGGTAGCACTGTTATTACCAAAATCAGCATCAGTGGTGACAGCAATGCTTGGTGTGATTCGGGCGGGTGCGGCTTATCTGCCTTTGGATATTGAATATCCCAAGAGCAGGGTGGAATACATTCTGGAGGATGTGCGAGCTACCTATATAATTACGGATGAAGCACATGCCGGGGAATATGAAGCATATCCTTCTGTCTGTGTAAGTGATCTGGAAAAATATCATGATGAGACATTTCCTGAA
>CAYLLJ010000029.1:4243-6261 GCA_964384725.1 uncultured Oscillospiraceae bacterium | reverse complement strand
CTGCTCCATACGTCAGGTTCTACCGGAAAACCGAAAGGTACCATGTTATCCTTTGGCAATTTCAGCAATTTTGTCCAGGCCAACAGCGTTCTTTTAGACGGCTTAACCTGCGCTGTAGCGGCTACCACGGTTACCTTTGACGCATTTGCTATGGATATATTTCTGCCCCTGTCAAATGGGCTGCCTGTGATATTGGCTTCTGAGGATGAATGTATGGATCAGATAAAGCTGGAGAAGCTGTTGGAAAATAATCCGAACTGCTATCTGTTTATGACCCCGACAAGATTGATGGAACTGCTGAAGAACAGGATTAACCAGAAGATCATGGAAAATGTCTCCATGATGATCGTCGGGGGAGAGATATTCTCGGGTGAGCTATATCAGTTGATCAGAGCTTCCGGTAAAAATACAAAAATAGTAAACATTTATGGACCTACGGAAACAACCATATTTGCCACATCAAGGGAAGTGAATACCGATAGGGGTATTAATATCGGATCTCCGGCGGCCAATACCAAGATTCATATCCTGGATCAAGATGGTTTGAGCGTTCCCGTCGGAGCAATAGGAGAACTATATATTGCAGGAGACGGAGTTGGCCTCGGATATCGTAATAATGAAACCCTTACCAAAGAACGATATCTTGACAATCCCTATGGCAAAGGGAAAATATACCGCACAGGTGACATGGCTAAATGGAACAGAAAGGGAAGTATTGATTTTCTGGGCAGAATTGATACCCAGGTTAAGTTCCACGGGCAAAGAATTGAATTAGGTGAGATTGAGAATTGTATGAATTCTTATGAAGGAATTACCGCAAGCTCAGTGATGGTAAGAGAGAGAGGATCAGAAAGCTTTTTATGCGGTTATTTCACATCGAAGATACCTGTTTCACCGGAAAAACTGAAGGAGTATTTAGGGGAACGATTAACCTATTATATGGTACCGGCTGTTTTGGTTCCCTTAGAAGAGATGCCCCATACTACCAGCGGGAAAATAGACAGAAAAGCATTGCCTGATGTTGCGTTTAAAGCAGAAGTGCTGGCATGTGAAACCGAATTGCAGGAAAAATTACAATATATGGTAAAACGTGTCATCGGCTTAGACGAGATAGGAAGAAATACCGATTTGTATTCCTGCGGAATGACTTCTTTGTCTGCCATCCGGATCAACACGCTTATTGCTCAGGAACTGGGATATGAACTGAAAACAAAAGATATTTTAAAGCATCCTACGATTGAGCAGTTGGAAGCATTGATATTATCGGCAACACCAAGAGATTCTGATCGGCAACAACCTATTACGGCAGCTGAGAATGGAGCCGCCCAATATCCCCTTACCGCTAATCAGCTGGGTCTGTATCTGGAATATGAAAAGGATGTTCAGGCGATAAATTATAATATACCAATGTTATACACCTTTGATCGATCCATCGATGCCTCAAAGCTGCGAAATGCAATATATGAGGCGTTGGAGGCACATCCTTATCTGAATACCTGCCTGAAAGAAACAGAAGGCGGAATGGTGCAGATTCCCAATCAGCGTACGGAAGATATCCCGATATTAAAGATGAGCAGAACACAACTGAAAGAATATATGAAGGGCTTTGTCAGACCGTTTAATTTATTTGCCGCACCTTTGTACCGAATGGCGGTCATAGAAACCAAAGAAGCTCTCTACCTTTGTTTTGATATTCATCATATTATTTACGATGGGGAATCATCTGCCATATTTATGGAAAGTGTCAGCCGGGCACCCCGGCAGGAGCGCAGCAGCTATGTACCCCAGCAGGAGCGCAGCAGTTATGTACCCCGGCAATAGCCCAACAGTTATGCACTCCAGCAGGACAGTTATGTGCCTTACAGGCTTTACCTCTGATATTGTTGCAGATACAGCAATTATGCGCGTCACAGAACGGTGCGGCACAGTTTCCCATCTCGGGGGCAAGGCCGGCGGGAGTTGTAGATAAGCCAATAGAAAAACCTAATGTAATCCAAATAGAAAAGCCTCACGTTAAA
>CAYLLJ010000029.1:0-4233 GCA_964384725.1 uncultured Oscillospiraceae bacterium | reverse complement strand
GATTTCTTTAAAATCGGTATGAATGATTTTGCTGTAATGCAAATTGTAACTCGTTGTGCGGAACAAGGTTACAGAGTAAATATGAAAGATATTTTTGCAAACCGTACTTTTAATACATTAGTTAAAAAGTTGGTTCCAGGAGGAGATAAGGAAGGAGAATAGGCGTGAATAACCCCTATAACTTGCTGTTTTTATGGTGCAATTATATAAATGCTTTGCCACATATATGCAGCGGGATGAATATAGTTACGCCGTGTCAGCCATTGGTGGCACCACAGGTTGCTTTACCAAAACAGGATCAAGCTTCTCCGGCAGTGTCAAATACCCAGAAAGATTCAAGTCAGGTTATAGTATATGAGAAGACTGTAAATAAGACAAGTATAAAACATAGTAAGAAAACATCTGATTTTACAGCTAAACTTACAAAAGAAGACTTAGATACAATCATAGCTGAATACGGTACTGACATTCAGGATATCTATGAATTGGGTCCGGGACAGAAATGGATGTTTTCAAAAGATAAAGTGACTTCTACATTTTTTACGCAGACGATGTTTAAAGCAATAGCACAAATTAAACCTTCTGCCTTTCGAATCAATACGGATAAGGTCGTTGAGAAGCATGACAATTTACGTACGGCATTTGCTCACAGTAACTTGAAACAACCATATCAGGTAGTCCTTAAGTCAAGACATGCGGATATTTTGTTTCAGGATATTTCAAACATAGCAGAAGACGAAATCGACGAAGTATTAAAACGCTATATGGCAGCTGATCGTCGTCGTGGCTTTGATTTGGAAAGAGATGTGCTGCTGAGGATTTCTGTTTATAAAACTCCGAATATCGAGGGAAAAGATGCGTGTGCTGTTATCATATCACAGCCTCATATTAATATTGATGGTGTTAGTTCAGGCATTCTTTATAAGGAACTTTTTATTGATTATGCAATGAAGGAAAACGGATTGGATATTCAGGAAGATCCTGACGTTGCATTTAAGAGTTATATAGATTGGCTGACAACACTTGATAAGACAAAAGAATTTGATTACTGGAAAGAATACTTAAAGGATCTTCCAAAATTAAAATCGGTTCCGGGATATAAAAAGAGCAAATTAGAGTATGTTCAGGCAACGTCAGCATTGGAATTTGATGAAGCACTGACAAAGAAGATCAGAAGCCTTCAGAGAAAATGTAAGGCTACTTTAAACAATGTCATTCAGGCAGCATGGGGAGTTATGCTGCAGTCGTTATTAGACACAGACGATGTAACATTCGGTGCGATTACTTCCGGACGTTCTGCCGAAGTCGCAGGTTCTGCAATGATTATGGGTGGAATGGTAAATGTTTTACCAGTACGTGTCAAAGAAGACAAAGAGACCAGCTTTATCGAAGTTGTATCTAAGATGCAGAAGCAGTTTGCCGAATCGATGACGAATTCCCACTGCTCACCATTTGAGATTCAGACTGAGTTGAATAGAGACGAACAAATATTCGATCATTTATTAAACTTCCATAATTTTGTTGGCGCAGGAGCATTTTCACAGACACCACTGGTTGAAGGTATAACGATGGTCGGAACAGAATCGTTTGATAACCTTGCATCTGATTTATGTGTCTATTTTGGAAACGTAATGGGATTGTTCCAGGGAAGTTTTACTTATAATGCCAATGCCTTTACAAGTAAGAAAATCGATTTGCTGAAGAATAGTTTCGCCAGCGTAATTAGGCAAATTTGTGAAAATCCGTCAATAAAAGTAGGAGAAATAAAAACTGATACCTTAGAGGTGTTCAGACAAGCAGATAGGGACGCGGAAGTTGAAAAGAAGAATCTTGCTGCATTTCTTAAGAGTGTAAAAGCATTTAAGGGGTTGCCGGACGAAGCATTAGATAACCTTGCTGATTATGCTAAGGAAGAATCTTACATAATGGATGATGTGATAGTTAAGGATGGGAAATCACTTGATAAGCTTATGTTTATTAGAGACGGTTTTGTGGAACTATCCCGAGCGACGATGCATGGATGGTATAATCCGGTAAAAATATACAAAAAAGGAAATGCAATTACTCCGGAAGCGATGTTTGAAAATAAAAAATCAAGTGGCGTATATATTGCAACATCTTCAAATGTTACGATTGTTTCTTTCTCTGAAAATGTGATGATGGAGTTTATCAAGAGGTACCCGGCTATTTCATTGAATTTAGCGGAAGAGTTGAATTCCCAGTTTAAATCAATTGCTACTTTGTGGTTAAATGCAGATGTTTAGTACTTTTTCCGGTATTAGACCCTAAGGGGTTATCGTGCCGATAAACTAATTATAACTTCGCTGAGATCTCTCCCGCCTCTGAGCTTTCGCGTAGGCGGTGGGTCCCGTATTACTTAACAAGCGGTGGGTATATCCCCCGCTTTGTGGAAACGCGCTATCGAAATCTTTTCTACCGTTGCGTTATAAGCAAAATGATAACATGGAGTTTAGCATGAATGAAAGAACAGGACATTTAATAAATAGTAAATTTATGCAATATCTAATTCCGACAATTTTTATGAGTATGGCCTTATCGTTAGGGGCTATCGTAGATGGAATTGTCTGCGCTAATCTGATAAGTACAGATGCATTGGCAGCAGTAAATTTATGTGTACCGGTTATTTTATGCTTTAGTGCAATTTATTCTATTCTGGGAGTCGGCGGTTCAACGCTTGCTTCAACAGCATTGGGCAGGCGAGATACTGATAAGGCGGATTACTGTTTTACTGTTTCAACGGTATTGTTGATAGGTGCAGGTATTTTGGTCACTGTATTCGGAATGATATTTATGGATCAGATGGTCTATTTTATCACGAATGGCGGTGAGCTTACTTCACTTGTTCATGATTTTATTTCGATCTTCATGTATGGTGCTGTTATATTTTTTATAGTGCCGGGCTTGGCATATTTTGTGCGTTGTGACGGGAAGCCGGGATTAGCGGCAGCTATTTTAATCGTAGCAAATATTGTTAACTTAGTATGCGATATTATTTATATCAAATATTTCGGGCTTGGAATTAGGGGAGCCGCATTGGCATCACTGACAGGGTATTTTGTTTCACTGTTTATTTTTATACCATATTATAAATCAAAAAAACGATCACTGAAATTTAGAAGATTTCGTTATGCCCAGTTAAATCTTATCAATGAAATGATATGGGTGGGTTTTCCGAGTGCATTGAACTCCATTTTAATGTTTGTAAAACTAAGCGTAATTAATAAAGTTGCCCTTCAGTATCTTGGCAGCGACGGAGCAACAGTTGTTGCCATTTGTAACAATTGCCTGTCATTTGCCGCAATTTTTATCGGAGGAGCAGCGCAGACCATGATACCTATTATGGCTGTACTATATGGAGAAGAAGATCAGAATGGCATGAAATTTGCCATAAAAAAGACATTAAAAGTTGTTATGGCTTCAAGTGTAATCATGTTATTAATATATGAGGTGTTTACAACTCAAGTTGCTGCTGTATTCGGTATTTCTGAGGCGAACCTGATGGATTTATCTGTTTTGGCAGTTCGATTATTTGGATTAAGTCTGCCGCTTTATGGAATAGATTATATTTTCATGTGCTATTATCAGTCGACCGGATACAAGAAATTCGCATCATTTCTTACATCGGCACAAGGTTTTATTTTTATTGTGCCCTTTGTATTTATTCTTTCCGCAATCTTTCCAGGAAAAGGACTGGGAATTTGGAGTTCATTTTTAGTGGCTGAGATTTGTACTTTTATTTCAATTATCTTGGTTGGCCGAAAAATTGCCAAGAAGGAGAATAAGAAAAGTACATTTTTGATCAAAGATTCTACAGAGATGAAAGAATTAGACTTGTCGATCGAATCACAAATAGAAAAGGCAGTTGGATTGTCTGAACAAATCATTAATTTCTGTAAAGAGTCAGGAATAAGTAAAAAAGTTGCCAATGCGGCAGGAATGTCAATTGAGGAAATGGTTATCAATACAATCGAGCATGGATATAAAAATAATAATACAGAACATATAGATGTAAATGTTAAGTTATCGGGAGATAATGTGCTGATTCGTTTAAGGGACAGCGGAATATTATTTAATCCGATAGAATTTGTTTCAGATACGGAAGAAAAAGTGAAGATACATGGCATTGAAATTATAAGGGAAATGGCAGAATCAATAGAGTATTCGAGGACACTGGGAATGAATAATCTTATAATAAGAGTATAATTATAACTT
>CAYLLJ010000028.1:1793-13094 GCA_964384725.1 uncultured Oscillospiraceae bacterium | reverse complement strand
ACAGCGGATGGTTATACGCATAGTCCGGATAGTACTGAGCCGCATTGTTCTCCATGATGATCGAGTATGCCGCAAGATCCAGGAATAAACCCAAATCCTTTTCTTCAAAGTACTGTCCCAGCATTTCAGGGATCCCATAATCCTTCATGATCTTTCGAATCACGATACCTGAACCGATTCTGAGACAACTGCTCCGATAGGTCCTATCCTTTTCTTCCGGAAACTCCGCGTCAGGAAAATATTTCAGGAAGTTCTGGTTCGGCTGCATCATACCAGGGTCTGCCTTGGACTGTTTACCGATCGTCGATCTTTTTACGGTGGTGTACTGCCTCTTTGGATCATAGGTCCTATTATATTCAAATTCAACATAGGTGGTCTCTCCCTTTTTTCGAAAGGTGATTTTCCCCGGAACTTCCGGTGTCTTTACAAGAATGTCGAGGTACATTTTTGCCTCCTTTGTTTAGTTGTATTTACGACTAAACACATCGTATCATAATGCCCGTACTTTTGCAAGGCCAAACCGCACAAATACGGGCTTTTTTCAAGTTTTATCGGTTTAGTCGGAAAACTTACAGGAAGCTAACAATAATAAAATGCTGAAACATGTAGCTTCGTGACCTAAGTTGTCAGACTATTAAAAAAAATGTCGATGCATTGAGCCTGAATAAATATTTAACGAATGAAAAGAGGAATGGCATGAGTTTTGTAGTATAAGTAGTATAAATAATTAGGGAATGCTGAGCAAACCCGAAATTCCAAATCAGGTAAATCCAATCGAAATGCTATAGGGGGTGCACTAAATGAAAGTAATAATTTCAAGCAAAAACATGAACGCCAGTGACCATCTGAAACAGACGATCGAATCAAAACTTGAGCGTCTGGGAAAGTATTTCTCAAATGATATCGTTGCCAATGTTACCTTGACCACGGAAAGAGGGCGACAGAAGATCGAGGCGACGATTAATGCAAAGGGTACTATCTTCAGAGCAGAAGAAACGACAACTGATATTTACAGCGGTGTGGATAGGGTTGTCGAGAAATTGTCTTCTCAAATGTCCAGATTCAAAACGAAGCTTCAGCGTAAACATAAGGATAATAAAGAACTGAAGTTTGCGGATCTGCCAACCGTAGCCGACGAAGAAATAGAAGAAATGAGAGTCGTAAGAACAAAAATGTTCGATTTGAGGCCAATGTCTGTCGATGAGGCTATCATGCAGATGGAACTATTGGAGCATACTTTCTTCGTATTTCTCAATATGGAAACCGAAACGGCCTGTGTAGTTTATAAACGAAAGGATAATAACTACGGGTTATTGGAGACTCGATATTAAAGATACATGATTTTAACGGAGACGGTTAAGAAAGCCGTCTCTTTTTATAGGCATTTCTCCTGAAAATCTATTGATGTTTCATGTTTTTTTCGTTAAAATAAATTAGTAATTCTAAATGGCCTATAAAGCGGCCGTTCGGCGAATCAGGGAGAAGAGATTTATGTCAGAAGTTTTCACGAACATTATCTCCGGTATCGGGATCACTGATGTCATTGATGTTGCTATCGTGGCTATCGTGATCTATAAAATACTTGGATTCATAAGGGAAACCAGAGCATTGCAGCTTGTTAAAGGGCTTCTGATTCTGGTTCTCATTACTGTTTTATCTGAACAATTGAATTTCTATACCTTGAATTGGATTTTGAGAAACACTATTTCTCTTGGTGTTATTGCACTGGTCATCGTATTCCAGCCTGAACTGAGACGTGCATTGGAATATGTAGGCAGAAGTAAATTTATTACTCCGACTTTTGCGCAAATGGATAAAGAAAAGGTTAAGACGATCACATCAGCGATAATAAAAGCTGTGGACTTTTTTTCGTCTAATAAAGTTGGAGCATTAATCATTATGGAGAGAGAAACAATCCTGAATGATATAGCTGAGACAGGAACAAAGATCAATGCGGAGATTTCAACAGAGCTTTTGGGCAACATCTTTTATGAGGGTGCACCGCTTCACGACGGAGCAACCATAGTAAGAGGAGATAGAGTGTTTGCTGCAGGCTGCGTACTTCCTCTGAGCCAGAGCAAAACTCTCAGCAAGGAATTGGGAACCAGACACAGAGCGGGAATCGGAATAACTGAAAATTCCGATGCCATTGCCATCATCGTATCGGAGGAGACTGGTATCATTTCCATAGCAGTGGATGGAAAGCTTTCAAGATTCCTTGACCTCAAGACGGTTGAGAAAACTCTTCTGAATATATATCTGAGTCAGGTACAGGAAGAAAAGAGTAAGGTTCCATTTTTTGATTTGATCAGGAGGCGCAAGGATGATAAACAGTGATACATTCTTAAAAATTGTGTCTGTCGTCATTGCGATCATGTTATGGGCGTATGTGATAGAGGTAACTGACCCGATGAAGAAGCAAACTTATACCGATATCCCGGTTCGGCTCCTGAACGTGGAAAGCCTGACAGACAGAGGGCTCGCCCTGTCCGGCGAAGCAACATACACAGTGGATGTAGTTGCTCAAGCGAAGAGAGCGGATCTTTCCGGAATCACGTCCGGGGATATTCTTGCGGAGGCTGATCTTTTCGGTTACAGCATGGGAAAAAACTTTATTCCTGTAATTGTAACAGTACCGAAAGGAGTAACGGTTTTGGAGGTTAATCCCGTTAAAATCAACGTGGTTATAGAAGAACTTATTGAAGTTGCAAAACCGATAAAGGTTATTTTTACAGGTCAGCAAGAAGAGGTAATCGAAGCCGGACAGGTTAATACTAAGCCGGAGGTAATTCTGGTATCCGGTGCAAGATCTGAAGTGAGCGCAGTATCTCATATCAAAGCAGAAGTAAATATGTCTAAACTTACGGCTGACGGTAATACGGTCCAGACGAGAGCGGCAGCAGTAAACAGCGAGGGAGATGTGGTTCAGAATGTCAAACTATCCTCTCCTTATATTGATGTGACCGCAAAGCTTTACTCCGTGAAGAAGGTTCCATTGATTGTGGAAATAACCGGAGAAGTGGCACCGATCTATGAGGTGACGGAGCTGAATGTCCCGGAATTTATAAAAATAAAAGGAACTGAAAACTCTTTGAAGGATATAGATGTATTAACAGCTGCAGCCATAAATGTCAGCTCCGTATCAAATACATCCAGTATACCGATCGATATACCCCTTCCCGAAGGTGTTGAATTTGCATCAGGGTATGAGAATATAACCGCAGATATCAAAATCAAGCCTGTGGCAACGAAGAAATTCACTTATACCTCGGAGGAAATCTTGATAGAAGGAATAGACGGAGTCAATAATATCGCCATCACAACTCCACAGATCACAGTGATTGCATCCGGGAGCGAAATGGTTATTGCCGGACTGAAAAAAGAGGATTTAAGGCCATACGTTGAGCTTGATGCAGAGTCTTTGATTTCTGTAACAGCCAAGGTGCAGGTTCGCTATGATAAGCAGCTTGGGCATATTGAGGTAGATCCTGAAGAGGTTCACATTGCATTGAACCAGATTGAAAACGAACAACAATAATATTAATAGATTACAAATCAAAAAAGGAGGAAGAATATGGGGAGACTATTTGGAACTGATGGAGTAAGGGGAATTGCGAACTCTGAGCTTACGCCGGAGCTCGCTTTTAATTTAGGAAAGGCCGGAGCTTATGTTCTTCGGAAGGAGGAGCAGAGACCTGTTGTATTGATTGCAAAGGATACACGCGTTTCGGGAGATATGCTGGAAGATGCAATAAGTGCAGGAGTTTTATCGATGGGCTGCAATGTAATCAAAGCGGGGGTCCTTCCAACACCGGCTATCGCTTACTTGGTAAGGCATCTGAAAGCAGATGCAGGTGTGGTTATATCCGCTTCACACAATCCATTTGAATATAACGGGATAAAATTTTTCAACGCAGAAGGATTTAAACTTGATGATGATATAGAAGATGAAATTGAAGATATTATTTCGAGAAATATTGATATAAACAGCCATGTTACCGGAGAAAAATTAGGACGCTGTCTAACAGCGGAACAAGATGCCCTGACTATGTATGCGGATTTCCTCAAAAAGACCATCGACACTGACTTGAACGGATTCAAGCTGGTCATCGATTGTGCAAACGGAGCTTCGTACAAAGTAGCGGAAAAGGTTTTTCGCGAGTTGGGAGCGGAAGTTACAGCCATTCACAATGAACCTGACGGTATGAACATAAATGAGCGATGCGGTTCTACACACCCGGAAGAACTGCAGAAAAAGGTGGTGTCAGCCAAGGCGGATCTTGGGTTGGCTTTCGATGGGGATGCGGATAGATTGATCGCCGTAGATGAAAAAGGGCGTATTATCGATGGAGATAAAATGATATATATCTGTGCGAAAATGATGAAGATTAACGGTCAGCTTCCGGGAAATCTGGTGACGGCCACGGTCATGAGCAATATCGGTTTTCATCATGCCATCGGCGGCATTGGCTGTAAAGTGGACACAACTCAGGTGGGAGACCGGTATGTTTTGGAAAGCATGCTTAAAACCGGCTGCAACATAGGCGGTGAGCAGTCAGGGCATATCATTTTCCTGAATCATTCCACTACGGGAGACGGAATTCTTTCTGCGCTTCAGCTATTAAAAGCTGTCAAAGATTCAGGATTAAAGCCGTCGGCATTAGCGGATGAAGTTACTATTTATCCACAAGTGCTTAAAAATGCAAAAATTAAGAATGAAAATAAGAAAAAGTATGCAACGGATCCGGATATAAGCGGCGAGATTAAGAGATTGGAAGAGGCTATGGAAGGAGAAGGCCGCGTGCTGATTCGCCCATCGGGCACTGAGCCGCTCGTTCGAGTCATGATAGAGGGTAAAGATATAGAACAGATTACAAAACTTGCCGAAAACCTGGCATCTTTGCTTACAAAGAAATTTGGCTGAGGGGGAATTCGAATGTGCGGAATTGTCGGATATATAGGTTACGGGAATGCCAGCGATATTATTATAGAAGGTTTAAAGAAACTTGAATACAGAGGCTACGACTCATCGGGAATCGCTATTATTAAAGACGGTGAAATTGAGTTGCGCAAGCAAAAAGGAAGGATTTCAAACCTTGAGGCCGCTGTGGAAAATGAGCATTTTAACAGTACGGTAGGGATCGGTCATACAAGATGGGCGACACATGGTGCACCATCAGATGCAAATGCCCATCCTCACATCAGTATGGACAAAACCATTGCCATAGTACATAACGGCATTATTGAGAACTATACGGAACTTCGTGAATGGCTGACAAAGGATCTTGGAGTCACATTTACATCAGAAACCGACAGTGAGGTCATTGCGCATTTGATAAGCCTTTATTATGACGGCAGCCTTGAAGATGCAGTGTACAAGGCAGTTGAAAAGATGAGAGGGGCATATGGAATCGGTGTGCTGTGCAGTAAAGAACCGGATAAACTGATTGCTGTCAGAAAGGATAGCCCTCTTATCGTTGGATTAGGCGATGGATGTAATTTTATCGCATCGGATATTCCCGCATTGCTAAGGCATGTTCGAAGTATCTATCTGATAGAGAATAATGAAACCGTCGTTTTGACACGAAACGAGGTAAAAATTTATAATGCTGACAGGAAAGAAGTTAAAAGAGATGTATTTCATGTAACCTGGGATGAAGACGCAGCGGAAAAGGACGGATTTGACCATTTCATGCTGAAAGAAATACACGAACAGCCAAAGGGATTGTTCGAAACTCTGAACCGCAGATTAGATAAAAACGGAAACATCCTTTTAGACGGCATTTCAATGACAAAGCAGGACTTGGAGAGATTTGACAAAGTATATATTGTCGCCTGCGGTACGGCGTATCATGCCGGAATGGTGGGGAAATTCATTATTGAGAGGTTTGCAAAGATACCGGTTGAAGTGGATGTTGCATCGGAATTCCGATATCGTGATCCTTTCATAGATGATAAGACCTTGTTTATTGCCATAAGCCAATCAGGGGAAACCCTTGATACCCTGGCAGCTCTAAGGGAAGCAAAAAAGAAAGGTGCCAGGATATTATCTGTGGTAAATGTAGTGGGAAGCTCCGTTGCCAGAGAGTCGGATGATGTATTCTATACATGGGCAGGTCCGGAAATTGCAGTAGCATCAACAAAGGCATACACAACCCAGCTTATGTGCATGTATCTCATCGCATTATATATCGGATACACGAAGGGTGTCCTTGCTCCTGATATGTATAATGAATATATTAGGGAATTGAAGCTTATTCCTGACAAGCTGAAAACAGTTCTCAAAACGGAAGGTGACATTCTTGAGGCAGCAAAGGGACTCTATAAAAAGGAGCAAGTGTTTTTTATCGGCAGGGGCCCGGATGCAAGTGTTTCACTGGAAGGCTCGCTGAAATTGAAAGAGATTTCCTATATTAATTCCTTTGCAATAGCGGCAGGTGAACTGAAGCACGGGACTATTGCGTTGATAGAGCAGGGAAGTCTTGTAATTGCTTTAGCAACTCAAGATCGTCTCTTTGAAAAAATGCTTTCTAATATTCAGGAGGTTAAGGCAAGAGGAGCGTATGTCATAGGCCTTGCCAAGGAAGGCAACAAGCAAATCGAGAAACAGGCAGATAAGGTATTTTATATCCCCGACTGCCCGGATGACCTTACACCGCTGCTGTCGGCAGTCCCTCTGCAGCTGCTGGCATATGACATCGCAAAGCTGAGGGGCTGCGACATCGATAAACCTAAGAACTTGGCAAAATCAGTCACAGTAGAATAAATATAAGGTTAGGAATAACTCATAGTAAAGCTTAATTATTTGTACGATATCCGGATAAATAAATTCCTTTTCTTGATCGCATAAGATGAGTATAGATTGAAATATTGGTTACTAATATAGTATTAACTATAACATATGAGTTCATCAAAAGGCGGTGGGAACTATGAATTCTCTTACACAGTCTGTTATTAAGGTTTTTGGAGGGTCAGTTAAAGCTCTTGAGACTTTTCCGGCTGCCATAATCAGTGCCTTTGCCTTTGCGGTTGTGACTATTATAAGGATCAACCTTGAATGGCCCCGGCAGGAACCTTATAACTTCCTGTTCAATTGCCTGCACTGGTCATTTGCTTTAGGTGCGATAGCAAGTTTGGCGCTAATAACGATTGCACAAAGCCGATACAAAAGCAAAAGAGCCTTTTTAACGGCAAATTTTATTGGCTTGGCCATCGCATCCATTACTTTTCTTCTTTTATACTTTTTCGGGGAATTGCATACAGAAAACCCGGAAACACGCTATTCGGTTATCTCAAATTTGGCGGCTGCCCGTGTTGGTGCTGCCATATTGATCAGTTTTCTGATTTTTATTATCACAGCCGGTCACCCGAAAGAACAATCTGATTTTGCACGTTCCTTTTTCATGACGCATAAAGCATTCTTTATCGCTTTACTTTACGGCATTGTGATCATGGCAGGTACATCCGGAGTTGCGGGTGCGGTTCAGGCACTTCTTTATCATGAGATGAGTGAAAAAGTGTATATGTATATCGCAACCCTGACCGGTTTTTTGGCATTTACGATTTTTTTGGGATATTTTCCTGATTTTCGAAAGGGAATGAACGATCCGCATCGTGAAATCGCTCAGAAACAGCCGAGATTCATCGAGGTCCTTTTCGTATATATAATGGTACCTATCATGCTGGCATTGACAATAGTCCTATTACTGTGGGCAGGCAGAACTATTATGACAGGGACATGGCCGGCTTTCTCACGCCTTGCCGGGATAGCAACAGCATATTCGTTTGGCGGATTGTGGCTCCATATTATGGTTACACATCATAGGAGCGGCCTTGCAATATTTTACCGGAGAATTTATCCTTTTGCAGCTCTTCTGATACTTGCATTTGAAGCTGGAGCTTTAGTTTCACAATTATCCGAATACGGCCTTAAACTTGTCGAATACAGTTTCGCATTGGTCTGGGCAGTCGCAGCTGCGTCTGCCATACTGCTTATCATATTAAAGATGAAATCCCATCCGTTTATCATAGCATTGACATGCGCCGCCGCAATTGTTGCCGTTTTGCCAATGATAGGGTATCATGCATTACCTGTTGCATCACAGGTAGACCGGCTTGAGAAATTGCTTATCGAGGAAAAAATGCTGGTAAATAACCGGATAATCCCTGCAGCAGCCGAACCGGAGTTATCTGTACGCGAATCCATAACCGATTCGATCTATTACATCGTATATGCTGAGAATCCAAAACTGCCGGAATGGTTTGATACGGAATTAACATCAGTATCCAATACTGATGTATTTAAAGAAAAGCTTGGTTTTATGCCTGTTTGGCCCCAACCCGAGGATGGCTACAAAGGCGGAACGGGGTACCTTGGCACTTCCTTGTATTTGAATCCGCAGCCTATTGATATCAGTGGTTATAAATGGGGAATCAATTTACAGGAATATGGTGTAAAAGAAGTCAAAACAGCAAAAATGCAGGGGGAAAAAGGTGAATACGGGCTTGAATGGAAGATCAACTCTTCGGACGGGATACCGTCTTTAATAGTAAAACTTGATGAACGAATAATTCTTGACCAGAATATGAACAGCTATATTGACCGGATAACCGATAAATATCCGCCCGGCAACATGGGCATGCCAAAGGAAGCAGACTTTAAAGATATGAGCCTGACATTTGAAAACCAAGAAATTGCGGTACTCATCGTATTTAATAATATCGATATCAACATTGATCCGCAAGCTGACAAAATCTCATATTGGCTCAATTTGAATATGATATATCTTAAGGAAAAATAGATTTCAGTTCTCACTCAATTTGTTTCACAAATTGAGCGAGAAGTAAATGCGATTGTCGTTTATCGCGAACTATTTGTGGTAAATATATAGTGTAGGGTCTTATCGGCACTGCTGAATATATAATTCGGCAGTGCTATATTGTAAATCAGTATCAACATAGAAGGGAGGGATTTGCAATGGCGGAAAAAAGAGATTACTATGAAGTGCTTGGCCTGAAAAAGGAAGCTTCTGTAGATGAGATAAAGAAGGCATTTCGAAAAAAGGCCATGCAGTATCATCCCGACAAGAATCCGGGAGACAAGAAAGCGGAGGAAAATTTTAAAGAAGTGAATGAAGCATACGAAGTACTATCGGATGCAGATAAAAGGGATAAATATGATAAATTCGGATTTGCAGGTGTGGATCCGAATGCAGCATACAGCAGTGCGCAGCATCAAAGACAAGGACAAGGCTTTGGAAACCAGGGAGGATATCAGTACCATACATACGGAGATTTTAACCAAGGCGAATACGGCCATTATCAAGGATTTGACGGCAATAATTTTGAAGATATTCTCGAATCTATTTTCGGCAGAGGAGGATTCAGTAACGCACAAAGAAAACCTGTGCCGGGGAAAGGTGCGGATCTTCTGACAAATCTCACAATCACATTTGAAGAAGCCGCTTTTGGAACAAAGAAAAGGGTACGTGTGAATGACAAAACAATAGATGTTACTATACCGGAGGGAATTGATAACGGATCGAAAATTTCATTGAAAGGACAGGGAATGCCCGGAATGAACGGCGGAGCTGCCGGGAATCTGATCGTTGAGATAGCTATAAAGCCACATGCCAAATTTACCCGAAAGGGACCTGACATATATATCGACATGCCTGTCACTGTCGCTCAAGCTGCTCTTGGAACAAAAATCATTGTTCCGACACTTAAGGATAAAGTATCATATACTGTTCCGGCAGGGACACAGCCAAATACAATGTTCAGGCTGAAAGGAAAAGGCATCAAAGATTTGAAGAGCAAGAAAACAGGGGATCTGTATGTTAAGATCCTCGTAAGGATACCGGCAAATCTTACAGATGAACAAAAGAGTTTGTTTGAAAAATTAGAGAATACATTAAATTGATCGTGTCTCGGAGGTATAAAATGAAGAATGTAACAGTATTAACCACAAATACGTGCCCTTATTGCAAAATGGCTAAAGACTTTCTTGCTCAAAACAAAATTCACTTTATTGAAAAAGATGTAAATGCGGACCCGCAGGCACGTTATGAAATGACAAGCAGAAATATCACAGGTGTACCTGCGATATTAATAGGAAATGACGCCGTAGTCGGATTGGATAAAACAAAGATATTGGAACTGGTCGATCATCGTCTTGTAAAATGCTCAAATTGCAATACATCAGTACGTGTGCCTACCAAAGAGGGTAAAATCAGTGCAAGATGCCCGAAGTGCAAAAGTCCGCTTTGATTCTGAGCGGGAATCTATCTTTTGACGCAGCTTCACTTAAATAAATAGCTATACGTAATAAATCTACAAATCATAGATTCAAATCATGGATTTGTAGATTTATATTTTAATTTCCTATTATCTAATCCAGAATCGTACTATAACCGTCTAATACTTTAATCTTCTTTAGCTTCCTTATCCTTCAAAGCGCTGATCGTTGAATAGACGACTTTCAGGTCATGAACGCTGCAATCCTGCAGACTGCGTTCAATTTTATAAAGCAGCTGTTTATCATCTGTTCTCTTCGGAAAAAAGATTTCATCTATTGAAAAATTTAATGTATGCGCTAATTTATATAAAACTTCTATTGAAGGACTTCTGTTACCAGCCTCAAGTTGTTTTACATGTGAAGGAGCTATTCCTATCATTTCCGCAAGCTGCTCCTGAGTTATTTTGTTTTCTACGCGTGTAGCCTTAATAGCTGCCCCAAGGGCTTTTTTATCCATTCGCATATTCATACAGCCTCCTTTACAGTAATCTTACAGAATACGAGGGGACTTGAAAACTGACTGGGAGTGTACTACAATGTATTCTAAAAGTATTAAATATTGGAGGAAAATATGAAAGGTAACCATAATACATTTATTGATGATCAAATCAAAGTACTTATTTTGTCGGATCGTTTATCTGACAGGGCTAAAGAATTAGCTGAATACCTTCGCCTTACAAAGACGATTGATGTTGCAGGTATTGCCGCGAACAGGCAGCAAGCACTGAATATTGCACAGGATAAATCGTTTGATTACCTGATAATCGCAGGATATTTAAAGGATGAAAGCAGTTATGAGGTGATTTCTGAACTTCAGAAACAACAAAAGAAATTTTTAACGGTGCAGTGGGCTATGCTGGATTCATTGATCACCAGTTTCTGCAGGCGCTATAAAATTCCCTTGAAATTCGATCGTACTCTTCCCATGTCTGAACTTGTTGACTTCCTTATGGCAAACAGGGCTTGCTGAGAATATAAATATTCTCTCAGCAATCTTTAATTAA
>CAYLLJ010000028.1:216-1783 GCA_964384725.1 uncultured Oscillospiraceae bacterium | reverse complement strand
GCCCGCATGCCTTAAATAAATCCTCATTGCAAACCAGTCTGTAAATTATTATAATATAATGATGATAAAAATATAAAAATTGATAATGTGTAATTTACCGGCTTAAACTCTGTCGCGGTTATGTAAATGTACGGAATATTAAGCGGAAAAGAAAGGGTAGGTATGATTATTGGCTTCGTCATATATCATACAAGGGATGAATTATGAGAAATAATAAAAAATGGCTTATCATATCGTGTTTGATCCTTGCTCTAAGCATGTTCGGATTGACGGGGTGCGGCTCAAATACAGGTACAGATGAACCGGACAACGATATTGGGATAACGGAACAGGATTACCGTGCCGCTCTGTTTTTCGCCAATGAAGAATATGCAGCATCAGGAGATGAATCGTTGGAGAGATATATGGTATACGAAAGCGAATTCTCAGCAATGCCGGGCGATGCATATTTTAATGTTTTAAACCTGCTGAAAACTCCTCCTGAAGAGGGCTACAGCACAATGATCACAGATAAGATAAAATTCAACGATGTATATCTGCAAGGCAATACTGTTTATGTCGATCTTGAAGGCAACGGACTTCACGGCGGCTCACTTGAGGAATCCTATTTGATCGGACAGATTGTTAACACCTTGCTGAATTCCTTTGATGAGGTACAGCAGGTACAATTCCTCATTGACGGAGAGGTTCCGGAAAGCCTGATGGGTCATATCGATGCAGCATCTCCATTTACAAAGGATGCTTTTGCCGAGTGATAGATCATGATAGATTATGAACTGATTCGCTCAAAGAGAAAAACGCTTGCACTTTATGTAAGACAGGATGGCGCGGTAGAAGTACGGGCGCCGCTCAGGACAAAAGCAACATATATCGAAGATTTTATAACAAGAAAACAGGATTGGATCCTGAACTCACAGAAAAAAATCTTGGAAAGAAATGCATCAAGGAAGATCATTGAACTGACCGCTAAGGAAGAAGCTGATTATAAATTTCAAGCAAAAGAATATATCAAGCTTAAATGCCAATTTTTTTCAAGCAGGATGGGAATCCGGCATGGCAATATCAAGGTCAACAGTGCAAAGAGCAGATGGGGTTCCTGCAATCGTAAGGGGGATATCAACTTTACTTACAGGCTGATTTTTGTGCCGGAGGAGCTCATAGATTATGTAGTAGTGCATGAATTGGCTCATATAAGGGAATTAAATCATTCTGCGGATTTCTGGTCGATTGTAGAACAAGCAATGCCTGATTACAAATTGCGAAGAAAACGATTGAAAGAATTTCAGTACAGGTTTGAAATAGAGGTAAATAAATAATTTGCGAGTATTTATGGAGGTATTATATGAAACAGAATGAAATCAGGGATATAAGTCTTGCTCCTTCGGGCAGGCAGAAAATAGAGTGGGTTAAAAATAATATGCCGCTTTTGAACGGATTGGAAGAACAGCTTTCAGCTGAAAAACCTTTTCAGGGTGTAAGAATCTCACTATCTGTGCATCTGGAAGCAAAGACCGCATATCTATGTGAGGTTCTGGCAGCCGGAGGAGCGGAAATGTCCGTAACAGGC
>CAYLLJ010000028.1:0-206 GCA_964384725.1 uncultured Oscillospiraceae bacterium | reverse complement strand
ATGTGGCGGCAGCGCTGGCGGCAAATGGAATGAAGGTCTATGCATATCATGGTGCTACGAGTAAGGAATACAACAGGCATATCGAAATGACATTGTCCCACAAGCCGAACATCATCATCGATGACGGCGGAGACTTGGTGGGATTGATACACAGTTCGAGACCAGATTTAGGAGAAGAAGTCTGGGGAGGCTGCGAGGAGACAACT
>CAYLLJ010000027.1:12851-13168 GCA_964384725.1 uncultured Oscillospiraceae bacterium | reverse complement strand
TGGAAAAAAACGAAATTTTTGACTGTGATCTATTAATTTTCTGCGCATCAAAATCAGTACCTTCCGTAGGTTCAGATGTTAAAGATGTAAGAATGATCCAATACGAAGCAAACAGGGAGATCATTAAGGAATATGCTGTATTAGCAAGGACACTGCAGTTCGGCGGTCTTTTCGCCGTGGTATCTGATCCTGTTGATCCCTTATGCAGAGCTGTTTATTTAGAAAGTAACATGAATGAGGCGGGAATAATCGACGGAAATGGATTAAAACCGTTCCAGATTCAAGGCTACGGTCTTGGAGTCATGAACAGCCGGGCT
>CAYLLJ010000027.1:1819-12818 GCA_964384725.1 uncultured Oscillospiraceae bacterium | reverse complement strand
CCGAAGGCCGGGCTTTTGGACCGCATGGCAATGATTTAGTGATCGCCAACAGCATTGAGCATTACGATGACAAACTGTCAAAAGAACTTACAGATCTGACTGTTAAAGCAAATATCAGAACAAGAGAAATCGGTTATAAACCATATATAGCTCCTGCACTTTCTTCCGGCGTAATATCACTGCTGCTGACATTGAGAGGGGAATGGCATTACAGTTCGACCTACCTTGGGGGTGTGTTTTTAGGTGCCAGAAACAGAATGACAGCATCAGGTGTGGAGCTTGAATCTATTTCTCTGCCGGAGGCCTTATTCCGCAGAATTGAATACGCACATGAGGAACTGAAACGGATTGACTGATAAATTGAGGAAATCGAATGGAAGGCAAAAAACGGGGGTAAAACATGTTTGACATCATAGTAATAAGACCGCATTGCCGTGAACAGATCAAAACGAAACGGCTCAACAGTATATTGGAAAGCAGCCTTGAGGGATATTCCTATGAAACGGTTACCACCGCTGATGAGTTTTTTGACTTCAGGAATAAGAGAATCCTTTTTGCTGTTTCTTTGGGTGAATCCGGAATCAATTTAGAGCTTTATGGGATTCTCAAGAAAATCAGACTTAACCCGGATTGTTTTGAAGGGAGTGTCGGAGGGATTATAATTGACGGAAACAGTGAGCTTTTTACAAAATCTGTCGGGAGAGAGCTGGCTTTCAGTGCCAACCTTTCAGGATGTACTTTCCCCGGAAAGCCTTTGGTGGAGGGGACAAAATCTCTGGATAATTATAATACAGTGGCAAAAATACTGGATGTAGACACCTTCGGGGCTTATATTCACTCGGGAAGAGCTTTGGTCGAACAAATAATGAATTTTAACCCGCCCAAAAAGAAAAAGCCCAAGATTTTAGCTTTGCATGCCAGCCATTTTAAAAGGTCAAACACATTGGAGCTCTGGAATCTTGTCAAAGAACATCTGAATAATTGTGCACTTACTGAAATTTCCTTAAGAAACGGAACCATAATGGACTGTATAGGGTGTCCATATACAACCTGCCTGCATTTTGGTGAATCAGCAGGCTGCATTTATGGCGGAGTCATAGTAGATCAGGTATATCCTGCATTAATCGATTGCGATGCATTGGTGATGATCTGCCCTAACTATAATGATGCAATCAGCGCCAACCTTGCCGCCGTGATCAACCGTCTCACTGCATTGCTTAAAATGACAAAATTTTACGATAAATATTTATTCAGCATTATCGTTTCCGGTTACAGCGGAGGAGATATAGTGGCTCAGCAGCTTATCAGCGGGCTTAATATGAATAAGACCTTTATTCTGCCAAGTCGTTTTGCAATAATGGAAACAGCAAATAGCTCAGGAAGCATCTTGAAACTTGATGAGGTCGAAATGAGAGCAAAGTGTTTCGCCGAAAACATACTCAATCATATCTATGATAAATGGAACACGGCGTAAAATCATTCAGATGCTGTGCAGGGGGATATAGACCTTATACGAAAATTTGCAGCCTATTCGGAAAAATTGATGAAAATTTTGACCTTAATGAAAGATTAAGATATAATATCCGCATCCGAAAAATAAATCATTCGGCAAATTACGATTATGGATTGAAATAAACACAATGGAGGTTTTTAGATGAACAGTGATAAGATTAAGAATGGTCCTTCCGGTGCGTCGGTACGAACACTTCTGTATGGTATGGGCTATATTCGGGAAGAGATAGATCGTCCGCTTATCGGAATAGTAAACTCTCAAAATGAGATAGTTCCAGGTCATATGCTGCTTGATCGTATTGCAGAAGCTGCAAAAAAGGGTGTCTCTTTAGCAGGGGGAACCCCGATAGAATTCCCTTCTATCGGTATATGTGACGGAATCGCAATGGGACATGACGGAATGAAATATCCTCTTGCCAGCAGAGAACTTGTGGCGGATTCCATTGAAGCGATGGCAAAAGGTCATGCTTTTGACGGTCTTGTTCTGATTCCGAATTGTGATAAAATAGTTCCCGGTATGCTTATGGCCGCGGCTCGTTTAAATATACCGGCTGTAGTTATCAGCGGAGGAGCTATGAGAGCCGGTTACTCAGAAGGAACTGTTCTTGATTTTAATAGCGTGATGGAAAAAATCGGAGCATTCAGAAACGGCACCTGTACAGAAGATGAACTGGAAGAGGTCGCCTTGAATGCCTGCCCCGGCTGCGGTTCCTGTTCCGGTCTTTTCACCGCAAACAGTATGAATTGTCTTACGGAAGTGCTGGGATTAGGACTTCCATACAACGGCACGGCTTTAGCCGATAGCGGCGAAAGGATTCGTCTTGCGAAGATGGCCGGCGTAAAAGTAATGGAAATGGTAAAGAGGAATATTAAGCCTCGGGATATACTTACTGAGAATGCGTTCAGGAATGCAATAACAGTGGATATGGCTATGGCCGGATCGACAAATACGGTCCTTCATTTACCGGCTATTGCGCATGAAGCAGGTATTAAACTGGACCTTGAGATATTCGATAAGATCAGTGAAAAGACACCGTACATCGCAAAACTCAGCCCCAGCGGGCATCACCACATAGAGGATCTCCACAGAGCCGGCGGAGTTCCGGCATTACTGAACGAACTTTCTAAAAAAGACCTTATCAATAAGGATTGTATAACCGTAACCGGTCTGACAATCGGAGATAATATTTCGAATACGCCGGTAAAAGACTACAACATAATTATGCCGATAGATAAACCGTATAGAAATCGGGGAGGACTTGCTATACTGAGAGGCAATCTGGCTGAAGACGGGGCTGTTGTAAAGGAATCTGCAGTTGCAGAAGAAATGCTCGTGCATTCCGGACCGGCTGTAGTATTTAATTCCGAAGAGGAGGCGTCTGAAGCAATCTGGGCAAAACAGATAAAAAAAGGTGATATAAGAGTGATTCGATATGAAGGACCGAAGGGCGGACCGGGAATGAGAGAAATGCTCTCGCCAACTTCGTCTATTGCGGGAATGGGTTTGGACAAAGACGTTGCGCTCATCACTGACGGCAGATTTTCGGGTGCTTCAAGAGGAGCTTCAATCGGACATGTATCTCCGGAGGCAATGAGCGGCGGCCTCATTGGACTGCTGAAAAACGGCGATATAATTAATATCGATATTCCGGGGAGAAAGCTCTCTGTTTCACTTTCTGACGAGGAGATCGCATCAAGAATGTCAGATTATATTAAACCAGAGCCAAAAGTCAAGTCGGGATACCTTGCACGTTATGCCAAACTGGTAACATCAGCAAATACGGGAGCTGTTCTTGAAGATTGAAGTATAAAATACTTGCAATATAGTATAAAAATAGGGTATATTAAACAGGGCGGGGAATATCCTTCGCCCTGTTTAAAATACAAGACAGAGTTAGACCATGATTAAAAGGTGCGTCTGACATAAAAAAATCTAAAAGGAGTGAGAGTAATGGATTTAGGGCCGAGTCACGAGCGGATGAATATGTTATTTGAAAATGGTAAAGTCTTTGCTTTCACTGTATCTTCACGACGCCGTTAAGGCAGTCATTCTTCTTTATTCAGTTTGAGCCGGGACTTGGCATTTTCCTGCAGTGGCACAGTTTATATTTAACGCAGCAAGGAGGTAAGTCCCATGGAAAACGAATTCACAATGGATGGAATTATCAAGACCATTATTGAATTACTAAAATCAAAAAAATACAGCAGAGCAAGAGATGAAATATTAGAGAATAATACAGTTGAAATTGCGGAAATCTTAGAAGAGGTTATCGAGGAACTTGGAATTGAAAAAGCAACAATTTTGTTTCGAACTCTTCCCAAAGATGTTTCGGTAGAGGTTTTTGCTTACCTTCCGATCGATGATCAAATAGATATTATTGCAGGTATTACAGACAGAGAAATCCAGTATATTATGGATGAACTGGCCTTCGACGATATGATCGACGTCCTTGAAGAGCTTCCCGCCAATGTGGTTGATAAAATACTTGAAAAGACCACAAAGGATGAGAGAAGGACGATAAATACCTTCCTGAACTATCCTGAGACAAGTGCCGGAAGTCTTATGACGCCGGATTATATAAGCTTAAGGAAGGATATGACCGTTGCAGAAGCTCTAACTTATATTAAAAAAGTAGGCATGGATACAGAAACTGTCTATACTTGCTATGTGAAAGATGAAGGCAGAAAATTACTGGGCATCGTATCTCTGAGGACATTAGTTGTATCGGATGATAATATACAACTTGAAGAACTCATGCATGAGGACATGGTCTATGTAAATGTACTTGATGATCAGGAGTACGTGTCAGATTTATTTAAAAAATATGGTTTTCTTGCAATGCCGGTAGTAGACAATGAACAGCGGCTTGTAGGTATTATTACTGTTGATGATATATTGGACGTTATCGACGAAGAAACTACAGAAGACTTTCATAAGATGGCCGGTGTTGCCGTTTCAACCGAGGAATATCTTGACACGAGTGTCTGGAAGCATGTTAAGAACAGGTTCCCATGGCTTTTTTTCCTTATGTGCGCTTTGATGATCACAGGTTTTATTATTACGAAGTTCGAGGATATACTTTCCCAGGTAATAGTTCTTGTTGCGTATTTGCCGCTGCTGATGGGAACCGGAGGAAATTCCGGTGCTCAGTCATCAACTTTGATCATCCGTAGTTTGGCTTTAGGTGATGTGGTATTGAAAGATGCCACAAGGGTACTTTGGAAAGAATTAAGAGTAAGCTTACTGGTAGGATTGGGTCTCAGTATATTGAATTTTGTAAAAATAATTTTTATAGACGGCGAAGGGTATTTGATTGCATTTACCGTTTGCATTTCAATGTTGATTGTCATTATGGCCGCAAAAATATTAGGCGGCTTGCTGCCGCTGGCAGCAAAAAGAATAGGCCTGGATCCTGCACTCATGGCCAGCCCTATGATCACATCGCTTACAGACATGATATCCGTCTTGACATATTTTGCTTTGGCAACGTTAATTTTAGGGATTTAACAATTCTTTGAATGGGTATTCCAAGGTGAAGACTGCCGCCTTTAAAGAGTATAGAGAAACTCCATATAATAGCTGACGCCAAAGCAAGATGATCCATTTGATAAGGGGAAAAAGAAAATGAAAAAAGATGGTTTAATTACGGAAGCTTTTGTCAATACTTTTATTAAGAAGCGTAAACAGGATATACATAAGGGTGATTGCGGAAAAATTTTAATCGTTGCCGGATCGGTGGGAATGGCGGGAGCCGCCGTGTTATGCGCAAGGGCCGCATTAAGAACAGGGGCAGGCCTTGTCAGAGTAGCCATACCAGAGGCGCTTTTTCCCATTCTGCAGATAGGGGTGCCGGAAGCAACCTGTATACCCAGAGAGCGTTTACTTGAGGATCTGACGCAATATTCGGCCATTGCCGTCGGGCCCGGGTTGGGGGTTGAGAAACAGAGCGGAATATTAATCAGAAATATTTTAGATATGATGGATGCGGATGGGTTAAACCTTCTTCGGGGTGATTTGGATGTTATAAAGAAAGCTAAGGCTGATATAATCATAACTCCACATCCCGGTGAGGCTGCTAAACTTTTAGGCCGAAAAACCGCTGAAATTAACCGGGACAGGCTACAATCAGCAAGGGAGTTGGCAGCCTCTGCGGGAGCCGTAACTGTACTTAAAGGTGCCGGCAGTGTTGTGGCAACACCCGACGGGGAAACATATATTAATACTACAGGAAATCCCGGAATGGCGACAGCCGGAAGCGGAGACGTTTTAAGCGGCGTCATTGCAGCTCTTTTAGGGCAGGGTTTATCACTAAAAGCCGCAGCGATAGCAGGAGTATATCTGCATGGACTGGCAGGCGACATAGCGAAAAACTTTATGGGAGAGTATGGTTTAATTGCTTCAGACATAGCAAACATGATGGCTCTGGCTATCAAGAGAACCTTAGATGACCTGGAAACGTTGGAGAAATAAGGCATTTGACACTAATACTTATCAGCAATTATAATAGAAGACAGAATCGTTGTATATCTGTTTGTTGCATGAAAAATATTGAGGTGAACAAATGTCTGAATTTATAAAAATCCGAAATGGTTTAACAATAGAAATAATAAAAGAAATGGAAACCGGTTATCAGGAAATGGGACTGCTCAATCTAAGCCTGTCGGAAGAAGGGCTTGAAAAGGATAGAAGAGATCTTGAAAGCTATGAAATCTATTTAGTGGAGAGTGAATGACTTGATAGTTAAAAAAGGCGATATTTATTTTGCAGACTTGAGCCCCGTCGTTGGCTCCGAACAAGGCGGAGTCAGGCCGGTCCTTGTCGTTCAAAATGATATTGGAAATAAATACAGCCCTACGATAATCGTAGCAGCGGTAACCTCACAGATCAATAAGGCAAAGTTACCCACTCATGTTGAAATTGGGGCGCCAGGCCATGGATTGAACAAAGATTCAGTGGTTCTGATGGAACAATTGAGGACGATCGATAAAAAGAGGTTAAAAGAAAAAATCGGAAAAGTTGAAGAAGATATTATAACAGAAGTAAATGAAGCGCTGACAATTAGTTTAGGGATAATTGACTTCTGATTAGGTTTGCGCAGGAAGTTTCACGGAAAACGTGAAATTAACAAAAAGGTTGCGCAGTAAATTTCACGGTAGGCTTGGCGCGGCGAGTGAGAGTGAAGCGCACGTATCTAACATACGTAAGCAAACACGAACAAACCAGCAACACAGCATAACGTGAAATTAACAAGCAAGGAGGAACGAATGAAAAGAATCGCAGCAGCCCTGACAATCATTTTCTCAGTATTTGCTGTGACTGTGGCGGCGGCAGCTGCAGCTGACACACCGGGCTCGGAAAATGACCCGGTTGTAACGAAGAGCTATGTAGACAGTCAGATAGCAAAGTATTCAGGAAATGGCGGTACTTCAAACGAATATACCGTGGTAGAAGTCGAAGCCGGTCAGTTAGTGCTTGGCGGGGAGGGAACAGAAATCATTCTCCGCAGCGGTGAGGCATCCGCAATCGACAATGGCGCAAACGGCGTATCTGATCTTACAGCCGGCCAGGATCTTATCACCGGACAGAATGTCAGTTTGAATCATCTGCTGCTTGTCCCGAGGGATGACGGAAGGGGAATATACGCTTTAACGGATATTTTTGTTATGATACGCGGGCCCTATTCTTTACAATAATTTAATCATATAAGCGAAAAGAATTTAAATCTTTTCGCTTTTTTATCGAATAGTAAAATCTTTCTTGTTCGATAAGCGGAAAAGTGGCGTCAGCCACTTTTTTTATACTGTATTTACTAAAGGAACAAAAAAGGGTATAATCGTAAATAGCTATTTACATTCAAAGGAAGGGTACAGGGGATGCAGCAATTAATCAAGGAAAACAAGATCTTACTATTCATTATTGCCGTCGCTGTAATAGTATCATTTACTATTATCGGGGGCAGATTTTCTGTAGAGAACAGTAACAATACATATGACATCGTATTGGATTATAACGAAATAGAAGCTATGGCAGCTCAATCAGAGCATGATATCTTATGGTGGTTCAGAGAATTTAAAAAAATGGGAATTAATAAAGTCGGGCTTTCTGAAGAAAGTATGGTAAGCCTGATAGAGAATACAGATTTTCCGGTTGATGCGGCCGTCATGGATCTGATCATGAAGGATGCGGACTGGCAGTCTCATTATACGGCGGATTTCATCAGCGAGCTAACGAATCATGGCTATGATAAATATGATGTATTGATAGAAGCGGCTTCGCCGGAAATATTTGATTTTATTGCTGACAGCGTGAAAGAACGCTATCAACCGGAGAATTATTATATAAAAGAAAACGGTGACGGGGGATATATAGTGTTGGATGGAACGGCAAAACAGACACTTTATTCCGAGAAGTACAAATATATGAGCTCTAACAAGAAGGGTTTTATTGAAAAGGATGAAATAGTAAGCTCAAAACTTATGTATATCAATTACGGAATGCTTCCTTCCAAGATTCAGATAGTCGAGGATGCAGGAATGGACATCATACCGAGAACTTCGAGCTATACAGATTGGAATGATACAAAGTATGCGAATGCTGTAATCAACAGCTACGAAAAATTGGACAAGGTGCCCGAATACATGATAGTCGGGGGAGAAGGCGTGATTGGTTATGATGACGGCATCGAAGCAGCAAGAGAATATATTACAGATAATAATGTTACTATCGGTTTGATCGAAAACACCACTCAGCTGCAGAATATTCTCCAATTAGGTGTAAATGACATCGTTAAGAGCACCGGTTATAATGCGATCAGAATTTTCAGTGTCTGGGATTATATACAGAACCGATATCAGTATTATGGCTATGAAGGAGCAAAGGAGATTGAAAACACTTTATTCAGAGCGGTGGTTGAGCGTAATGTCAGACTTATTTATTTCAAACCGATAAAAGAATTCAAGGATCAGCACGTTTATGTGACCGACCTTGATGAGTATAAAACTATGTTTGCAAACCTTGAAAACAGACTTGCAGAGCACGGTATAGAATTGGGAAACAAAGCTTCCATAATAGATCAGTATAAGGTAAGCTTATGGGAGAAGATTGCCATGGCACTCGGCTGCGCGGCTGCTGCTGTTTTGCTGATTCGAAGTATATTGCCAATCAGCAGGAGATTGAAAGCGGCTCTGTTTATCTTGGGAGCGCTTGGGGCTGCAGGCGCATTTGCAGTGATGCCGGGATATGCTGAACTGATCACATCATTTGCCGCAGCTGTAATTTTTCCAAGTATAGCGACATTGTTTATAGTGAGGCAGAGCAAGGAGCTTACAGATACTGCAAATCGGAAGGAACGGCTGCCGAAGATTGTCGGCAGCGGCATACTGATACTTATAATAGGCGTTTTTATATCTCTTATTGGAGGCCTGATGACTGCCGCACCGATTTCCTCGGTGAATTATATGCTTGAAATTGACATATTCAGAGGGGTTAAATTAGCTCAGCTGCTACCACTAATCTTCTTCATAATGGCATACTTGGCATATTACGGTTTCGGAGAAAATAAAAAATACCCCGGCAAACTGGAATACAATGACCTAAGAGACATGATGAATGCAAGCATCAAAATTTGGATGATCCTTCTTGGCATTGTTCTGCTGGGCATCGGATACTACTATATCGAACGGACGGGACATGACTCTTCTATACAGGTTTCCGGCATGGAGATGATTTTCAGAAATCTTCTTGAGGACAACCTCATCGCCAGACCAAGAAGCAAGGAATTCCTTTTTGCGTTTCCTGCGGTTATGATGCTTGTTTATACTTCAATTCGCAGGTTTAAGCTTTGGCCGATATTGTTCGGGCTTGCTTCTGTCATTGGAATGACCTCTGTAGTCAATACATTCATGCATATAAGGACACCACTTTACCTTGGATTTGTCAGAACCGGTTATTCGCTCCTGTTTGGAATAGCAATCGGAATTATTGGCATTCTCATTTTTGAGCTTGGACATATGCTTTATAAAAAGCTGGAAAGGCAGATAAATTAGATGATGCGTATACTGATTTCAGGCTATTACGGATTTAACAATATCGGAGATGAATCCATACTCAGTGCTGTTGTGGACAACCTTCGAGAGAAATTGGAAGATATTGAAATTACCGTGTTGTCTCAAAAACCGGATAATACCGCACAGAAATACGGAGTGCATTCGGTAAACCGCAAGTCAATCAAGGATATTATAAATGCAGTTCGAAAATGTGATCTGCTGATCAGCGGCGGAGGGAGTCTCCTGCAGGATGTTACCAGTAAAAGAAGCATTCTGTACTATTTGATGATTATGTGGATGGCTTTCTTTTTCCGGAAAAAAGTATTTATTTATAGCCAGGGTATAGGACCTATTCTTTCAAAGATCAACAGGAGGCTGACGGCCTTAACATTGAAAAAGGCACATGGCATCGTTGTAAGGGATGAGGCTTCCAGAGAGCTTTTGATTGAAATAGGTGTGAAAGCGGATCATATTATTGTAACAGCTGATCCCGTACTAAGAATAAAAAAGGCGGATATTGCAATTGGTAGAGAAATTCTGATGCGGGAAGGCTTTATACCGGATTCGGACAAAATTACCGTCGGCTTTGCCATTAGGGAGAAAAATACCAAAAGCAATTTTGTTGACGAACTGTGCATTTCCATGCGGCGGCTCATTGAGGAATATCATGCGCAGATAGTACTTATACCGTTTCATTATTCTGAGGATATGGCTGTAATTGAAGAAATTGAAAAAAGGCTCGAAAAAGATGTCTGCTGTATAAAGCATAAATATCTGACAAATGAAATGTTAAGCATCATCGGTAATATGGATGTTCTTGTAGGTGTTCGTCTTCATGCGCTGATCCATTCAGCTATCATGGGTGTGCCGATGATTGCGATATCTTATGACCCTAAGATAAATTCTTTTATGCATTCCATCGATATGAAAGCTATGTGCAGTGTCTACGATTTCAAAAACGAATTTTTTATTGAGGAATTCGATAAGACTGTTACACAGGCGGATGCCATAAAGAAAAAAGTACACAGCCGCATTGATGTATTAATCAAAAAGCTTGATAATAATGAGACGCTGATCAGAGAACTGATGAAACAGAAAGTAAAAGAAAAATGACAAGAAATAACAGTAAAAGAACACAAATCTTAAATGTTCCCGTGGATATGGTAAATACCCGGGAGGCTATGGAAATTTTCAGAGAACTGATGAAAACACCGGATTGCAGTATGATTGTGACACCCAACTCTGAAATAATTGTCAATGCGTCAAGAGATCCGGAATTAAAAGCAATAATAGAAGGAGCAGACCTGATCATCCCCGACGGTATCGGGTTGGTGTATGCGTCAAGGATTATGGGCATGCCGCTTTCTGAACGAGTAACCGGAATAGATTTTCTTGAACATATATTAGGGTATCTTGAAGAGACAGAGCAATCTATTTTTTT
>CAYLLJ010000027.1:0-1700 GCA_964384725.1 uncultured Oscillospiraceae bacterium | reverse complement strand
CAATGATTCGGTAGCCGATTTCCTGTGTGTCGCTTTGGGATCTCCCAAGCAGGAGAAATTCATAGCCTGCTATGGCAATGAGCTGAAGGCTAAATGTGCTATCGGCGTAGGCGGAAGTCTTGATGTATGGGCCGGTACACTGAAAAGGGCTCCTGAATTTTATCGCAATCACGGGCTGGAATGGCTTTACCGTTTGATTCAGGAACCCGGCAGATATAAAAGAATGGCGGCGCTGCCGCTCTTTATGATTAAGGTTGTTTTAAGCAGAGCAGGAGGGAAATGAGTATGGCTATCGATTATGAAAAACTAAAAAAAATTGCATGTGATATACGGGTTGATATCATAAAAGAAACATATCATGCAGGTTCCGGACACCCGGGAGGATCACTGTCCGCAGCGGATATTTTGACTGTATTGTATTTTAATGAAATGAACATTAACCCGGATGATCCGAAAATGGAGGGCAGAGACAAATTTGTTCTTTCAAAAGGGCATGCCACCCCTGTTTTATATGCAACATTAGCTCACAGAGGGTTCTTCCCTGAAGAGGAGCTTATAACATTCCGCCAATTAGGTTCGAGGCTGCAAGGTCATCCGGACATGAAGAAGGTGCCGGGTGTTGAAATGTCGACAGGTTCTTTAGGACAGGGGTTTTCCGCATCAGTCGGTATGGCTATGGCAAACAAACTAAACAAGTCTCCGGCAAGAGTATACGCTCTGTTGGGGGACGGAGAACTGCAGGAGGGAATCATCTGGGAGGCAGCAATGGCTGCAGCGCATTACAAGCTTGATAATTTGACGGCAATAATCGATTGGAACGGATTGCAGATAGACGGGAAGAATGACGAAGTCATGACCGTCAGGCCTGTTGATGAGAAATTCAAAAGTTTTGGTTTTCATGTGATCAATATAGACGGTCACAATATGGAGGAAATCGTAAATGCACTGAAGGAAGCTCGTGATACCAAAGGAATGCCCACAGCAATCATTGCAAAAACATCTAAGGGAAAAGGAGTGTGCTTTATGGAGAATAATGCCGGATGGCATGGAAAAGCACCGAATGATGACGAAGCTAAGAATGCAGTGACAGAATTAGGAGGTGAATGGTAATGTCTGAAAAAATGGCAACAAGACAGGCCTACGGAGAAGTTCTCATTGAGCTTGGTGAAAATAATAAGGATGTAGTAGTACTGGACGCGGATCTGTCAAAGTCAACAATGACGACACATTTTGCAGGAAAGTATCCTGATCGGTTCTTCAATATGGGAATTTCAGAGCAAAACCTCTACGGTGCCGCGGCAGGTCTGGCACATTCGGGAAAGATAGTATTTGCAAGTACCTTTGCGATGTTCGCAGCAGGAAGAGCCTTCGAAATCATCAGAAATTCTATCGGATATACAAAGGCAAACGTCAAGATCTGTGCAACACATGCCGGAATCACTGTAGGTGAAGATGGAGGAAGCCATCAGGCAATAGAAGACATTGCACTTATGAGGACTATCCCGGGCATGATCGTTATCAGCCCATCTGATGGAATGTCGGCTAAAAAACTGATAAGGGAAGCAGCATCACTTGATGGACCCGTATACGTAAGGTTGGGGAGATCTGCTGTTCCGGGAATCTATGAGGAGGATAGCAATATCAGGATAGGCAAGGGCGCTGTTGTGAGAGACGGCAGTGATTATACTGTCATTGCAACC
>CAYLLJ010000026.1:13071-14160 GCA_964384725.1 uncultured Oscillospiraceae bacterium | reverse complement strand
CCACCGGTGCTGCCGGAGCAGACGGTGCTGATGGACCCACAGGTCCGCAGGGCGACATCGGCCCCACTGGTGCTGCCGGAGCAGACGGCGCTGATGGACCCACAGGTCCGCAGGGCGACATCGGTCCCACTGGTCCCACCGGACCGGCGTCTCTTCCTGATTTTGCTAACGGTGACATTTCATCCAGCGGACAGCAACTTTCCTTGGATATCAAAGATGTTACCTGCAGGCTATCTTATGATACTTCCTCAGGAGCAATATTTGGAGTTAAAGCGAAAGGTAGCCTGGTAACGGCCGATGTCAAAGCTACAATGCAGAGCGGCGATCCTCCAGGGATAACTGCTTCTTACGTTAATGGTCATAATTTAGATAATTCCGGCGTTTTAACTGTGCTTTCAGATATCGGATATTCCTCGCAATCCCTGGCTGTGGTTTTTCTCCGGCAGAGAAACCCAGTCGACCTGACGTGGTCCATGCATAAAGTATACTTTTTCGTGTCAGACTCAGGCAGAAGAGCTTCTTTATGGGCTGATACAGTGTATGAAAATGTTACGTTTCCCTAACGTCAATCCGGCAATCTGATGTGTTGATCCACGATAGTAAGGGGTGAACCGGCGACAATCCGGTAGAATAACGCGGATGTTGATACCAAGCATTTTCTTTTGATGTAATGAAATTGTGAACACGGTTATCCTGAAGTTTTACCTCAACCCATTTGTATATACGGGAGCGGCTTAAACTTCGGGATAACTGTTTTTTGGCATAATCATGACCATCGGATATCGGAATGACGGTGACATTTCCATTGGGGGACGCATGGTATATCTTAAAAGAAAGAGAAGCGAACTGTTTTATAGCATACAGAAATGCCCGTGAAAGCAGCAATATTCACTGTTTCCATGGGCATCATTTTATTTAAAATCCTATATCTCCACCGTAACCTCGCTGCCGTCCTTAACAAAAAAGCCGCCTCGAAAGGCGACCTGATTTTTCTTCTAAAATGCTGAAAAGCCCAGTAATACTGGGCTTTTTCGTGCGTCAACATTGTATCAATATTGACGTTTCCTTATGGCGGAGAGAGAGGGATTC
>CAYLLJ010000026.1:6351-13061 GCA_964384725.1 uncultured Oscillospiraceae bacterium | reverse complement strand
CCCGTTATGACCGCTTCGATACCTCTCCTTATTAAAGTATTGTGTTTCGCTATTTTCATAATCGCTTTAACAATCTGTTTTCGCATTCACCATATACTGTACAGCGAACAAAATGAATTATAGCATATTTTTATATTGATTCGCAAGTCAGAGGAACAGAAAAATTAATACCGCATGGAACTATCTCAAAATTCGCCTGCCTGACTGTCGATATTTCGCCGTCCGAGCTAAGCCTTACCGCTTTTTTTGATGATATAGTCAGGCCTTTGGATTTTTTATATATGATGAAATCTGCAGTAGATGGGTCTTTCAGATGAGTCCCCGCTTTATATTTGTTGAGAAAGCTTACTAATGTAAAACGGCTTATCTCTTTTACGATACTCACATCTATAAGATTATCATAAACAGAAGCATCAGGTACCCCTTTATAACCTCCCCCGCAGTAGGCTCCGTTGCCGATTGCGATCAGCATAAAATTACCTCTGTGAATTTCTCCGTCATCAAAACAAATTTCCAGATTTACACTTTCCTTTTTGCCCAGCACAATAACCACTCCCAGAAGATATGCCAGAGAAATAGGCACAAAGGGATATGCTTTCAATTTTCCTGCAAGTTCCACAACATTACTGTCAAGCCCGATATTGAACATATTAACTCCATATCTTTGGGCCTGTGCTGTACAAGCGTCTATTGTTGTTTGCTGATAACGAATTATATCTATCGGCCTCGCATGCCCAAGTATTTGTCCTTCAATGTTATCAAAGGCATTTACAGAGTTGAAATTTCTGGGAAAATCATTGCCGGTTCCTGCCGGTATCATTGCAACTTCTATGTTTTGATGACCGTAAGCGCCATTGATTACCTCATTTAATGTGCCATCCCCTCCACAGGCATAAAACCGTAATATATCTTTTATGCTATCGTTGCTAAAACCATGTGTTCCTTCTGTATCGCGGTTTTTACACATTCTTTTTATAAACTTCTCGGCCTCGCCGGGTGCCATAGTGCGGTGAATTTCATAGTCGATTCCAAGCTTTTTTGAAGTTTCAATAATTCGAGGCAATAAGGTCCTTTCGATTTTACCTTTTCCGGCTGCGGGATTTATTATAAATATATGCCTCATTTATTGCTCCTAAGTTATAAAAACATAAGCTGATTAAATTATTCTATCATATCCCATCAGTATATGAAACTTTATTTATCCCATGTTTAACTGCCTTTCATAGCGAAGTCAAAGTTTTTACAGCCTTTATTAAGTCTTATTTTATATTTCCTTGTTTTAGGGTATAATATGTTTTAATGCATATGGATATAAAATAAAGGCAATAGACAGCAAGGCTATTTTCTTTAAATAACAATTAATATTCTTGCTAAAAACTATTATATGAGGAGATGTAACATGGATTTTAGAATAAAAAAGTTGGCGGATGTTTTGGTTCATTATTCCTGTAATGTTCAAAAAGGAGAAAAGATCCTGATTTCTTATGAAGGAGAGAGCACTAAAAACCTTGTAAAGCTTATTGTAAAAGAAGTCTATGCATGCGGCGGATTGCCCTATGTTGAGATTCGGGATTCTTCCATTACCCGGGAAATTCTGCTGGAATGCAATGAAGATCAAATATCTTTTATGAATGAATACCAGCTTGCTCAAATGAAGGGTATGGCCGCTTACATCGCTATTCGAGCCAGCGACAATACTTCCGAGCTTTCCGACGTTCCGTCCGTAAAACTTAATATGTATAGTAAATTACTTCGTCCTGTACTTGACTACCGGGTTAATCATACAAAATGGGTAGTCTTAAGATATCCAAACAATTCAATGGCGCAGCTCGCAAGCATGAGTTTAGAAGCTTTTGAGAAATTCTATTTTGATGTATGTACACTTGACTATAAAAAAATGTCTGAAGCTATGAACCCTCTGATAGACTTGATGAATCGTACGGATAAAGTACGGCTTACGGGCAAAAACACCGACCTTACCTTCTCTATCAAGGGAATAGGTGCAATTAAATGCGACGGTGAGCGCAATATCCCTGACGGCGAAGTATACACAGCTCCTGTAAGAGATTCGATGAATGGCATCATATCTTACAATACGCCTTCAGAGGAGCAGGGATTTACTTATAACAACATCGTATTTGAAGTTAAAGACGGTAAAATCATAAAAGCAACTTCGAACAATGATGATAGAATCAACGAACTGCTTGATACTGATGATAGTGCCCGATACTTCGGTGAATTTGCAATCGGCGTAAACCCCTATATTCTACACCCTATGAAAGATACGCTTTTCGATGAAAAAATCGCAGGCAGTATTCATCTGACTCCGGGTGCAGCATATGAGGATGCCTTCAACGGTAATAAATCATCAATCCACTGGGATCTTGTATTAATACAAAGACCGGAATACGGAGGCGGCGAGATCTGGTTTGATGATGTGCTGATCCGGAAAGACGGGCTCTTTGTACTGCCGGAATTGGAAATACTGAATCCGGAAAATCTGAAATAAACATTCCATAAGGAGACGTTCCCTGATAATACTGCTATACAGTCTCATTAATCAAATAAGCACCTTGTTTTAGATAATTAACCTGTCTATTTGACAGGGATCATATCACAAACAGGTGCTTAATATATTATTTAATATTCATTATTAATTAAGCTATTTGCCTATATTTTAGCGTACCATTCTCATATTCTATCAAGTATACTCCTCTGGCTGTTATCTGATTATTTTCTAATATGTCTAATGCAGATTGAATATTATTTGTTTTAAGACTAATCGCATACCCACAAGATTTCAAGAGATTAGGCGGTATTTTTTTTAATTCTGATCTGATCCTGTTTTCTCGTAGCTTTTCCTGTGCATAGGCTGCTCTGTAAAATGAAGAAAAAGCTATAGCGTATTCTTTCATTCTTTTATTAACCCCCTATTTATCTTTTTATGCCAACGTCTTTATCATCCTTATATAGATTTGCATCAGGCTGGCTTTACCCACATCTTCCGCGGCTACCAACGGGCATCTGTCAATTTCCTGTTCTTGTTTATAAATAACCAGTTCTCCAATCTGATCTCCTTTATTTATAGGTGCTGAAACAGTATCCTTGAAAGAAAGTTCTCCTCTTATTTCATCTTTTTCGCCTTTTTTCACAAGAACACTGATATGTTCAGGTGCTACTGCTTCCACCATATTTGGGGAACCTTTCTCTATGACTACCATGCCCATAGTTTCCCCTTTTTCGGCTAATTTTACTGAGTCATAATTTGCAAATCCATAGTCTAACAGTTTTGATGCCTCGGCAAACCTGATTTTTGATGTTGGACTTCCCATTATTACCGCAATCAATGTCAGATCACCCTTTGTCGCAGAAGCGGACAGACAATATCCGGCCTCTTGAGTAAACCCGGTCTTGATTCCGTTCGCTCCCGGATATGTCTTGATAAGCCGGTTTGTGTTTGTCAGTCCGAGTTCCGTCTGCTTTTTCCCGGGCAATCCGACGGTAATATTTGTCATCCAGACATGAAACCAATCCTGAATCTTCTCATGTTTAATAAGTTCCTTTGACATCAATGCTATATCATATGCACTCGAGTAGTGATTGGCTACCGGAAGCCCGTTTGTGTTTACAAAATTAGTATTTGTCATTCCAAGTTCTGCGGCTCTTTTATTCATGTTTTCTACAAATATTTCCACCGTTCCCGAATGATATTCCGCAGCTGCAACACAAGCATCGTTTGCGCTTGCAATGGCGATTCCCATCATCAAGGTTTCAATCGTATGCTGCTCACCGGGTTCCATATACATTTGGCTTCCGCCCATACTTGCTGCTTTTTCACTGATCGCAGCCTTGTCTTCAAGAGTCATCTGTCCCCGCTCAATAGCTTCCATGATCAGCAGCATAGTCATTACCTTAGTCACACTGGCAGGAGGCAATCGCTCTTGTGAATTCTGCTCGAATAATACAGTTCCGCTTGCTGCATCGATCAAAATGGCTGATTTTGCATCTACTGTCATCGCTATCGCTCCACCGGTAATGGATGTAGGCAGCACTGCCTGTTCCGGTTCCACCGCACTTGAAATCATTTCTTTAACAGCATTGTCTTCTGCAAAAACTGCCCATGGCAATGCTCCCATCACTAATATTGTCACGAGTAAAACTGCTGTTTTTTTGTATCGAAGCAATATAAAAACCCCCTCGCATTAATCTTATATAACGCATCAGAAAAATATTCTTATCTCTGTGCGTTTCAACGAGACGGATGATATTACAACCGCTTCGCCTCGTTACTAAGATATGGATATTTCAGGGGTTTTATGACTAAAATCAATATAAGCTTGCCGTCATTGTATCACTCTTTTAACAAGATCAGCGTACTCAGGCTTATTGTGTTGAATGTGAAATGCCTGTATCGCTTCAAGTGATCCTTTTTCCACACGTTCACGGCCGTTTCCATACACGGTCGCTAATAATTCTCCCGCTTCTACCTTATCGCCTAACTTTTTATTGATCATGATACCTGCCGAGAGATCGATGATGTCCTCCTTTGTTGCTCTGCCCGCTCCTGCATGCTGAGATGCAAGACCGATAGTCATTGCATCGGTAGAGCCGATAAATCCAGCATCTTTGGCATAAATTTCAGATGAATATGAGGGCTGAGGAAACAAAGTATAATTATTGATAATATTTAGGTCTCCTCCCTGTCCTTCAATAAATTCGGCAAACTTACTTAATGCTGCTCCGCTATCCAAAGCCTGTTTGGCTTTTTGATACCCTTCTTCCGGTGTGACAGACTTTTCGCCTGCAAATATCATATAAGAGGCCAGCGTAAGAGAAAGCTCAGTTATATCCTGCGGTCCATTTCCTTTTAGGGTTTCGATAGCCTCTATGACCTCAAGACTGTTCCCAACAGCATACCCAAGTGGCTGGCTCATGTCTGTTATAACAGCTATAGTTTTTTTACCGTCACTCTTTCCGATTTCTACCATGAGCTCTCCCAATCGGGAAGCATCCTCCAAGCTTTTCATGAATGCTCCATTCCCGCATTTTACATCCAATACAATAGCATCGCTTCCCGAAGCAAGCTTCTTGCTCATGATACTCGATGTAATCAGGCTGAGATCTTCTACAGTCGCTGTAACGTCTCTAAGCGCATATAATTTTTTATCTGCAGGTGCAATGCGGGCAGTTTGACCTATGACAGAAAGACCTGTTTTATTGACCATCGATATGAACTCCTCTGATTTAAGAACAGTTCGGAAGCCCGGAATCGATTCCATCTTATCGACGGTGCCACCGGTGAAGCCGAGCCCTCTTCCGGACATTTTAGCCACATAAACACCGCAGGAAGCCGCAATCGGCCCTACGATTAACGTTGTTTTATCACCTACTCCTCCGGTACTGTGCTTATCAACTTTTACGCCTTGAATTGCTGATAGATCCACAATGTCTCCTGATTCTTTCATTGCTTTCGTCAATTCGTAGGTTTCTGTTCTGTTCATCTTTTTCAGGAAAATTGCCATCAATAAAGCCGCTGCCTGATAATCCGGTATACTGCCATCGCTATAACCCTTGATAAAGAATTCAATTTCTTCTTTATCAAGAACGCCGCCCTCTCTTTTTTTGTAGATAATATCGTACATATTCATTTTTAGGCAACTCCTTAATAATTTATTTTCGAGACAGTTTATCTGTGAATCAGCTTAAGAAAGCTTTCTCCTATTTGTGGTTTGGATACATTAAGGAATTCCGCAATTGTTGCGCCGATATCAGCAAAAGAACTTCTGGTTCCGAGGTTAACTCCTGCTTTTATACTTGTGCCATAAATCAAGGCAGGCACATATTCCCTGGTGTGATCCCAGCCTGTATGCGCCGGGTCATTTCCATGATCTGCACAGAGGAGCAGAATGTCATCGTTATTCATGGCTTTAATGATTTCCGGAAGCCTTGAATCGAATTCTTCAATGCATCTTCCATACCCTGACGGGTCTCTTCGGTGTCCGTATTTTGAATCAAAATCAACCAGGTTTGCAAATATAAGTCCTTCAAAATCCCGGTTTAATGCTTCTATAGTCTTATCCACACCATCCATGTTGCTTTCTGTATGCACAGAAACTGAAATCCCCTGACTGTTGAATATATCATTTATTTTACCGACGGCATATACTGTCAGACCCGCTTCGCTTATAAAGTCCAAAATCGTCTTTCCGCTTGGAGATACCGCATAATCCTTGCGATCTGAGGTTCTTATTCTCTTTCCGTCTTCAAGTACATATGGCCTTGCTATGACTCTTCCAACCTGCATATCTCCTGTCAGCATTTCTCTTGCCACCTCACAGATATGGTATAGTTTTTCCAAAGGTATGACCGCAGTGTTTGCTGCTATCTGAAATACGCTGTCCGCCGAAGTATAAATAATCGGTTTACCGGTTCTTTCATGCTCCGGGCCCAAAGCTTCAATGATCTCTGTACCTGATGCCGCATAATTCCCTAAAGTATCAATTCCGATTTCTTTTTCATATGCTTCCATGAATTCTTTTGGGAATTCTGTAAAGGTTTTAAACGGAACATCTGTATAAAGTCCGGCAATTTCCCAATGTCCTGTTATTGTATCCTTGCCTTTGGACTTTTCCCGGAGTCTGCCGTATGATCCCATGGGTTCCGCCGTTTTTTTAATACTGAAGTGGCGGCCGATTTTCGCCTGACTCTGC
>CAYLLJ010000026.1:1711-6341 GCA_964384725.1 uncultured Oscillospiraceae bacterium | reverse complement strand
GTTTTTTTAATATTGGTAATGCCTTCTATCATTCCTATACCCAATTCCACAAGATTAGGAATTTTGAAATCAGGCATGGATTCGGCGATATGTCCCAAAGTGTGGGCACCCTTATCTCCGTATAGTTCCGCGTCAGGCATTGCACCTATTCCTATACTGTCTAAAACTATCAATACTGCTCTTTTCATTCAACACTCCCCCTACTAACTTACCTAATTTGTGAAACAAATTGATGGCGAACTGCTATACAATCCTTTGTGGGATACATCGCAAATAATCTAACGAAGTCAGGATATATTCTGTACCGTTTCTGATACCCTTAAATGCGCTGCCATACGCATCTTTTCCGTGAAGGTGACCATAGATGACCCTAAAAGCGCCAAATTGTTCAAACAGCTCGGTAAAGCCTGAGTTCCAAAGTTCGTCACCAGCCGGCGGGAAATGAATAACACCTATAATTCTGCTGTGGCCTGTGGCATCCTCCCTTCCATAACCTGCGTTGTATGCGGCTTCCAACGATGTTTTCAGTCTTCCAAGCTCGCGGCGATAAATTTTTTCATCATGTGCGGTAAACCCTTCTTCACCCGGACAGATCCAGCCGCGGGTTCCGCAAATTGCATATCCTTCTGCTGCATAAAAAGTATTTTGAATAAAAAACATATTTTCATATAATGTATTTAATTTATTTACGGAATTCCACCATAGGTCATGATTTCCCTTGATTAGTACTTTATTACCGGGAAGTTCGCTTAACCATTTTAGATCGATCAAAGCATCTTCAAATCGCAGTGCCCAAGAGGTATCACCCGGTATGATCACCGTGTCTTCTGCAGAAATCATTCTTTCCCAGCTGTTCTTTACCTTCTCTGTATGATTGATCCATTCTCCTCCGTAAATATCCATTGGTTTCTCTGATGAAAAAGAAAGATGCAGGTCTGAAATTGCGTATATGCCCATTTGTTATTATTCCTCACTGAATTCATTAACTGACGAGTCATCCTCTAAGAGATTAATTCCTAAAATCTCATTGCTGTCCTGCTCGGAAAGGCTTGCAATGTTTCTGAGTTTGCTCTGTATTTTGCGGGTTCTTGTTCCTACAAGCTTGTCAAGTTCAATATTGGCTTGATTAATCCTCTGCTGTGTCGCGGCAAGAACATCTCCGAATTTATCAAATTCAGTCTTTACGGCACCCAGTACATTCCAGACCTCGCTCGAATGCTTTTGAATCGCCAGCGTCTTAAAGCCCATCTGTAAGCTGTTAAGCAATGCTGCCATTGTTGTCGGACCGGCTATATTGATCTTATATTCTCGTTGCAGAGTCTCCACCATGCCTCGGCGTACGGCTTCTGCATACAGTCCTTCAAATGGAAGAAACATAATACCAAAATCCGTTGTCTGAGGCGGTTCTATGTATTTATCATGAATGCTTTTTGCAAAGGTTTTGATTGAACGCTCAAGCATTTTAGCAGCTTGGTCGATTTCTTCGGGATTACCGGTATCATATGCGTCTATTAACTTTGTATATGTCTCGACAGGGAATTTCGCATCGATTGGCAGATAGACTTCACCTTCCCCATCCCCGGGAAGCTTAATAGCATACTCAACTCTCTCTGAGCTTCCTTTCCTCAGAGCTATATTTTCTTCATACTGTTCAGGAGACAGTATCTGCTCCAAAATCGCTCCTAATTGAATTTCTCCCAGTATTCCGCGTGTCTTGACATTTGAAAGTACCTTTTTTAAATCACCAACTCCGGAAGCAAGATTTTGCATTTCTCCGAGTCCTTTATATACTTGTTCAAGTCTTTCACTGACAAGCTGAAATGATTTTCCAATACGTTCCTCCAATGTTTTTTGAAGCTTTTCATCAACTATGGCACGCATCTCTTCCAGCTTCTTACTGTTTTCCTCCTGCATTACAGAGATTCTTTTCTCCATTGTCTGCCGAATTTGTTCAAGTTTCTGCTCATTTTCCATCGCATTATTCTGCAGCCTTGTGTCAATCTGGCTTAGGGTGTCAAATACCGTTTTTTGAAGAGTGTCATTTCGCTGAGTGAGCTGCAGATTCAATTCCTGCAGACGCTTATCCTGAATATCAGTCGATTGCCGCTGAGATCCTGTAAGCATTTCACCAAGACTGTTAAAACTGTTTTGTATATATTGCATATTTTCCAGGCTGTGATCCTCTTCAGATTTTTTTCGTATGCCAAGGAGGACAACAAGACCGACACATAATAAGATAAGAATAAAAATACCGATAATTAGTATCATAATTTGAATACTTAAAGACATGGCCTTCCCCCTTTTCTTTTTTTGCCCTAAAAAATGCCTAATTTATAACACAATTACATATAGTATAACATTCTTTTCCTTTTTTAAAAAGGAAATTCCTAAGGCAAAGAGGCGTTAAATATGGAGTTTGGAAAATACTATCTTTCTATGGTTAGAGGAATTATCGGCCCTTTCTTCAGTGAGGACAGCTTTTGGGGCAATCTCCTTATCGGTCAGTACGGCATCCTCACAATGACTCCCGCATATTTGTTCGGGCTGCTCCTTCCTTTGGTAGCGGGTTTTTATTTCCTGCGTAACGTATTGGATGATTCCTGCCTCTTTCCAAGAATAGCTGTATTATTAGAGAGGCCATTTCGTTTGCTTGGCCTCAACGGCAATGCAATTATGCCGTTGCTGTTAGGTTTTGGCTGCGTTACTGTTGCGTTGGTATCAACTACTATTCTCGGTTCCAAGAGAGAACGTCTTATTGCATCTGCTCTCCTATGTATTGCCGTCCCTTGCTCTGCACAGATAGCTATCATCGTTTCTTTTGCATTTCTTCTTGATTTCAGGTACTCTCTGCTGTATCTTCTCGTCATAAGCGGCATATTTTTGCTTTTAGGTCTCCTACTTAATTTGCTCCTCCCCGGTACTTTGCAGCCTGTAACGTTGCATACTCCACCTCTGCGCTTACCTGATTTTAAAAAAATAATAAAAAATACTGCCGGGGAGGCAGTGATTTTTTTGCGTGACACGGTTCCTGCTTTTCTTATTGGAGGAATTGTTATTGCAATTTTAGATTATTACGACGGATTTATGAAGCTAAGAGAATGGTTTGCTCCTATTACTGTTGCAGCAAATCTTTTCGTAATGAGTATCATTAAAAGGGACCTTGGCGCTGCTGCTTTTTACTCTATGGTTTCAGACGGAAGCTTTACTCAGAAGGAGATTCTTATCACTCTTATAGTACTCACCCTCTTTGTACCCTGTTTCGCTTCACAGATGATATTGTTTAAGCAAGGAAAAGTCCTTTTTGCGTCTCTGATCTGGATCGGAAGCTTCTTAGTTGCTTTTTCGGCAGGAGGATTCGTCAGCTGGCTTGTTTATTCTTTTTGATAAGCAGGCCTTTTTCATCATCTATAACATAGCTGATACAATCTGATTTCAATACATCTTTATATTTGCCGTCGGCAAACTCCCTTGACATGGAGATTGCGGCAACGTTATTATACTTAATAAATTCCAGTAATTGATTTGGTGTATTGGCGCCGATATCAATGTTTAAAATTGAACGGTATATGCCTGTATATTCCGCCATTCCCGGTACTTCAATAACTAATTGCCTCATAATACTGCTTTCGCAGCTATTCATGCATTTCATGAAATAATCCGGGCTGCGTTCCGCCTGGATAATCATAGTCACATCCGGGTGACCCTCAAGCCATGAGGTAAGATCCGAAAAATCCATTGAAGTCAAACCGTTCTTCATAGTCAGACCTTGGAATTCATTTAGCGTGATCTCTTCTTTTTTATATGTGTCATAATAACTGCTTAACTCTTTCCATGAGCTTAACAGTACTGATTCCTTGTCTTCTGTCCAGCAAACCTGAATCCTGATGTCTCTATACCCGGCCTCATAAGATGTGTTAAGTGCTTCCAGAGAATTTGTACCGATAAGATTCTTATCAGGAGCACCGGCAATAGCAATCTCATCAGGATAATCCATTGAGTCTGTATTTGAAAACACACTTGCTGCGTCTTCATCTTCCAGATACATCTTCCTAAGAATATCATTTTTTAAAATATATTCAGAGGTATTAATTAATCCCATAGATTTGATATAGCCTTCATAGCAGTCCTTGACCGGCACTTGCTTTCCTGTCTTTCGGTTCCATGCCCTTCCATTTTCAAAGACTCCGTCACGTGACATCTCATAAACGGTTTCGTCCTGAAAGAAAGAACCCTTTGTCATATATGTCTGCTCGGCAACAAATCCTTCATCTATTGTAAGAAGATTATGCCCAAGATAAACAGTATCAAGGGTATCAAAGCCCATCAGATAAGCGATCGTTGGCAAAAAATCAATCTGTCCGCCAGCAGTGCTTACGGTTTTATTTATTTCTTTTTCTGCTCCAGGTACATTAATGAGCAGAGGTACATTCATCATAGTATCAAAATCATAGTCTTTACCTAAGAACCGTGATACCGATTTAAAGATTTCATCATCGGTTTTCGGCAGGCCCAAATGATCACCGTATATTGCAATGATAGAATTATCGTATAGCCCTTCTTCTTTCAGCTGCTCCATCAGCTGTCCTATAGCGTAGTCTGTATAGGCAGCACTGTTGAGATAGTTTCCAAA
>CAYLLJ010000026.1:0-1701 GCA_964384725.1 uncultured Oscillospiraceae bacterium | reverse complement strand
TTCCGGCAAAAGATCGATGAATCTATAGTGATCCAGCATAAGATACGGGTGATGGTTGGACAATGTGATGATGAAACTGTAGAATGGCTGAGTAAGCCCTTTTAGATATTTCATTGATTGTTTAAAAAATTCAGTATCCGTAAGACCCCAACCCATCCATTCCGTCATATCATACTGCCCATTCTCGGAACCGCCTATCCCACCATAAAAAGAATCAAATCCAAGACTTTTATATGCTTTTTCTCTGTTCCAGAAGTCTCTGTCTTCATGAGCGTGAAATACTGCTGTTTCATATCCCTTTTCTGATAATAGCACCGGAAGCCCTCTGAAATAGTTATTTTCAAAGAGTTTATATGAATAACTTGATAAGCTTCCATAAATAGAATTATTAGTTGCTAATTCTGCATCTGAAGTATTTCCGCTTCCCACTTGCTGAAAGTAATTGTTAAAATACACCGTATCTCCCTTGATCATTTCGTTAAGGTTTGGTGTGATTTCCTGATTATTGTATTCAGCGTTTATCACAAAGTTATGAAGGGATTCTACCTGAATTACGATAAGGTTTCTTCCCTCAGCCACACCGAAAAGCGGTCCGTGCTTTTCAGTCCGGTATGTATCTTCAATAGAAGCCATATATCCGGCCTCACTGTTCATATTGCTTCCCGTCAATGCTCTGATAACATCCTTTATATGATAGCTGTAGATTTCCTGATTAGATAAAGATGTAATAAGTGAACTTCCGGAAAAGTTGAAAACTAACAGCATTATTATCACAATCGCTGCTATCCGATTTTTTAGCACCTTATGACCACTATTGCTGCCATTTTTTCCCCGTGCTGTTTTTCGTTTTTTAACAGCAGTCAGGACTGCTAATATGAGGATTGCATCTGCAAGGATAAGTAAGAATCCCGGCTGCAAAACTTCTTTAATACTTTCTGTTATGTCTCCTAATACTCCGACAGCACCAAGCATATTCACTGATAAATAGCGGTTGAAAAAACTGCTGTATGTAATGTCACATAGCATTAGAATAGAAAGCAATGTATAAATGAAGGCAGGAATCCATTTGTTTCTGAATGAAGCAAATAGCATGTATGTTAAGGTAACAGTTAACAGCCATACAAAAAAGAAATTTGACGTGACCCCTATATAATAATAAAACAATAATAGTTTCAGCGGAATTGCAATAATTGATACCATTCCCGCAATTCCATATTCATTTCGGGTTACTGCACATTTTTCTGTTATTGAATTTAAAACCCTATTAAGCGCAAGCTTTATTGTTCGTTCATACATGTAAGCACTCCTGTCTTTGTTTTCAACTTCGACATTATATTACATTTTCTCTCTTAAGACAAGATTATCGTTTAAACGTTAAGATTTATTTTTAAATTTAATCATTAGTCATTTGAAACGTTTAAGGTTATTCCTGAACAGCTGAACCAACTCCTCTGTTTCGTCAATAAAGTAAGGTCTTGCGATATTTCCTTCTTTATCCCAATCACAGCCGTCCCACCATATGGCGGCTTTGATCTTTTCGTATTTGCTTATATGATGGAACATATTGTAAACCCATTCTTCTTTGTTTCCACCGATACTGCTGCATGAAAACTCAGTGATCATAAGCGGCTTTTCATAGTAATCTTTATATTTCTTATATAGATCATCATAGATCTCGTCAAATTCCATCCAGGTTTCACC
>CAYLLJ010000025.1:5585-14988 GCA_964384725.1 uncultured Oscillospiraceae bacterium | reverse complement strand
ATTCAGTCCCGGAAATTTAACTAATGAGCAGATTAATTTCGTTTCGCGCAATCTGATTCGCATATTAGAGGAAAACGGTGACGATTATTATGATAATTTTCCGATTTTAATAGAGAACGGGAAATTCTATTATACCTACCAGAAAGATATTGAAAATTGGCTTGACTCTCAGGCGATGCCGACGAACTACACGGCAGAACAGGCCTTTTTTGAGATCAGATGGCGGCATAATATAGACGAAGGTCTGGATAAGTACGACGCTCAGTCAGAACTTCAGTCTGTTTATAATATCTTTCCCCCAATCTCCGTAAAAAACATGAAGTATCTGAAGGAGCTGGACAAAGAGAGTTTTTTGGGCAGATATAAACTGGATACGAGTCTTACTGCAAAAGAAGCCTTTCAGGCACTTAAAGAGAAATTTGAACTCCCTTCATCTATTAGCGATGCGGAGGCACGGAAGATCATGGTGGTCAGAAATGAACTCTCTTCTCAAGGTTACCGAAAATATATACCTGCGAAGATTGCAGGCGGAGTCACCAAAGAGACGATCGTAATCATTAAAGAAAAGAACTCTGATCTGCCGGGAGTTGAAGTGGTTGCAGAATCTATTCGATATTATCCGAATGGAAACACCGCAGCGCATGTGCTTGGATATCTCGGACAGATTTCAGAGAGTGAGAAATCCGAGTATGTGGATGAAAAAGGATATAAAGCGAACGATTTAATCGGGCGTGAAGGTATAGAAAAGACATTGGAATCCACATTAAAAGGCAAGGATGGGACGAAAAATGTTGAAGTCAATGCTTTTGGAGAACTGGTCCGAGTGATAAATGAAACAGAACCGCAAAAAGGGAAGGATGTTTACCTAACCATAGACCTTGAGCTTCAGAAAACAGCGGAAGCGGCACTTGAACAGGCGCTGACCGAAATTCAAAAAGCGGGAACCTTTCAAAGTCAATGGGGTAATTATAAATATGGCACGGCATATAAAAACGCAAATGTAGGAGCAGTTGTAGCACTTGATGTAGAAACAGGAGATGTTCTGGCTTCTGCAAGTTACCCGGATTTTGATCCTAATCTGTTTGCATCCGGAATCAGCAAAGAAGACTGGAACGCACTGCAGGGAGTAAATCTCCGTGACCCGCTGTCACCTTTGCCCTTGTTTAATGTAGCCGCCAGAACCGCGGTTCAGCCGGGATCCACCTTTAAAATGGTTACTGCGACCGCAGCTTTGGAATGCGGATTGGACCCGACAACAAGATTAAAAGACGGAGGTGCTGTTAAACTTGGAAACAGAACTTACGGCTGCCTTGTTTGGAACAGAAACAGAAGTACTCACGGATATATAAACCTGTACGAAGCTCTTGAGGTATCCTGCAACTACTATTTCTTCGACATTGCAACAGGGAGAGACTTCAGTAAGGGAACTTCTTTGGGCTTCAAAGAACCAATCAATATCGAGAAAATCACTTCTTATGCCGAGCAGTACGGACTTGGACTTGAAACAGGCATTGAGATTCCGGAGACAGTCGTACCCGTACCAAGTGAAGCAAGAAAGCTGTCACAGATAAAAGCCATGCTTCGGAATGTATTGATAGGCAGAGCAGAGATGTATTTTGAGGATTCATTGATAGATGATAAGGAAAAATTACATGAGAACATAATGACGATAGTAAGCTGGACAGAAGAAAATCCAACAAGAAATGAGCTGATAAAAAGGCTTGGCACTCTCAATGTAAAGGAAGAGCTGATCGAAACAGTTGCGGATTTATGTAAATTTACCTATTTTAATCAAGCAACATGGACAACAGGTGATGAATTGAACATTTCTATAGGACAGGGTGAAAATGCATACACTCCTTTACAGATGACCAATTATGTTGCCACCATCGGCAATGAAGGAGTACGCAATGAGGTTAGCCTGATTAAGGCCATCGAAGGGTTAGGTAATATAAAGAGGGAAGCCGGAAAGAAAATTGAAATCAAAGATGAAAAGAATTTGGAGCATATAATTGAAGGTATGGAAAGAGTCGTTTCGGGACCAAGAGGAAGCCTGAAGGGTGTGTTTGCAAACTTCCCTGTCCAAGTAGCAGGAAAAACCGGAACCGCTGAAAGAGGCGGCAAAGTGAATCCTCCGGATGAAGTGGAATACATCAAACAACATCTTGCACAAATCAACCGCAGCTTAAATTGGGCGGATGTGGAGGCAGAGTTAATAAGACTTATGGAGGATTACCCTGATATCTATACCACAAAAAACTATGCAGTCAGGCAGGCGGTAATCAATTTGAGCAACGGAAAGGTAACATCAGCGAAGATAGACGCCTATAAGGCAGACTACGATCCCTTTGCCTGGGTTATGACCCTTGCGCCTGCAGATGACCCAAAGATCGCAGTAGGGGTTCTGCTTTTTCAGGGAGGAACAGCCGGATATGCCGCACCGGTCGCCAGAGAGGTAATTGCAAAATATCTGCAATTAGATAAAATATATAAAGACTATGATTTGGACACAAGAATCACGCAGTAAGGAGAAAAAAATGGGCAAGGTTATATTAATTGCTTCAGGAAAAGGCGGTGTTGGAAAAACGGTTTTTACTTCTAACATCGGAGCGAAGCTTGCGTTGCAAGGATACAAGGTTGTTCTGATCGATATGAATATGGGCTTGAGAAATCTGGATATCTGTCTTGGCTTAGAAAACAAGATTGTCTATGATGTTGCGGACGTTCTTGCCGGCATATGCAGAATCAAGCAGGCATTGGTCAGAGACAGGAGGTTCCCTGAGCTATACATGATATCAGCCGCCCAAAATAAACAAAAAGCGGAAATTACTCCTTTACATATGAAAGTATTATGTAAAAAATTGAAAAACAGTTTTGACTATATTATTATTGACGCACCGGCAGGAGTGGATGAAAACCTGGAAATTGCAGGCGCAGGGGCTGATATGGCAGTAATCATAACTGTACCTGAATATGCAGCAGTTCGCGATGCGGATGCGTTGGATCATCTTCTTATTGATATGGGTATAGAAAAACGTGCTTATGTTATCAATAAGGTTAAATCAAATTTTATCAGCTCGGGACTTGTGCCCAGTATTGCTCAAATTGCAGAAACGATGAGACCCGGCATGGCAGGTATCATTCAATATGATGAAAACATACATATCGCTGCCAATAACGGAATCCCAATAGTATATAAAGAGGGGACGTACATAGAAAAAAACTTTACAAAGATAATTGATAGAATCATAGGTTCAATATGATAGGGAAAGCGGCTGAAAAGAAAAAAGACCGAAGCAGCAGCTTTGCACCCCGATCTTTTTAATATTAATATAAGTTTAATTTTCCATTTGCCGCGCCATAAAATTCGCACCTATTTCCGCTGCTTTCAGCTCTATTTCTCCTAAGGGGTCTTTGATGCTTTTTGAAAGGATGACAATTGATCCGATAGCATCACCCTGAGATACAATAGGAACGAGAATCTGTGATTCGAAATCCATTTGATTTTCACCATCAGCGGTGATAACACAGAGACCTCCCTTTTCAAGGATAACTTTGCTTGTCTTATCTTCGATAACTTTTTCGAGATCTTTCCCGATTCTTTTTTCCAGAAAGTCTTTTTTCGGACCGCCAGATACAGCAATGATATGATCTGTATCTGAAATTAAAACAAGCTCACCCAAAATATTATTTGCAGAATCCGCATATTCACTTGCAAATTGACTTAATTCGCTGATCGGAGAATATTTTTTAAGTATTACTTCTCCTTCTCTGTCAGTAAAAATTTCAAGCGGATCGCCTTCGCGAATTCGCATTGTCCTTCTGATTTCTTTCGGAATAACCACCCGGCCAAGATCATCAATTCTTCTTACTATCCCTGTTGCTTTCATTTGATCCTCTCTCCTCATTAAATCATTAAATCTTTTCATCATCATTAAAGCTTTTTTCGTATGAAAATAGTATCTGTAATAGAGATGGATTTATTCAAACAATTTTCTAATTGATGTAAAATACTTCATTTTATGATATAATTCATCCGCAGAACTCAAGACAGAGGCAACATCAAAGGAGGGAATTTATCACCATGTTATTTAAAAATATTACGATTCTGGATGAAGATTTTATTGCTCGCGGGAATATGTATGTTGGAATAAAGGATGATACCATAGACTATATTGATAAAGTAGAGCCCGAAAGCGATTATGGTGACAGCTATGACGGAAAAGGAAAGCTTTTGATGAGCGGGTTTTTTAATGCTCATGCCCATACCCCTATGACTCTGTTGAGAGGCTATGCGGAAAATTTATCTCTCCAGGACTGGCTGACAAAAAAGATTTTCCCATTTGAAGACAAACTTAACGGACCCGCAGTTTCAGCAGGGACGCTGCTCGGTATCGCTGAATCCTTAAAATTTGGAATTGTATCTACCTCTGATATGTATTACTTTTGTGATGATATGGCCAAAGCGGTTCTGGAAAGCGGAGTAAAAAATAATCTTAGCAGAGGTGTAGTGAATTTTTCTGAAGATGACATAGACTTGCTTCCGGGATTTCAGGAGACGAAGCATCTCTTTGAAACATTCCACAATGAAGGAGACGGCAGACTCAAGGTTGATATCAGCCTTCATGCAGAATACACATCGAACCCCAAGACTGCAGAGCATCTTGCGAAATATGCCGCCAAGACCGGGGCGAATGTGCACGTTCATGTTTCTGAAACTGAATCTGAACATAATGAATGCAAAAGAAAATACGGAATGACCCCGGTCCGGTACTTGAATCAATGTGGGATATTTGACACAAAAGCAACTGCCGCACACTGTGTATGGCTGGAAGGTGAAGATTTTGATATTTTAGCGGAGCAGGGAGCAACTGTTGCCAGCTGTCCTGTCAGTAATCTTAAATTAGCCAGCGGTGTATGCAATGTACCCCTGCTTCTTTCGAAAGGTGTCAACGTGGCTATCGGAACAGATAGTGTATCCAGCAATAACAGCCTGAATATGATAGAAGAAATGAAGTTTTTTGCGGTGGCAAATAAGGGTAAGCAATTCGATCCAACCTTGATTACCCCTGTTGACGCATTAAGAGCCGCAACCTTTGCAGGTGCAAAAAGCCAGGGTAGAAATGATTGCGGCAGGCTGGCAAGGGGTTTTAAAGCAGATCTGATCGTCTTAGATCTTTCGTCGCCTAATATGCATCCGGTTCATGATATGGCCACTAATATTGTATATTCCGCATCAGGGAGCGATGTGCTTCTCACTATGGTGGACGGCAGGATATTATATAAGAACGGAGAATATTTGACTATTGATCTTGAAAAGGTCATCCATGACGTTGAAAATGAAACTAAAAGAATTTTAGGAGAACTAAAATAGTATGGCAAAAAAAACATTTATACAAGGAGCTGTGATTCTTGGAGTTGCCGGGATTATTATTAAAATAATGGGTGCATTCTTCAGAATTCCCCTTGCTAATCTGATTGGAGATGAAGGGATGGGCTACTATCAGACTGCCTATCCAATTTATGTCCTTTTTTTGACACTGGCGACCGCCGGAATTCCGATTGCAATATCGAAAATGGTATCAGAAAGAGTTGCCGTGGATAATCATTATGAAGCTTACAGGGTGTTCCGTATATCTTTTATATTGTTATTTTCTATCGGGATTTGCTCTTCGGCTATTCTCTTTTTAGGTGCAGACCAAATTGTGAATGCAATCGGAAACCCCGGAGCAAAATATGCTATGATGTCCATTGCGCCGGCACTGCTCTTTGTCCCGATCATGGCCGCATACCGAGGCTATTTTCAGGGAATGCAAAACATGAAACCCACAGCTGTATCACAGATAGTGGAGCAGTTTTTTCGGGTATTGACCGGATTAGCTTTAGCATACTTCCTGATTAAGTACGGGTTGGAATTTGCAGCCGCAGGAGCTTCATTCGGAGCAACGGCGGGCTCCATTACCGGACTGATAGCTGTTATTGCAATATATTATTATAATAAGGGAAGCCTTAGAGGAGATATAGAAAGAACACGACGCATAAGTACTGAAAAAGGCAGTAAAATACTTGCCAACATATTTATTATTGCAGTGCCTGTGACTATAGGGGCGGCAATTATGCCCATAATGAACACCATTGATGTGGGAATAGTCATGCGGAGACTTCAAGAAACCGGATGGACGGAAGGAGCAGCAAACGGACTCTATGGACAGCTCACCGGAATGGCAGGACCACTGATAAATTTCCCGCAGGTATTGACGCAGGCAATTGCCATGAGCCTTGTCCCAGCCATTGCGGCAGCGTATAAGCAAAATGATATGAATTTTTTGAATTACAATGTTCGTCTGGGACTCAGATCCGCAATTTTAGTGGGACTGCCTTGTGCTTTAGGTATGATGACATTGGCAGAACCGATTATGCTTCTGCTTTACCCGATGCAGAAAGCAAGTGCGGTCAGTGCAGCGCCATGCCTGTTTATCATGGCATTTGGAGTAATATTCCTTTCCATGGTTCAAACACTGACCGGTGTTCTGCAGGGTCTGGGAAGACCGATGATACCCGTTATCAATCTCTGTGCCGGGGCAGCAGTTAAGATTGTCCTCACATATACACTGACCGGTATTGACAGCATTAATGTAAAAGGGGCAGCAATCGGAACGGTTGCGGCATATATGGTGGCATCTGTATTGAACATAATCGCAGTTAAAAAGTATACGGGGGTAAAGCTTGATACCACTCTGACATTTATAAAACCAATAGGAGCCGCGTTGGTTATGAGTGCATCAGTGTGGGTAAGTTATAGAATTTTGTTCGGCATGTTCGGCAATGCTCTTTCAACAGTGGCAGCAATACTGATAGGTGCTGCGGTATATTGCGCGATGCTTTTTGTAACAAAGGCAATAAAAAAAGAAGAGTTGAAATTTCTCCCCAAAAGCGAGAAAATATTGAAATTTATGAATAAAATTAAAAGGTAGCGTAAGAATATGAAAGAAAAATATATGAAATACTATGAAGAGGGAAAAACAACCGAAGAAGCCATCAAACGGCTGGAGGAGATCATCGCTGTACTGCGGAGTGATGACGGCTGCTCATGGGACAAGGCACAGACACATAAAAGTATTCGTTCCTGTTTGCTTGAAGAGGCTTACGAAGCGGCAGATGCTATAGACAAAGAGGATTTCGACAATTTGGAAGAAGAATTGGGAGATATACTCCTTCAGGTGGTTTTTCATGCAAACCTGGCAATGGAAAAGCAAAGGTTTGATCTTCGCAGTATAGCAAACCGAGAATGCGATAAAATGCTGCGCCGACACCCCCATGTTTTTTTGAACAAAAATTCAGAAAGTATTGACAAAGCCATTGAAAAATGGGAAAATGTGAAAAGAAATGAAAGGGGAACCTCGACACATACAGAATCTATGAAGAATGTTCCGGACGCTTTGCCAGCATTGATTAGAAGCTATAAGATTCAAAAAATGGCAGCAGAAGTAGGATTCGACTGGGAGGATGTCAGTGAAGCTTTTTCTAAAGTAAAAGAGGAGACTTGTGAGCTTCTTGAAATTTACCGTGAAAACGAGGCAACCAGAATTAAAGAAGAAGTTGGGGACCTATTATTCGCAGCAGTGAATGTTGCCAGATTCTTAGGGGTTAATCCGGAAGAGGCTTTAAACTTAACTTCTTCAAAGTTTATTGACAGGTTTGGGTTTATCGAGGAGTCAGCCGGCATTCAAGGGAAAAGACTGGAAGACATGAGCCTTGAAGAAATGGACAAGCTTTGGGAACAGGCCAAGTCAGGTAAGGGATTTTTGATCAAAAAAAATGAAACATGAACAGTGTTTCACTTCAGGCCAATCAAATTTATAGAAATTAAAGGAGGTTATGTTCGGTGAATAAAGCGGAATTAGTTGCTAGCGTAGCAGAGAAAACAGGTTTTACCAAAAAAGATGCTGAGGTTGCAGTAAATGCATTTGTTGCGAGTGTTGAAGGTGCTCTGGTTAAAGGAGAAAAGGTACAGTTAATTGGATTTGGTACTTTTGAAACACGTCAGAGAAAAGAAAGACAGGGAAGAAATCCAAGGAAACCAGGCGAAGTGATAAAGATTGCTGCATCAAAAGCCCCGGTTTTCAAAGCTGGAAAAGCATTGAAGGACGCAGTAAACAAATAACTAACTAATCCTAAAAATAAAGGCAGCTTATAAGCTGCCTTTTAACATTGTATATTTTATACTGTTTGTAAAACAGACACCAAGATTTTACCGTTCTTCCAAGAAAGTATAGAGGGGATATGAGAGTAGATAAATTTTTGAAGAACTCAAGACTTATTAAACGCAGAACCATTGCAAAGGAAGCCTGTGAACAGGACAGGGTATTCATTAACGGTAAAGTTGCCAAACCCGGCAGCGAAGTTAAAACAGGGGATATTATCTTAATACAATTCGGTAATGCGCAGATTAAAGCAAAAGTCTTAGTTCTGTCTGAACATAGCACGAAGGAAACAGCCGCTTTGATGTATGAAATCGTTGAATAATATATTATAAGAAAATGTAATAAAACGGAAACCTCCGGGCATAATACTATTATGACAGCTTGGAGGTTTTTTGCATGAAAATTGGAATCCCTGGAGGCTTATTATATTATAAGTACGAGCCCTTTATTAGGACTTTTTTTAATGAGATGGAAGTTGATGCAGAGTATTCTGTAAAATCAAATAAAGAAATTCTGGATTTAGGTATTAAAAACTGTGTAGATGAAGCATGCCTACCGATGAAGCTGTTTCACGGACATACGGTAAAACTTCAAAACACCTGTGACTTGACTGTAGCTCCAAGATTAATGAGCTGCGAGTTCGGGGAATCTATCTGCCCAAAGTTTCACGGACTCCCGGAGCTTATATCGGCAGGAACCGGAAAATCAAATCAGTTATTTACGGAACCGATTTACTTAAATGATCAAAGAAAGATGAAGAGGGTCTTGAAAAAAAACTGCCGCCGTATCGGTGTACCTGATGTGAAAATAGATAAGGCCTATCAATATGCTATGGAGAATCAGCGAAATACAAGCTTTGGCATCAAGGATATCGGATATCGCTACAAGGTTTTTTTAGCAGGCCACCCATACAATATCTATGACTCATTTGCTAATCTGAATTTACTGCAGAAACTGCATAATCTTGATATCGGAGTCGTTACTGAGGAGAGTGTTTGCAGGAATGAAAAGCTGAAAGCCATGGCGGGCCTGATCAAGCGCCCTTACTGGCTGTTCTTTATTCATAATTTTGCGCCGGCCATTTCACTTATGCAGCGAAAAGAGATAGATGGCATAGTATACGTCTCATCCTTCTGCTGCGGTACGGATTCGATTACAATCGAAATGATCAAAAACAGAGCTGCAGGCTTCCCCGTACT
>CAYLLJ010000025.1:0-5575 GCA_964384725.1 uncultured Oscillospiraceae bacterium | reverse complement strand
ACTTGTCTTAAAACTGGACGAGCAAACCGGTGAAGCCGGATATAATACACGTCTTGAAGCATTTCGAGAGGTATTGTAATGAAAATAACGTTTCCGCATATCGGAGATGCACACCTTATTGGTAAGATTTTTTTCACAGAAATCGGCATCAATATCATAACTCCTCATGCTAATACTGAAAAAGGATTAGAAAAAGGAAGCGGGATTTCTCCGGACGAAATCTGCCTTCCTTTTAAACTGATGCTGTCAAACTTAATGGAAGCATACAATCTTGGTGCTGATACGGTGATAATGCCTGCAACTATGGGCCCATGCCGTTTGGGTGAATATGGTGAACTGCTCAAATCAATACTTGACAGAAAGGGATATCCATTTAAATGGATACTGCTTGATTCTCCAAATTCAATCGGAAAACAGGAACTGCTTCGCAGGCTGGCTAATGTCGTATCAGAAAGCAGCAAGTCTTTGCCTGGGATTTTAACAGCATTGATAGGGACCTATAAAATAATTGAAAAACTTGAAAGGTTAGAGCAAAAAGCTCATATTCTTGCGGGTTATGAAAACCAAAAGGGAGAATGTAAAAAAATATTAACATCTTGCCGCGGAGATTTAGCGCAGGCAAACGGGATCAGGCAGGCATTAAAAATCATTCGGCATTACCGGTGCCAACTCGAAAAAATTACGTTTGATTTTAATAAAAAGCCGCTTCATATACTGGTGACAGGGGAAATATTTTCTATGATAGAGCCCTTTGCCAATCATCATATTGAGGAACTGCTCATGGATATGAGTGTATCCTTTGAAAAGCGGGTGACATTGGGATGGTGGATTCGCCGTACGATATTGAGGTCAATCAATCTTAAGGGCTCAATAAACTTGAAAAAGAAGAGATTGCCTTATGATATCGGGGGTTATGCAAAAGAAACAGTAGAGGATGGAGAATTATGCGTCGAAAAGGGATATGACGGAATGATACAGCTTTTCCCGGTAGGGTGTATGCCGGAAATTGTTGCAAAAGCTGTTTTTTCAAAAATGATGAAAGAACGGGAACTGAGCATTCTGACTGTGATCTATGATGAAATGGGTGGAGAGGCAGGTTACATTACCAGAATCGAAGCATTTATCGATATGCTTAACAGGAGAAAGAGTTTAAAGTTAGAGACGAGAAGAGAAATTAAGGGGAAAACGCATGTATTATCTGGGCATTGATGTTGGTTCTGTAAGTACAGATTTTGTAATAATTAACAAGGATAAAAGAATTATTAAACAGCTCTATCTCAAAACAATGGGCAATCCGATTGAAGCAGTCCAGGACGGTTTACGAAAACTGGGAAAGGATTTTGCAAGCAGTGAAATTTTCGGGGCAGGTGCGACGGGAAGCGGACGGACACTTGCAGCAGCTGTGAGCGGTGTTGATCTCGTTAAGAACGAAATCACCGCGCATGGGGTCGCATCCGCTGTATTTGATCCGGATATTCGTACAATTATAGAAATCGGGGGACAGGATTCCAAGATCATATTGCTTAAGGATGGAATAATCACAGACTTTGCTATGAATACGGTCTGTGCGGCAGGTACAGGCTCTTTTCTGGATCGACAGGCAGAGCGTCTTGGTCTTGAACTGAAAGATTTAGGAGCCTTCGCACTCCGTTCTGAAAATCCCGTAAGAATTGCAGGCAGGTGCGCTGTTTTTGCTGAAAGCGACATCATACATAAGCAGCAGCTTGGATGTGCGATGGAGGATATTATTGCAGGAATGTCGAAAGCATTGGTACGAAATTATCTAAATAATGTCGCAAAGGGAAAGGAGCTGCTGCCCAAAATATGCTTTCAGGGAGGTGTTGCTGCAAATGATGGAATACGTAAAGCTTTGGAGGAAGCATTGGGCACTGAGATATTGATTCCGGAATACCATAAGGTTATGGGAGCCTTTGGTTCTGCCGTACTGGCTATGGAACTTATGAAAGATGAAAAGAAAAAAACCTGCTTCAAAGGGTTCGAAGTAGGTCATAAAAAGATCGCAACTGATACTTTTGAATGCCGTGATTGCAGCAATAACTGTGAAGTCATTATTCTCCGGTCTGAGGGAAGACAAATCGGATGTTTTTCAGATCGCTGCGGTAAATATCAGTCGGCAGTCGCTCTTCATTAACAAAAAGTATTAAAAAATGTTTTCCGGTGTTATTAAGTCATTCAAGTGTAAAAACGCAAGCTGCTCTTTTAAACAGAGCAGTTCTCCGATTGCCATAGAGGCATCTTTTGATTTAATATAGCCCTTTGCTCGAGCTATGGAAAAATCCGTATCGTTTATTGCAGATGTATGATAAAAAAAAGTAAGGACTTTTTTCTTCTTGTGCCATTTATCAGTTAGCTTTTCAAACTGGTAATCAGCCGTCTCCCAGTCTTCCGTAGTTATGCTTTTCATAATAATATCCTCTATAGATCCGGTCATAGCATGGATATTCTCATCTGCATAATCAACAAACAGTGCCCAGCTAATGGTGAGTATAGAGAAACAAATTATAGAAATGATCAGTGATCTCACTGTATGCTAACCTCCCTCTGCATGCCATTTTTGCACTTCTCTTTTGGATAGACATGAAGCTGGCGCTTTTCGTCAAAGAAGCACAGAAATACCTGGGAATAGTCGGTAATCTTTATTTTTGACAGTTCTTTCTTCAAATAACTTTCATCTTTGCCAAGTAGATCAAGATTTCTTTTATATAAATTGCCGTCCGAAATCAGGATCATTGGCATGATTTCCGATGACTTAGGAATATTCATATCTTCGCGTGTCAGAGGCGCCTTTTCCGGTTTGGGAATTACACTCAGTTCTCCGTTCGCTTCCAGAACAGCATAGTCAACATCGGCAGCAGATGGATAGTTTTTTATTCTAAGCTGCTCCATCAAGTCATTAATTGTCATTCTCTGATTTTTTAATTCTTCCTTATTTATATTACCGCGATGTATCAGTATGCTGGGTTTACCTTTCAGTAAAGCATCTATTCTTCTGCTTTTCGTTGAAAGGAAAGACAACAGAACCTCCAACAGCAAAAGCGTTATTATAGCTGCGACACCAGTGAAAATAGGCACATCGATAGATTCTATCGGGATAGCCGCCAATTCCGCAATCATGAACAATATAATAATTTCAAAAGGGTCCAGTTTTGACAATTCTGCCTTGCCCATAACGCGCATCACAAACAGAACTGTAAAGTATAAAATCATCGTTCGAATCACTATGATCAGCATTAAATCTCCTCCTAAAAACCATACTTATACTATTGTGCACCCAAATTACCGCTGGTATACTAAAACTCAAATAAATCGTCGATTTACAGATTTTCGCCGCAGCTTATAGCAAGCATGAAAGGGTTATTAATGAGAGGGAGCAGATATTACAGCTTTGTCGGTGTTTATACATTTACCTATGCGGCGATCGGAATGCTGCTTCCTTTGATTGGACAGTACCTGTACGGCATAGGATTTACCGGCATACAGATTGGAGCAGTTACAGCCACAGCTACAGCTGTTGGGATTTTTGCTTCTCCTTTCTGGGGGTACCTTAGCCATTACAGCAAGGATAGCACTCGAACCCTTCTTTTTTTATGCATTGTTACAACACTGATCCTTATAGGCATAATGATACCGAAGCAATACGCTGTTTTTTTAGTGGTGTATGCACTTCTTTCATTCTTCCAGACACCTATAATGCCCTTGACGGATGCCATGACACTGCTGGCCCGTGTCCCTTTCGGCGCAGTAAGAAAATGGGGTGCGATCGGCTTTGCAGCAGGTGTTTTTATAGCCGGGCAGCTGGCTGGAGCAACCGACCTTGTAATTATTTTCCCGCTCTGTGCGTTCAGCTATACAGTCGCATGGGTAATTATCGTACGTTTGAAAAGAAACAGAAAAGATCCCGGTCTTTTTACTATATTGGAATCAGAATTTGAATCAAAGCTTGAACCATCCATTTCGCTCGCAGCCGCTTCTGAGAAAAACCGCAGGATATCAGCAAATAATAAATACAATAGCGGAAAACAAGAAAACAAAAAAGAAGGCTATGAGGTGCTTTTAAGAAATAAGAAGTTTATTGCACTGCTGTTTGCAGCATTCTTTGTTTGTGGGACCAATGTTGCGAACAATACATATTTTGGATTTCTGTATAAGGATGTTGGAGGAAGCATTGCAGGAATAGGAGTTGCATTCTTACTGATGTGCGGATCAGAGGCTCCATTTATGGCATGGACGGAAAAACTTGAAAAAATACTGACGATGGAGAGAATGATTCTGATTTCAATGATAATATCTGCTTTGCGATACCTCTGGTACAGCACCGGACCGGCACCGGAACTTCTCATTGGGACGTTCTTCCTACAGGGAATGGTAAACGGAATAATACTGGTTGAATTCGTTCGATATATTGCGAAACTCGTAGAACCGGCAATGATCGGTATGGCGATGACATTATATCAAGCGGTTTCCTCCAATAGCAGTACTATCATATGTCAAATTATAGGAGGAGCGATACTGGATAAATACGGCAGCTTGGAAGTATATCTGTTCTTCTCGGTATATAATGTAATTGGCATTATCCTTTTTATTTGGTTTAAGCTATATAAAGTGTAAAATAGCAAAAGGAAAAAGTTAAAATATTACAAATAGCATTATTGCGAAAAAGTGGTTGACAGGTTCAAACGGATTTGTTAATATAACACTTGCTGTCGGGAAATTCCAATACATGAGGGGTAGACAGCAAAGGAAAAAAAGATGAAAAAAGTGTTCAAAATAAGTTGACACGGACAAGCATATTTGATACTATGATTAAGCATCTTGTTAAGGTCTTGTTAAGAAATTGTAAGACCGCCCCGCGAAAATACATCCTCATAATGAAGTAAAATAATCGCAATTAAGGGTTGACAAGAGACTGCGGAAGTGATAAACTTAAAAAGTTCGCTAACGCGGAAGCCTTTAAGAGAGGCACCAGAACCTTGATAACTCCATAGTGCAGAAATTTAGTCAAAGAGATCTTAGCTGATCTCAAAAACTAAATGTACAACACAATCAGCAATGATTGGTAAGACGAATCAAACTTGTTTGAAGAGTCAACGTACAATTCTGAAAAAACAATAATTCTGAGATTCGTAAGCCGTATGAAAATATGGAAATGAAGATTAGAAAAAGCGAAACGCAAAGCGTTTCGTCTTGAGCAAGATTTAACTACTTGAGAGATCAAGTATTAGATACCATTTAATTAAGAGTTTGATCCTGGCTCAGGATGAACGCTGGCGGCGTGCCTAACACATGCAAGTCGAGCGTGAACCCTTAGAATGAAACTTCGGTCGAATGACGAGGGGGAAAGCGGCGGACGGGTGAGTAACGCGTAGGCAACCTGCCCCGTACAGAGGGATAGCCTCGGGAAACCGGGATTAAAACCTCATAACGCGAGAGTATCACATGGTACACTCGCCAAAGATTTATCGGTATGGGATGGGCCTGCGTCTGATTAGTTAGTTGGTGAGGTAACGGCTCACCAAGGCAGCGATCAGTAGCCGACCTGAGAGGGTAATCGGCC
>CAYLLJ010000024.1:1453-17258 GCA_964384725.1 uncultured Oscillospiraceae bacterium | reverse complement strand
GGTGAGTAGCTTCCATTGATATCAAAAGTATGAGCGTAATTGGAATCAGTTGATGTACTCACTCCAAATACAATATCTTTGAGATTAATATTTTTCTGGATAGAACCGGCCGAACCAATTCGGATAAGAGTTTTGACCCCAAATTCGGCAATCAGTTCCCAGCTATAAATTCCCATGGATGGCATTCCCATGCCGGTACCCTGAACAGAAACGGGAACACCCTTATATTTGCCTGTATAACCAAGCATTCCTCTAATTTCGTTGTAACATTTCGGGCTGTCCAGAAAATTTTCCGCAATAAATTTTGCCCTGAGCGGATCACCGGGCAGAAGGATGGATTCCGCGATTTCGCCTTTTTTCGCCGCGTAAATATGAGCAGTCATAAAACAACCTCCTGATTCTTATTAATAATGCAATAATTATATGTATAGTATATCATACAGCATGGATGGTGGAAACATATTAAATAATTGTTTAACTAACGATTTTATTTTGGCGCTACTATGCTAATTTGCAGGATTATGTGCTATAATGTTATAAAAATTATGTATTTCAGAGGAGATGAAATGGATAATAATCAGATAGAATTTAATAAACCGAAGTTGAACTATCACGAAGTAAGAGAAATAACCACATTAAAAGAAATGCTGAATTCAAGTGTCAGTCTTTACTCAGAAAGGCCGGCTTTTTTGATAAAAAAAGTCAAAGCCGGAGAGTATTTCCCTATTACCTATGCACAAGTCGGACATGATGTGGATGCTCTGGGAACGAAATTGATTGCAATGGGGTTAAAAGATGCAAAGATTGCGATCATAGGAGAGAATTGCTATGAATGGGTTATTTCCTATTATGCGGTAGTAAATGGTACGGGAATAGTAGTACCGCTTGATAAGGAGCTTACACGGGAAGAAATTTATTATCTTTTAAAGACTGCTGACTGCAGAGCGATTTTCTATACTCAAAGCTATGAAGAATATTTTAAGGATTTCGATATAGAATTCAAGTTTAGAATGAAAGTATACGGAGACAAGACTGATATGTCTCAGACATTGCACGAATCTCCGGAAGCAGATGCAGACAATAAAGGATTCTATCAGTGGGAGGATCTGGTTGCTTCAGGAGAAAAAATGAAGGAACAAGGAGACCGCAGCTTTATCGATGCCGATATAAATGCGGATGAAATGAAAATCATTCTATTTACATCCGGAACCACCGAAGCAGCTAAAGGTGTAATGTTAAGCCATCGAAATATAGCCTCAAGTGTAATGGATACATGCAGGATTGCCAATGTAACTCCAAATGACAGAACATTATCAATACTGCCGATTCACCATACATTCGAATCCACTATGGGTATGTCATTGGTCCTTTACCGTGGAGCATCAGTAGCATTTTATGAAGGACTAAAGTATATAACAAAGAATCTTGCAGAAGCTCAGGCTACCGTGCTGATCGGAGTTCCGCTGATTTTTGAATCCGTGTATGATAAGATTTGGAAGCAAGCAGAAAAGTCCGGAAAATCAGCAGTGTTAAAAAAGGCAATCAAACTTAATAAAACTCTGAAACTTTTTGGAATTGATGCAAGCAGAAAACTCTTCAAAAGCATCCATGAGAAGTTTGGCGGAAAATTGAGATTGCTCGTAACCGGTGCGGCTGCGATAGATCCAAATGTATTGCGCGGTTTTGAGGATCTGGGTTTTCGTATGCTGCAGGGGTATGGCTTGACGGAATGTTCCCCGCTGGTATCAGGGACACCGGATTTCTGCAATGGCTACAAAAAGGCAGGATCTGTAGGTCCATCTGTCGCAAGCGGTGAAATAAGAATTGTAGATAAAGATGAGGATGGAATAGGAGAAATCACGTTCAAAGGCCTAAATCTGATGCTTGGATATTACAACATGCCTGAAAAAACCGATGAGGTACTTAAAGACGGATGGTTTTATACGGGAGACCTTGGATTTATGGATAAAGAAGGCTGGCTGTATATAACCGGAAGAAAGAAAAATGTAATAGTCACAAAAACGGGTAAGAATATTTATCCGGAAGAAGTAGAGTACTACATAAACCGGAATAAATATATTCAGGAAAGTCTGGTGCATGCCTCCTTTGATGAAGACGATGATGATGTTCGGGTCAGTGCACAGGTTCGCCCGAATTATGAGCTTATCTATGAAGAATTCGGAGAAAGCTTTGGTGATGAAGAGGTCCAGTCCTTAATAAAGAGAGCTATCTCTGAGATCAACGAAAAACTGCCAATCTACAAGCGAATAAGAGGCATAGCAGTCAGAAAGGAGGAGTTTATCAAAACAACAACAAAGAAGATACAAAGGCATAAAAACATTTAGTGCAATCTATAACTTAATACATAAGTAATTTCCAATAAAAAAACGATATCCATCCCTCAAAGGACGGATATCGTTTTCAATAATATATTACAAATCATAATCACCGGCTGCTTCCGGCTGATACAAAATGTGCTTAATATGTATATCCATTACACCGGAAGGAACTTCGCAATTGATCGTATCTCCTTCGCTGTAACCAAGGATAGCAGTACCTATTGGTGATAATACGGATATTTTATTATCTATTAAGTCGGAACTCTGCGGATAAACCAAAGAAATTTCCTCCTCAAATCCGTTTAAATCCACAAGAATTTTTGAATTCATGGTTATTACATTACGAGGAAGCATTTTCCCGTCTACTATTTTTGCACTTTTTAATTCATTTTCAAGTTCCCTGAAGGATGCATCATCTCCAAGTACCCCTTCTATCAATGCCTCACTTAAAAGTTCTTTTAATCTGTCATAATCATTTTGAGTGATGTAAATTTGTCTTGACAACTTCGCACCTCCGATATTAAATATCAAACTTATCAATTTAAATTTCTTTTCCCTGATTATAAATTTTCATAGTCTTAAATAAAAAAATAAAAGGTCCTTTCATTTTAATGCTTAATGTACACAAAAACAAAAGCCCTTCATAGGAAACTTTAATCCATGACGGTTCTTCTTTATATTTATAGTTTCATTATAGCATAAAAATCATTTTAAGCAAGCGATTTGAAACTTAATTTGAAGATCCGATTTTTTGTTTTTTTGATACATAAACAGTCATTGTGTTGCCGCCTCCAGAAATTCTACGGTCCTTTTTTTTGTGTTGAGTCTTGTCTTGACACCCATGGGGATTGATATCTGGGGATAAATATGTCCCGCTCGGAGATTGTTAACCGTTGGTTTTCCAAATGGTTTTACGATCTCATCAAAGATTTGATGCAAGGATAGATTCTGTTCCGGCAGCAGGTCAGGATCACCGCAATCTGCCCAGGTTCCAAGAATAATACCGGTACAGTCTTTAAATTTCCCTGCTAAGGCAAGAGCAGTCAGACCTCTATCGATTTGATAGTGCTTTTCATTCACATCTTCTATAAACAATATTTTATTCTTTGTATTGATCTCATAAGGGGAGCCTAAGGTTGCAGTTAATACAGAGAGGTTTCCTCCGGTTATAGGTCCTTCTGCTACTCCTGCATTGATTATTTCAAGATATTGACCTTCGATAACCGGAGTCTGACCAATTGGCTTAGGAGAAAACAGGCATTCTGTCAGACTGCCCAGCGTTACAGAGTCGAGTGTTTTCCAACCACGCGAAGGCATGGGTGAATGGAGCGTAACCAAATTACATAATTGATTTATTGCTATATGCAGTGCAGTAATATCGCTGTACCCTAACAGTAATTTTGGATTCTTTGAAATTACCCGGTAATCTATTCTCTCAAGAATCCGCGAAACCCCATAACCGCCGCGAAGGCAGAATACTGCATCAATCGCAGGATTGGCAAAAGCATTGACGATATCAGCGGCGCGTACTGTGTCAGAGCCGGAAAGATATCCATGAACTTTTGTGGCAGAAGGGTAAATGACAGGTATCATACCAAGAAATCTAACCGAATCAACAGCAAGCATAAGCTGTTCACTATCAACCGGGGAAGATGGAGCTATAAGAGCAATTCTATTACCGTGTTTCAAACATTTTGGTCTTATCATCGAGCACATAGTGTCAACAACCTTTCATTGATTTAACTAATAAATTTGTTTTGTCTTTAATATTATATTAATGAAGCCCAGCAATTAATACCGTAAGGGAGGGATTTTTATTGATCGATCTTGTGAATTTAGATGTACTTATTAGAGAGGCGGAGATATGGGCAATCGGACTCAGACGCGATTTTCACCGATGGCCTGAACTTGGAAACAAGGAATTCCGTACAGCGGAAAGAGTCAGGAAAGAATTAAAAGAACTTGATATTGAGATAGAAAATACGCTCAAGACAGGGATCACAGGTACATTGGAAGGGCATAAAGGCAAAACGATTGCACTGCGTGCCGACATGGATGCATTGCCGCTTCAAGAGGCTGTACCTCTTCCTTTTGCATCGGAAAGAAAGGGAATTATGCATGCTTGCGGCCATGATGTTCATATGTCAATTTTACTTGGAACAGCAATGGTTTTAAGTAAAATCAAGAATCAGATTAATGGGACTGTTAAATTTATATTTCAACCGGCAGAGGAAACTATAGGCGGAGCAAGAAGAATGATTGAAAAGGGGTGCTTAGAACCTAAGACAGATTACATTTTGGGACTTCATGCTAAACCGGATCTCCCCGCAGGTACGATAGGAATAAAGTATGGAAAGGTTCATGCTTCATCCGATGTTTTCAAGATTACTATAAGAGGGAAAATCAGCCATGCCGCATACCCCGAATTAGGCATCGATTCCATAGCAGCCGCTTCCCAAATTATAACAGGAATACAAAGCATTATTTCGAGAAATACCAGCCCGCTTGCCCCTGCCGTTATCACAATCGGCAGTATTCATGGCGGAAATGCTATGAACTTGATTGCAGATATCGTGACTCTTGAAGGAACCATAAGAACTTTGGATTATTACAGCAGAGAATTGCTGAAAAACAGGCTTAAGGACATGTCACACAATATCGCGAAAGCTTACGGCGCAAAAGCAGAAGTAAAATTTCAAAAAGGGTATCCTGCTTTAATCAATGATAATCTTATTGTAGATGTAATAAAGAATGTTGCAATTTGTGAAACCGCAGTGGAAAAGGTGGTTGAATTAAAAGAACCGACAATGGGTGTAGAGGACTTTTCGTTATATCTTGAAAAGGTTCCGGGTGCATTCATTTTTTTGGGAAGCGGCTATAAAGGAAAGGAGAACGCAGGAATCCATCAAGGAGGGTTTAATGTAGATGAAAAATGTATTGGAATAGGTATTCAGCTGGAGGTCATGACAATATTAAAGTTAATGGAATGACAAATGTTAATGAAGATATCAAAAAATAAATCATGCCTTGAAATCGGGAGACACATCCGATCCAGGCACGATTGATTCGTATTTCTTTTGTGCATTTAACTTATGCACTGTGGGGACGGGTGAGACTATTCTGCTTTTGCCTTACTGAATCTTTTCGTCAGTCTGGAAACTTTTCTGGAAGCAGCGTTCTTATGGATTGTTCCTTTGGACGCAGCCTGCATCAGTCTCTTTTCCGCCAAAGCCAGCTTTTCTTTAGCTGTATCAAAATCTCCGGAAGCAATTGCTGCTTCAAAGTTTTTAATGATAGCCTTCAGATGAGACTTTACACGTCTGTTGGAAGCTGTCTTTTTTGATATAACGCCGATTCTTTTCTTTGCAGATCTAATATTTGCCATGATTTCACCCCACTTTCGCAAAATATTGCAAGGTTCAGTATATATGAATAGAAAGGAAAAAGCAAGGGAAAAATGAATAAATAACAGGAGTGAAAGAGAGGGCAATTTTAAATGAAATTCAGAACTGATCTGGCCATTGAAAACAAGGAAATGTATGATTCTGAAAACAAGGAAAAAAAAATAGAAATCTCAGGTGTTGAGGTGGAAACTGAAAATTTTGAGGATTTAATCGATATCACCAGAATCAAAATAACGGATGAACATGGAAGCAAAGCCTTATCAAAGCCCATGGGCAATTATATTACATTAGAGATCGGCGGAATTATTGATTCCTCTCAGGAAATCAAGGATAAGGCGGCCCGCGCATTATCAATAGAGCTTAAAAGGCTGATAAAATTTCATAATAAATTGAAGGTGTTGATAATAGGGCTGGGAAACGATAAGGTGACTCCGGATTCTTTGGGTCCGTATACCGTTTCAAAAGTAAGAGTTACAAGGCATTACTTCTTAATGTATGATGCCGACAGTGCTGATGATATGTCCTGCGTAAGCGGGTTCATTCCGGGTGTCATGGGCTCTACTGGAATGGAAACTGCAGACTTGATCATGAGTGCGGTAAAAATAGCTAAACCTGAAGTTATTATTGCAATAGATGCTTTAGCCGCAAGAAATTTAAATAGAATCAGCACAACTCTTCAAATCAGTGATACAGGGATTTCCCCGGGGTCCGGCACCGGAAATATGCGAAAAGAATTGACGGAAAAAACATTGGGGACAAAAGTCGTTGCTATCGGTGTTCCAACGGTAATTGATTCAAAAACATTAATTCTGGATTCTCTGGCGGGATTTCTCAAGGATTCAGACGGCGCAGAGAACTACATGGAGGAAAACGGGATGGAGATGATTGTCACTTCAACAGATATTGACCAGGTTATAAAGGATTTTTCTGATGTAATTGCTGATGGAATTAATATAACGCTTCATCCGGGCATATACTCTTAATAAAGCTGTTAAAGATAAGGAGAGGGATATATGGGAAGAAGAAAATACAGCGGGTATCACAGCAGAAAGCGACATAGCGGAGCAAAACCTGCTTTCTTAATCCTGCTGTTTTGGGTTGTTTCCGGATTAGTAATGCTAAGCCTCCTTCATGGAGGACCCGGTAAGCTGATCCAAGGCAAAAGTGACGATGTGGCAAAAATGTATATCGGAAATGTATTTCCCACTGTCAGCCGAGGTGCAGACTTTAGTTCAAGAGAAGTCTCGGGAAATTCCCTCAGTATCGGACAAGAGGATGGAAAGCAGAACTTATTGAGCGCGAAACAATCAGAAACGCTTCTTCAATCTATGGTTGGATCAATGTTTCCGGGAGTGGAAGAAGACCCGCAGGTGACACTTGACACTGTCCAGGATGCAGATCCACCTGATGATCCTGTTCCGGAAAATATTGATCATTCAAAGCCGGTAGTTATCATTTATCATACTCATGCAACGGAATCCTATCAGCCTGTTACGGAAGGCAATTTTCATACACTTAATGAATCCGGAACAGTCAGAGAGGTAGGAAACGTTCTGGCTAAGGAACTTGAAAATAAAGGTATTCAGGTGATACATAACAAGACCATCCATGATTCCCCATCGTACAACCAATCGTATACACGTTCTCTTGATACAATACAAAACCTTATTGGGAGAGATGATTCTAAAAAAATAATAGTTGATTTACACAGAGATGCAGCCGGCTATAGTGGCAATAAAGCAAAAACAGTTACTATCAATAAAAATACATTGGCAGGCTATGCTATGGTTATTGGAACAGGTAACCCGAATTACGACGCTTTAAAAACATTTGCAAATCATATAAATAAAACAGCCGCAGAGATGTATCCGGGTTTCGAAGGAAAGATCATCGAAAAACAATATAAATTCAACCAATACGTATCAGATTACCATATTTTATTAGAAGTTGGAAATAATGAAAACACCATCGAACAGGCAAAACTTACAGGAAAATATTTTGCTGATGTTCTTGCAGAGGCTATCAAAAGCATTGAATAACGGATAAAAGTATACGGAGGACAAAGAGGATAAAGAATGAAATTAAAAAAAACAACAGTATTTATTTTAATTTTTTTGGCGGTTTATGGTTTTACTGCGGTGGATGAAGCTTATTCGGATATGATGGATCAGCCGGGGAAGGTGGCTCTGAACGTTAGGAAAGTCAATTCTGAGTATGTTACGGTTTCAATTTTTGGACAATCTGCCGCTGTAAACGTAAAAGAAATAAAGGAATACTGGAGTACATTCAATCAAAAGGTTACGCAGGGTTTAGATAATACTGTTGCGGAAATACATGATCTATTTGGGATTGATGAAGAGGAACCTGACTACAGCGTATTTAACACTGAGATATTGTAAAATACGATTCTAATATGATATAATTGGGCTTGCTTAATAAGTACGTAACATAATAAGACTCTTTTTGCCGATCATATATTATTGGTCAATTTGTCAGATCTTCGTCAGATCTTAATATTACTTTTGGAGGAACAATGAATTCATTTCAGCAAAATATAAGGAATTTTAGCATTATAGCACATATAGACCATGGCAAATCAACCCTTGCAGATAGAATTATAGAAAATACAGGACTTGTTTCAAACAGAGAAATGAAGGAACAGTTTCTGGACAACATGGATCTTGAGAGGGAGAGGGGAATTACCATCAAGCTGCAGACAACTCGTCTGTTATATAAAGCAAAAGATGGTCAGGAATATATTTTGAATCTTATCGACACACCAGGACATGTTGATTTTACTTATGAGGTTTCAAGAAGCCTCGCAGCTTGTGAAGGTGCTTTGTTGATCGTAGATGCGACTCAGGGCGTGGAAGCACAGACGCTCGCCAATGTCTATCTGGCATTGGATGAAAATCTTGAGATTTTACCTGTTATAAATAAAATTGACCTCGCAAGTGCGCGGCCGGAAGAAACCATTCTTGAAATCGAAGACATAATAGGTATTGATGCGCATGATGCACCTCTAATTTCGGCAAAAGAGGGCATCGGTATCGCAGACGTCCTTGAAGCCGTAGTTAAGAAGATTCCGTCGCCTAAAGGAGATCCCAAGGGCAAACTGAAGGCTTTAATCTTCGATTCTTACTATGACAATTACCGAGGTGTCGTTATTTATACACGTATTTTTGACGGAACAATTAAAAGGGGCGATATAATCCGTCTTATGAACACGAAGAAAAAATATGAAGTTACAGAGGTTGGTGTTTATTCGCCGGGTCCGATGCCTGTAGGTGAACTTTCTGCCGGAGAAGTCGGATATATATGTGCCAGCATTAAGCAAGTTGCAGACGCTCGTGTGGGTGATACGATCACGTTGGAAAATGATCCGGCAACGGAGGCTTTACACGGTTATAAAAAGGTACAGCCTATGGTTTACTGCGGGATATATCCGGCGGAAGGCGAAAAGTATGAAAATGTTAAAGACGCACTTGAAAAGCTTCAGGTAAACGATGCAGCCTTCCTTTTCGAGCCGGAAACATCAACAGCGCTTGGTTTCGGATTCCGCTGCGGATTTTTAGGACTTCTTCACATGGAAATCATAGTGGAACGTCTTGAACGGGAATTTAACCTTGGTATTATCACAACTTCACCAAGTGTAATTTATAAGGTTATAATGAACGACGGAACAACAGAGATGATACAAAACCCTTCTAACCTACCCCCTCTGACTACAATAGATCACATTGAAGAGCCTATTGTCAAAGCCGATATAATGATACCGAAAGAATACGTAGGAAGCATTATGGAAATTTGCCAGGAACGAAGAGGGAACATGCTTCATATGGAATATATTACGGAAAATAGAGTTTCACTTCATTATGAAATGCCTCTAAACGAGGTAATCTATGATTTTTTTGATGCATTGAAATCAAAAACAAGAGGCTACGGTTCACTGGACTATGAATTTATACGTTATGAAAAATCAGCCTTAGTGAAGCTTGATATTCTGCTGAACAGAGAATTGGTCGATGCATTCTCGATGATTGTTCATGAGTCGAAAGCTTATTATCGAGGCCGTTTTGTCTGCGAGAAGCTGAAAGAAATCATACCGCCGCACCAATTTGAAATACCTATTCAAGCCTCAATAGGTCAAAAGGTTATAGCCAGGGAAACAGTAAAAGCCTATCGCAAGGACGTACTGGCGAAATGTTATGGAGGAGATATCTCCCGTAAGAGAAAACTTCTGGAAAAACAGAAAGAAGGAAAAAAACGAATGAGGCAGTTCGGCACGGTTGAAGTGCCGCAGGAAGCCTTTACTGCGGTTCTGAAATATGATGAAAATAAATAAAACAGCAAAAACCGAAAGGAAATCCTTAGGAGTTTATGTACACGTCCCATTCTGCATCAAAAAATGCAACTATTGTGATTTTCTGTCGTACGAGAAAATACCGGAAGAAGTCCAGAATGCATATTTTCAGTCACTTTTACGAGAAATAAACATTTACAGCGAAATTTACGGTAACTTATATTATGTAGACGCAATTTTTATCGGAGGCGGCACACCATCTTTAGTGAGAGAAAGCCATATTAGTGATCTGATATCTGCTGTTCGCAGCGGGTTTTCAGTCAGTGGAAATGCTGAAATATCAATCGAATCAAATCCCAAAACGCTGACAGAAATCGGTTTAAAAACATATTTAAAATCAGGTGTCAACCGTCTGAGTATCGGTGCCCAATCCTGTGATGATAAGCTGCTGTTTTATATGGGAAGAATACATTCTGCCGGAGATTTCATTAGCAACTATACTCTTGCAAGAGAGTGCGGGTTTCAGAATATTAATACTGACATTATGTTCGGGATTCCCGGTCAAACTACAGGGATATGGATGGATACGCTTGAGAAAATTATTCAACTGAAACCCGAACATATTTCTTTTTACAGTCTTCAATTGGAAGAAGGGACCAGATTCTTTTCTATGTATGAAGAAGGCAGCTTTAAAGAAACTGATGAAGAAACGGACCGGAACATGTATCACACTGCCGCAGAGATATTGAAAAACAACGGATATGTTCATTATGAAATTTCAAATGCTTCAAAAGTCGGATATCAATGCAGGCACAATTTGAAATACTGGTCAATGAAAGACTACCTCGGTATCGGTCTTGGATCGCACTCTTTTATTGATGGGACAAGATCAAGTAATGTGAGAGATCTGAAACAATATATCAAGAGCGGGATCGATAACAGTATCGGCAAAACGTCTATAAGTATACAAAGTCCGTTCACTTGTTGGCAGCACAATAATACTAATGACGAGAATATCTCAGACTACCTTATTACTGTAATGAGAAAAACACAGGGAATAGAACTCGAAGACTTTAGACACCGTTTTGGCATCGAGCTAAAACAGCTTCACGGCAGCACAATTCAAAAATACAGGAATCTCGGACTTATAGAAATAGTCGAAAACCGGCTTCGCTTTACAGAGAAGGGCATAGATTTATCAAATATGGTACTTGCTGAATTTGTATAGGGTTTCCGTAAAGGAAAAATTAGTTTGCTAAGGTTTCCGGAAAAGAAAGAGGGTTTGTTATGACGAAATATATTATGTCGTTTGATCAAGGCACAACGAGTTGCCGCTGTATTCTGTACAATAAGCATGGAGAAATCATCAGCTTCGCACAGAAAGAGTTTACTCAGATTTATCCTAATCCGGGCTGGGTCGAACATGATGCGATGGAAATCTGGTCAACACAGATTGGCGCAGCGCAGGAGGCCATGTATAAAATAAATGCAGGTTATAAAGATATTGCAGCTATTGGCATAACAAATCAAAGAGAAACAACGGTCATCTGGGATAAAACAACGGGTAAACCTGTTTATAACGCAATAGTATGGCAGTGCAGGCGTACTGCAGGATATTGTGATGAACTGAAAGACCGGGGCTTGTCAGAGGCATTCCAGCAAATAACAGGTTTGCCTATAGACGCATATTTTTCCGCCACAAAGATACATTGGATCCTTGAGAATGTAAAGGGAGCGCGAGAGAAAGCAGTAGCAGGAGAACTCCTTTTCGGAACTATTGAAACATGGCTGATCTGGAAGCTTACAGGGGGAAAGGTTCATATCACTGATTACTCCAATGCATCCCGGACCATGCTGTTTAACATCAAATCTTTGGAGTGGGATAAGCAGCTGTTGGAAATTATGAATATTCCGCGCTGTATACTCCCTGAACCAAGATCCTCAAGTGAAGTCTACGGTGTTACAGAAAGCACGATTTTTGGAGGCGAAATACCAATAGCCGGTGCGGCGGGAGATCAGCAGGCGGCATTGTTCGGTCAGACTTGTTTTAATGAAGGCGAAGCAAAAAATACATACGGAACCGGCTGCTTTCTACTGATGAATACCGGTAAAAAACCGGTATTTTCAAATAATGGCTTGATAACAACAATTGCCTGGGAAATAAACGGAGTAATAAACTACGCACTTGAGGGCTCTATTTTCATAGCCGGAGCTGTGATTCAATGGCTTAGAGATGAAATGAGGCTGATAGATAACGCTGCAGATTCGGAATGGATGGCGCAGCAGGTAAATGATACAAACGGAGTCTATCTGGTTCCTGCATTTGTTGGGTTGGGTGCACCATATTGGGACCCATATGCAAGAGGTACGATAGCAGGTTTGACACGGGGTGCGAATAAATTTCATATTATAAGAGCGGCTTTAGAGTCAATCGCTTATCAATCTAATGATGTACTTAGGACAATGGAAGAAGACTCTCATATAAAAATGACTTCACTGAAGGTAGATGGCGGGGCATGTAAAAATGATTTTCTGATGCAGTTTCAGTCAGATATCATCAATGTACCCGTAAATCGACCTGTTTCCGTCGAAACAACAGCTTTAGGATCGGCATATCTTGCAGGACTTGCAGTGGGCTACTGGAAGGACAAGAATGATGTCCTTGAAAACTGGCAGATTTCACGCGTTTTTACTCCGAAAATGGATAATTCCGTACGTGAAAACTTAATAAAGGGATGGAAGAAAGCTGTCAACATATCTTTTGGATGGTCGAAATAGTAATTGGAAGCCTCTATGCCTCGAAATTACTGAAAATATTTTATTTCAATGTTGACATTTTTGACCAACAGTGATAAATTTAAATTATGATTAGCACTCACTTGATTAGAGTGCTAACAATATCCGCTTAAATCCGGCTGCGACAATGAAAGGTGGTGAACGGGATGGATCTATCAGAAAGAAAGTTAAGAATATTACAGGCAATTGTTGCTGATTTTATTTCTTCTGCAGAACCAATCGGCTCAAGAACTCTTTCAAAAAAATATGATATGGGTATCAGCCCGGCCACAATTCGCAACGAGATGTCAGATTTGGAGGATATGGGCTATTTGACACATCCTCATACTTCAGCGGGCAGAGTTCCTTCAGATAAAGCGTATCGTTTATATGTCAATAATTTGATGCAAAAATATGAGATCCCTGAAGAAGATAAGCAAATCATTTCTGAAAAGCTTACAACAAACGTAATGGAACTGGAAAGAACGATAAAGCATGCAGCAAGCTTGCTTTCAGATCTTACTAATTTAGCTTCATTTGCAATTACGCCTAATCAGGAATCTAACAAATTGAAACATATTAATTTTTTACCTGTGGATAAATGCACTGTAATTCTAATGATAGTCACTGAAAGCGGAAGGGTTATCAACACAACAATCAAATTAAAAACAACATATACGGAAGAAAACCTTAATTTGCTTTCCAGGGTTTTAACGTATAATTATAAAGGTAAGACATTGAGCGACATCCTGACTTTGGATATAATCAAAACTTTTGAGAGTGATATTGAGGCTATGAGCCGACTTGTAGAAACGATCAAGCCGAATTTCATCAGCACTTTGGAGAATATGCTGGATGTCGAGCTGTATATGGATGGTCTTGCAAATATCTTCTCTATACCGGAATATAATGATATTGAAAAAGCCAAAGTTTTTTTAGATATTATAAATCAAAGGAAACAGTTTACAGATGTGTTAATAAACAGGGAAAACGGGGTAATTATTACTATAGGCAATGAGAATAAAGAAGACCTCATGCGCGATTGCAGCTTAATAACAGCAACTTATCATGTTAATGGAAAGTTAGTCGGGAAACTTGGTGTTATCGGGCCAACCCGAATGAGATATGATGAGGTGACTTCAATTATCGAATATATGACGGATAATATTAGCGATACTTTTAAAATTACAGAAGGAGATAAGGACTATGAATAAGAAAAATCTATCTGACGACAATGCAAACTTAGATAATGAGCAAAAAACAGAGAGCCCTGAAATAGAAGAAGCAAGAGCAGATCAGGAAAACCTTGAAAAAATCGGTGAGGAAGCAGTCGAGCTTTCAAAAGAAGCAGGAGAATTAAATCAAAGATACATGAGACTTGCAGCAGATTTTCAGAATTATAAGAGAAGAGCAGAGAAAGAAAAAGGTGACATTTATGCATATGCCAACGAGAAAATCGTGGTAGAATTGCTTGATGTAATAGACAATTTTGAAAGAGCACTGGAACATAGTAAGTCCGGCACGGAAAGTTTTGTCGAAGGAATGAATATGATATTCAAACAATTCAAAGGGGTATTAGAAAAAAATGGCGTTGAAGAAATCAATGCATCAGGGGAACCGTTTGATCCAAACTACCATCATGCCGTTCTTACAGAAAATTCGGTTGAGTATGATAGCGGAAGAGTAACACAGGTTTTGCAAAAAGGGTATATGTTAAATAAAAAAGTTATCAGACCTGCTATGGTAAAAGTGGCAGAATAGTATCAACAATCAGAATGAGTAAAACGAAATACAAATAACTACAGGAGGATATTAGTATGGGAAAAGTAATAGGAATTGACTTAGGAACAACAAATTCATGTGTGGCAGTTTTGGAAGGCGGCGAGCCTATTGTAATCACAAATGCCGAAGGTAACAGAACGACTCCTTCCGTTGTCGGATTTGCAAAAAACGGAGAAAGACTGGTCGGTGAAACTGCAAAAAGGCAGGCAATCACCAATCCGGACAGAACAATAGCATCTATAAAAAGACAAATGGGTACGGATCATAAAGTTGAAATAGATGGAAAGATTTATACCCCTCAGGATATTTCGGCAATGATTCTTGCAAAATTGAAGTCAGATGCAGAAAGCTATCTTGGAGAAAAGATTACAGAAGCGGTAATTACTGTACCTGCTTATTTTACAGACAGTCAGAAACAGGCCACAAAGGATGCCGGAAAAATTGCGGGTCTCGATGTTAAGAGAATCATAAACGAACCTACTGCAGCATCTCTTGCTTACGGCTTGGATAAGGAACATGAGCACCACAAGATTTTAGTATACGATTTAGGCGGAGGCACATTCGACGTTTCTATCCTTGAACTTGGTGACGGAGTATTTGAAGTTCTTGCTACCAATGGTAACAATAAACTGGGAGGAGACGATTTTGATGATGCGCTGATGAATTTCATCGCAGACAGCTTTGCCAGAGAAAACGGTGTAGACTTAAGAAAAGATAAAATGGCACACCAAAGATTGAAAGAAGCGGCAGAAAAGGCGAAAAAAGAGCTGTCAAGTTCACAGACAACAAATATAAACCTGCCTTTCATTACAGTAAATGCAGACGGACCGCTTCATTTAAATATGGATGTTACAAGAGCGAAGTTTGACCAGCTCACATCAAGCTTAGTAGACAAAACAATTGAACCAATGAGAAAAGCAATGGCAGATGCCGGCGTTACAACCAATGATCTGGCAAAAGTTATCCTGGTAGGCGGATCTACAAGAATCCCTGCTGTTCAGGATGCTGTAAAGAAGATAACAGGTAAAGATCCATTTAAAGGAATAAACCCTGATGAATGTGTAGCAATCGGTGCGGCCGTACAGGCAGGTGTACTCACCGGCGAAGTTAAAGATGTATTGCTGCTGGACGTTACGCCGCTTTCCCTGTCCATAGAGACTTTAGGTGGCGTAGCAACGAGGCTTATAGAAAGAAATACTACA
>CAYLLJ010000024.1:0-1443 GCA_964384725.1 uncultured Oscillospiraceae bacterium | reverse complement strand
ATATTCTCGACCGCTGCGGATAACCAGACAGCTGTTGATATTCATGTAATGCAGGGAGAGAGAGAGATAGCAGCCGGAAACATAACATTGGGCAGATTCCAGCTTTCCGGAATTCCTCCGGCACCGCGAGGCGTACCGCAGATCGAAGTTACATTTGATATTGATGCCAATGGCATTGTTAATGTAAGCGCAAAAGACATGGGTACCGGAAGGGAACAGAGAATTACGATAACTTCATCAACAAAGCTTTCCGATGATGAGATCAAGCAAAAAATCAAGGATGCGGAGATGTTTGCCGAAGAAGACAAGAAAAAGAAAGAAGAAGTCGAAGTCAGAAACAAAGCCGAAACACTTGTTTATGAAACAGAGAAATCATTAAAGGAAATCGACGCAAGCTTGAGTGAAGATGAAAAATCCAGAATCAATGGTGCAAAGGATGCATTAGTTGCAGCTTTGGAAGGAAACAACATAGAGGATATCAAGGAAAAGACAGAAACATTGACAAACGAATTCCATACGATTTCTTCAAAGATGTATCAACAAGCTCAGCAGGCGCAGCAAGCGCAAGGCGGCGGAGCCAGATCCGATTCGGACAATATGGGAGGAACTGGCGGCGGAGAGACATCAGAACCACAGCCTGATAATGTTGTAGATGCAGACTACGAAGTAGTTGACGAAGACAAATAGGTCATATAGTATAATAGACTATAAAGAGGTATAGTTTTTGCGGTGCGCCCCTCCGGGGGAGTGCCGCAAAACCGATTTTAATCGTATTTTAAGATGACTGAAGCTTTAGGAAAGGGTTAAGTAATGGCAGAAAAAAGAGATTTTTATGAGGTCCTGTGATTAAAAAAAGGAGCAACTGACAGTGAGATAAAGAAAGCATTTAGACAAAAAGCTATGGAATATCATCCTGATCGTAATCCCGGAGACAAGACTGCAGAAGAAAAATTTAAAGAAGTAAACGAAGCATACAGCATTCTTTCCGACCCTCAGAAGAAAGATAAATACGACCGGTTTGGCCATGCGGGCGTGGACCCCAGCGCCGGCTTCGGCGGCGGTTTCGGCGCCGGCGGCTTTGGAGGCTTCGAGGATATTTTCGGCGATCTTTTCGGCGGAATGTTCGGCGGCGGCTTCGGCCAGACAAATACCAGAAGAAGAACCGGCCCGAGGAAGGGCCAGGATCTGCAGAAAAGCGTCGGCATAACCTTTGAGGAAGCAGCCTTTGGAACCAAGAAGCAGATCCAGCTCAACAAGTATGTAAACTGCGACAGCTGCGGTGGAAGCGGCGCGGAAAAGGGCTCCGACAAGGTTACCTGTCAGAAATGCGGAGGCACAGGGGAAATCCGCATGACCCAGAGAACGCCCTTCGGGCAGTTCACCAACGTTCAGAACTGCGACAAGTGCGGCGGTACCGGCGAGGTGATCGATAAGCCCTGCCAT
>CAYLLJ010000023.1:13985-17719 GCA_964384725.1 uncultured Oscillospiraceae bacterium | reverse complement strand
CCATCTAAAATGTTTCCCTTCATTCCTGTATGTGATGTTAATTATATTATTATGTTTTCAAGACGTTTTAGTATTTCAATGTCGCCTGCAATATATTCGGAAGGTGCCATATTTATATCATAACTCATATCGTCACCTTTATCCGGATACCTGTTTGATACAATTGCTTCAGCTTGTCTGTTTAAAGTCAGTTTTCTTTCATATACTATTTGATATTCTTCTTCGATTGTTCTAAGAATGTTCTTCGCATTTACCAGACAGGTCATTGAAAAATCATATAATGCTGCCTTAGGCGTATCCATCAAAAAGTTTGGCGCAACATAAGGGAGAATAAGATTTATGGAAGGAAGGAATCCTGAGCCTTGGCGTCCTTCTCTCAAAACGCTGTCTCCCCCGATAAATGGATACATGTTGGATTCTACGAACCATGATCGCAAATTTGGAATAAAATAAACGCTTTCAACATCTCTTCCTTGTAATGTCATCAAATCCTTACCCCTGCCGGAAAGCAATCCGACGATAATTTTGCTCACCTGTAAGTTTTCCTGCCTGAACAGGGGGTCAAGCTTCTTAAGCCGGTATCCTTTATGAAGCAGATCATCTACAAGAAGCACAGGCTTTTGGAAGGATTTTATTGTCCTGATCTGATAGACCAACGGAGAGTAATTGGGAAATTCAGTAATCTGAAACCGCGTAATTGAAGGTTCAAAACGTTTATCGGTATGAAGTGACTTAGTAATTGTATTCGGTACAACCATACCGCTCAGAATTTTTCCGAACGGAACACACATATACTCTCCTAATTGTCTGACTGCAAGGGGTTCTTTGGGTACATTGTTGTTTTTGGTTATCAAATCTACAATTCTGTGATGCATAACTTTTGAATCAAATGATAAAATCAGATTTCCCGGGTAAAGCTTTGTTAAAGAGTATTGCATTCTCCTGTGCGCTTCTTCTATTGCATTCAGAACTCTCTCTCTCCCGTTGAATGGTTCCTTCACGATCGTGCTTATATCCTTATGCAAAGTAACGGGGTATTTCATATCAACAGCATAGATATGGTCTTCGGCTCCATTCACTTTAAGCATCTGAAAGCCCTGTCTTTTTAATAGAGAAGACAGCCTTGCATCTATTTCTCCGATATGGCGGTGATAAATGGCAAAGGTAAAACCGTTCTCCAGGCAATACGCAAGAGCTTCTGTCAGTACGAGTTGGTCTGTATTATTTATCGATGCTGTATTTGAATAGGCTATGCCGCTCAAAACAGCTATCTTGCCTGATGTTATCCCCCGGATATGCGAAGCAAGATTTATACTGCCGAATTCTTCAAACAGTTCCGACATATTAACTTCATGGAAAGCAGCAATCGCAACGGGCATGTCATTACTGCTTCCGTCTCTTATTAATATGGCATTTACGCCATTCCTCGAAAGATAAGATTTTATATTTTCCCTAATGCTTTGCTCCGGCAGCAATGTTTTCGTCAGTTCATCGATCAGCTGCCTGTTAAATTTCTTAATTATCTCAAACCTTATCTGACGCGTACTGAATACGTGTTTATATTGCGGCTCTCTTAAATAAAGTCCGTTATCATATATATAGTGTTCAGCTAATGGTTCGATCAGATTTGAGATATCACGGTTATAATCTATATTGTCTCTGATCTGTGTTGAGCTTATTTCTTCAAGATACGGCGGAAGCTTAAGTTCGATCAGCTTTCCGGTCAAAATCGAAGTATTATGATTTTTTATATTGACGTTTTGATTTTCTGCATCCATAGTTCGTTTGAATATAATATGATGAAATCCATGGATGGAATACTCCTGCGAAGGAGCTTTATAACTCGAGGCATTATTAATAACATCGCTTCCCACGACTATATAAATTTCTCTGCCAGGAAACAGTTCTTTCAGCTTTCTCAGGTCTTCCGGATTTGAAAGATTGATCGGGATGTCATCAGGGAAAAGATAAACATCCTTTTCATCCGCTTCCGACATACTGATTATTTTTCTGCGAATTAGCTTAGGCTGTGTTTTTTTCGACCAGGAAAACTCATCGATAGCTAAATACACCTCAAAACCAAGATCTCTGATTTCCTTAACGATACCCTTATGCCCCAGTGAAAACGGGTCAAATGTTCCTGGGAAAAAGACAATCTTCTCAATTGCCGGGATACAGATCTTATTATTAAGGAAAAGGTAATCGGATAAAAATCTATAAATATGATTGAGAGAAGCTGCGGAGTTAAAGAAAGACAGAGCAGTATCCTTTTGGTCTGTAATCAGAATAAGCATCTTTTTATACATTTCTTTGAAAAAAGAATATTTATCTTCCAATGTTAATTTTGAAGAGCCAAAGAGAAATTGACCTATCACTAAAAATGCTTCCTGACTGATCATATAGTTATAATTTGATAAGCCTTTAAGGGTTAAACCGATGATTTCATCTCTTCGCTTGATATACACATCTTCGCTTTCATGAAATCGGTCTTTGTATTGAGCATAATTCTGCAGCATAATACCAAGAGTATTAAGCGTAACTGACCCTATACGCTCATTCGTGCTGTTTAAAAGCCTTCTGAAATCGTTCATCAGTTCATCCAGTTCATTAGGGTGCAGATGCAATGCCAATACCCCCAAATAGTCAGGAAGATATTTTGAAAACTCGTATTGCCCTATTTCCAGGCCTTTACTAAGTTCCACAGCTATTTCATTCCTCTCCGGAAGAGACAGCTTGGGAATAATGGAAATAAGCGCTTGACCTGCGGTATGCCGTACAATTACTCGATCACTTACCTTGATCAGATTGGAAAAATGTGCCGCAACTTGAAGCAGCTGTTTATTTGCCCCCAAGAGTATCTGGTTCAGCAGAAGCTCTATATTTACAACCTTTATTACCCACGGTGTTGCAGCTTTTAAGTTCTCCAGGAATATTTCCGATATGGCATTTGCATCCTGATAAATTGTATACGCTAAATTTCTTTCTTCTTTCACCGGAAGTTTAAGACATCTTAGGATTTCATTTTTTAAATATCTTATGCTTAACACATCATCTTGATCGAAATATTTCAGGCATGAGTTGAATAAAGCTAAAGCTTCTTTTCTGTGATTATCACTTTCGGAAAGATACTTTATGAAACGAAGCACGGCTATTTGAATTTCCAGTGAGTCTCTGGAAGCCGTTGCGGCCGTAAAATCCATGAGCACACGAATATCTTCATCCTTGCACAGTGACAAAGGGAAGTCAAGTATTGAGTCCAACAGGATAAATGCAGTTGAATCAATCACTTCGCTATTTTCATAAAAACGAAGCAATGATTTCAAATATTTTTCACGATCCTCTTTTTTGCATGCTTTCAGTGTGGCTCTCAGAACAAATTTCAGAGTATAACCCAGCCATCTCTTGTGCTGGTCTGTTATCTTGTGGTCCGGGAAAATGATAGCTTCAAGATATTTCTCCCACAGTCTGATACTTGTTATTTCGTCCTGTTCTATTATGACGCCTTCCGGCAGCTCCTTCCGATATTCCTCATCATAGTGTACTATGATGTTTCCTATCAATTGTGCACTCTGCCTTCGGATATCTCCTTCCCTATGCATCAGGAGCTCATACAGAAAGTTCAATGTCATCATCTTCTGCTTTTGTGTCATGTAAGTAAAATATTCTGCAAAGATGTTCATATAAGCTCTGATATTTTTCCAGTTGCTTTCACTTCTTGCCGCTTCTAAAATATC
>CAYLLJ010000023.1:0-13975 GCA_964384725.1 uncultured Oscillospiraceae bacterium | reverse complement strand
TTCATAACGTCAATATTGTGCCGTATCGCAAGATTTTTAAGGCTTCTGACTGCTTCATCCGAAGTATATAATGCCGGATCTTTGCTTTCCCGATTCCTAAGATCCCGTGTGCTCAAATCCGTATTGACTCCGAGGTCTATCATAAAATCTTCAAAGTCCTTCAGTTTATTATAAACCTTAATGTACCTGTCTCTTTTTGCATTATCCACATTATCAAGCTTGCTGAGTATAACATCAAAAGAATCCTTAAGATCGTAATATTTAACGATTTCTCGGCCTTGTAAGTCATTTATGCTTTTAACCCTGAAATCAGAGTATATTAAAACAAGAGATTCTGCCGACAAATTTTCAAGTTCCAAATCCCATGTTGAATGATTCGAGGCTATATGTCCAATAGTCGGCATACCATTTTTTTTAAAATATTTATCTGTGTAATAATAATGCAGATAGGGGATTCTCTCGGCTTCTTCCGGCTTACAGCCATACTTTCCGATATCGTGCCCTATAGAAGCACCCGAAACAAGAGCAAGGTCAATAGGAACACCTGCTTGAAACAGCTGTCTTCCTATATGCAATGAAATATAATGGACACCGCTCACATGGGACAAGGTCTTGTATCTCGTGATTTCCGGGCCTTTTCTCAAATTTTCATATATATAGCTTTCTCGGAAAAGTCGGCTAAGATGCCTGTATTCTTCAGCTGATTCGAAATTATTTGTATCTTGTTCCGAAAGCATCTCAATATGAATGCCGGGGTCAAACGTCTTGTGTTCTGATTCATAGTGCAAAAATGTTCTCAGAACCTCCAGATAAAATAGTCCCCCCGTCTCACTTGCGGATGTAGTTATGTCAGTAATATTTTCCGGGAATATACGGTTAAGGACGTAATCATAGGTATATGACAGCCAGCCATTTTCGGGTTTTTCAGAGATAGAATTCATTGTTGGCTCGCAAACTTTCAATACGTCTATACAGCTGACCGTATCTTGCTCAATGATGAGGCTGATTCTTTCGATCCAATCATCTTTTTTAATAAGAAGAAGCATCTTCCTTTTAGACAGCCTGATTGTTCTTAAAAAGTTCTTTTCTGTCAGATTGCTTACAAGTTCTCTATATGCCTGCTCAATTCTCTTCGGCATGTTATTATACCTCCAAAGTGTCATACGGGAAGTGCTGCTATGGCTTTATTTATATTAAATGTATTACCCTTATTATGCTATGTTAAAAAATGATTTACAATAAAATTTGTAATTTCATTTTTTAGCAAAAACTATTAGTCTTGGCATAATGAATTTTTTCATAAATGTACAAAATTACACTGTAATAAAGTGCCATGACCTTGACTTAAAAACTCCAATGTGCTAATGTTTAAGTGACAAAATATAGACCAGTTCTTTATTTTCAAAAAATTTAATACGAAAAAGGAGAAGAAAGATGTCAAGTATCGTACAGCAATACATAGATATTGCAAAAAAAAGAAACCCTGGCGAATCAGAATTTCACCAGACTGTCGAAGAGGTTCTACATTCTATCGAACCGGTTCTGGAAAAACATCCTGAATATATCAAAGCAGGCCTTGTCGAACGATTAATTGAGCCGGAAAGAGCAATCATCTTCAGAGTTACTTGGGTTGATGATGCCGGTAATGTACAGGTCAACAGAGGTTACAGGTATCAATTTAACAGTGCGATTGGGCCTTATAAAGGTGGTACAAGATTTGCACCAAACGTAAATCCAAGTGTTATGAAATTCTTGGCTTTTGAGCAGATTTTCAAAAATGCTTAACCGGACTTCCTATTGGCGGAGGAAAAGGCGGATTTTGATCCAAATGGTAAATCTGACGGAGAAATCATGAGATTTTGTCAAGCTTTCATGACTGAATTATATAGACATATCGGTCCGCAAACAGATAGCCCAGCTGGCGACCTTGGTGTTGGAGCAAGAGAAATTGGTTATCTATTTGGTCAATATAAGAGAATCGCTAATATGTATAACGAATCAGTTACAGGAAAAGCGGTTGTTTATGGCGGACTGAACGGAAGAACAGAAGCAACAGGTTACGGTATCGTATACTTTGCAAATTGCATGTTAGAAGCAAACAACGAAAAAATGGCTGGCAAGAAAGTCGTTGTTTCAGGTTTTGGAAATGTAACATGGGGTACTGTAACAAAGCTGGATGAGCTTGGCGCTAAGGTTATTGCATTCTCTGGTCCTGATGGATATATATTAGACGAAGCCGGTGTTACAGGTGAAAAGATTGCTGCTCTTCTTGACCTAAGAAATAGCGGTAAAAACATCTGCGCACCTTATGCAGAAAAATACCCTGAAGCTAAATTCTTCGCAGGAAAGAAGCCTTGGGAAGTTAAGGCTGATTTATATATCCCTTGCGCAATGCAAAATGACATTCACTTGGAAGATGCCAAAAAAATCGTAGCGAATGGAGCTAAATTCCTTTGCGAAGGTGCTAACATGCCTTGCACAAACGAAGCCATCGATTATTTAATGAGCAATGGAATAATCTTCGGACCTTGTAAAGCTGCTAATGCCGGCGGCGTTGCTTGTTCATGTATTGAAATGGGTCAGAATGCAGGACACACTGTATTTTCACTGGAGCAGGTGTATGCACAGTTAAAAGACATTATGGTTAGTATACATGATAGTTCTGCTGCTGCTGCTGCAGAATATGGCCTTGGATACAATCTGCTTGCCGGTGCAAATATTGCCGGATTTAAGAAGATTGCAGAAGCTATGATGGCTCAAGGTTATGTATAGAACCGGAACAACATTTATTATATATCCTTAATAATAAATAACTTAAGAGGCTTCCCTCCATGGAGTTTTAGATTCTATGGAGAGAAGCCTCTTCTTGTCAGATTCTCACTGATATCTCAGATCAAAACCTAAAGCCGTTATTAATATCTATCGTAATCTCTTCGCCGTCTTTGACCTCTCCTTTAATAATTTTGGAGGCTATTTCTGTCTCTATATGCTTCTGAAGATACCTTTTAACCGGTCTTGCACCGTAAGCCGGTGAATATGACTCTCTTGCGATGTATTTTTTAGTTGATTCAGTCAATTTTACTGTAATGTTTCGTTCCTTCAGTTTTTCCTGTATGTCTGCCATTGAAATGTCAATGATCTTCATAATCTGTTCTTCGGTCAGCGGCGAGAATATCACTATATCATCGATACGGTTCAGAAATTCCGGCCTGAAATGCCGTTTTAGCTCGTTCTCGACGGTTTCTTTTACTTCTTCTGTAATAACCCCATCCTGTGAGATGTTATCGATCAAATAGTGACTTCCGATATTGGATGTCATAATCACTATAGTATTTTTAAAGTCGACTGTCCTTCCTTGATTATCAGTAAGCCTGCCGTCATCCAAAAGTTGAAGCAGTATGTTGAACACATCAGGATGAGCTTTTTCTATCTCATCAAATAATATCACGCTGTATGGACGTCTTCTGACAGCTTCTGTCAACTGACCGCCCTCGTCGTATCCAACGTATCCCGGAGGAGCACCTATAAGTCTCGAAACCGCATGTTTCTCCATATATTCTGACATGTCAATCCTGATCATATTTTTTTCAGTGTCAAACAGTGCTTCGGAAAGTGCTTTCGCAAGTTCCGTCTTTCCTACCCCTGTAGGGCCAAGAAATATGAAAGATCCAATCGGCTTGTTTAAAGCCTTCAGCCCGGCTCTTGCTCTTAAAACGGCTTCAGCCACCGCTGTTACAGCTTCGTCCTGTCCGATAACTCTCTGATGCAGTACTTCTCCCAATCTAAGCAGCTTTTCTTTTTCTGCTTCCATCAGTCTGCTGACAGGTATCCCCGTCCATTTGGATACAACTTCTGCGATTTCCTCTTCAGTTACCTCTTCTTTCAACAGCCTCTTTTCTTTAGATTCTTCTTTAAGCTCCATATCTGCCTGAAGTTTCTTTTCCAGTTCCGGCAGAATCCCGTATTTCAACTGAGCCAGCTTTTCCAGGTCATATTTCCTTTCAGCTTCCTCTATCTGAAGTTTGACATCTTCTATCTTCTGTTTTGAAGCTTTTAAATCCGTTATAAATTTCTTCTCATTCTCCCATTGAGCCCGCATAGATTGATTATCTTCCTTAAGCCCGGAAAGTTCCTTTTCTATGCTTTCAAGCCTTGCTTTTGAATTGCTGTCAGTCTCTTTACTAAGCGCCTGTTTTTCAATTTCCAGCTGCATGATTTTTCTTGCGATCTCATCCAATTCTGCAGGCATACTGTCTATCTCGGTACGAATCTTTGATGCAGCCTCATCCATCAGGTCTATAGCTTTATCCGGAAGAAAACGGTCGCTTATATATCTTTCCGAGAGGGTTGCACAAGCAATGAGAGCATTATCTGTAATTCTTACACCATGATGAATTTCAAATCGTTCCTTCAAACCTCTTAGTATAGAAATTGTATCTTCAACCGTCGGCTGATCCACTAAAATTTTTTGGAATCTTCTCTCCAGGGCGGCATCCTTTTCGATATTTTTGCGATATTCATCCAACGTAGTTGCACCTATACAATGCAGTTCCCCTCTTGCAAGCTTCGGTTTTAAAAGGTTTCCCGCATCCATAGAGCCTTCCGCTTTCCCGGCTCCTACAATATTATGGATCTCATCGATAAACAGTATGATTCGGCCTTCCGATTTTTCAATCTCATTCAATACTGATTTCAGCCTTTCTTCGAACTCTCCTCTGAACTTAGCACCTGCAATAAGCGCACCCATATCCAGGGCGTAAATTGTCTTATCCTTCAATCCTTCAGGTACATCACCGTTCAGTATCCTTTGTGCAAGGCCTTCTACAACCGCGGTTTTGCCTACACCCGGTTCTCCGATCAATACGGGATTGTTTTTTGTTCTTCTGGATAATATCTGTATAGTATGCCTAATCTCAGAATCTCTTCCGATGACAGGGTCAAGTTTACCCTGTCTTGCAAGTTCGACCAAGTCCCGTCCGTATTTATTCAATGCATCATAATTATCTTCCGGATTCTGATTCGTTACCCTCTGGTTTCCCCTTACCTTGGATAACGACTGTAAAAATACATCCTTTGTAATATTATGCTTTTTGAATATCCTTGCTGAAGGTGTATTTTTTTCTTCCAATAATGCCAAATAAAGATGCTCCACGCTGATATATTCATCTTTTAAATCCGTGGCAATCTTCTCTGCATTGATCAGTATCTGATTTAGACGCCTTGTTGTGTATATGTTGTCATTTCCGCCCTGCACCTTCGGAAGGCGGTCCAACTCAGCCCGTAATTCGCTTATAACCTCAGCAGTAGAGATATTGGAGTAACTGATGAGCTTTGGAATCAATCCGTCATGCTGCTGCATCAGCGCAAGATGCAGATGTTCACCGTCCAATTGCTGATGCCCCTCCTGTACGCCTATGTTTTGACAGTCAATTACTGCTGACTGCGCATTTTGTGTAAATTTTTCAAAATTCATATATTAACACCCCCTTGCTGTTAAGCATGTTCTTTTAGGTTTGCAATACTTAATACTTTCTTAAATATTCGGCAATAGCTAATTTATTATATACCACTTCCATGATACTTTAAACAAATTAATTAGCACTCCCACATTGAGAGTGCTAATTAATTCTTTCGATACTTTTATATCTATATTTCTTTAGATTAACATTAAAAGAAAATACCCATTACTATTCCATATATAAAACTGACCGATGGTAAAAGTATCAGTTCAACGATATTAAAAATCAATAAAAGTAACAGGATTATAAAGCCCTTATCGTAGATCTTATAATAAAATTCCTTTTGCCTGAGATTAAATATTTCTGTTAGTATGCCAAATCCGTCCAGTGGCGGAATCGGAAGCAAATTGAAGATCATCAACACTATGTTGATAGAAATAATCGCTAAAATCATATCAATAACAATGCTTCCCAATGAAGAGTTCATAAAATTGTATTGATAAGTGATCAGCAGCCACAGAATTCCCGCAAATATAATTGCTAAAATCAAGTTTACCGTGACTCCTGCCACATCAACTATCAAACTGTCCCGCCTCACATTTTTAAAATTGCTCGGGTTGATTTCAACCGGCTTTCCCCATCCGAATCCTATAAATACAAGAGCTAAAAATCCTAAAAAATCTATATGGGCTATGGGATTCAGAGTTACTCTCCTCTGTTGTGCCGGTGTAGGATCCCCTAATCTATCCGCTGCAAAAGCATGTGCAAATTCATGAAATGAGAGCCCAATCAGAATCGCCGGAAGAATGATCAGTTTTTCTATGATCCAATTTATAGGGTCTTTCATTTGTCCGCTCATTATCGACTGGTAAGCCATAAACAATAAAAATAAAACGGCCAGCGGGTTATTTCTGATAAATCTCAATCTATATTCTCCTTTTGCTTATTATATGCCGTACTTTCCGTCAGTATCTTTGATTGAAGGTAATTTATAAACTGTCGTGCGCTTCTTCCAGAACGCCCCTTTTGTCTTATATCCCACCTAAGCGCCTCTTCGATAAGACGGCTCTCTGCTATCTCAAGTTTCTCCTGTTTTGCTATCCCCTTTACTATGTTAAGATAGTCTTCCTTATCAGGCGAGTAAAATGTGATCGTAAGTCCAAATCGATCTGCAAGGGATAGCTTCTCCTGCATTCCGTCGCTGCTATGAACTTCTCCGCCTTCTTCACGTTCCTTCCATGTTTCTTTGATTATATTCCTCCGATTTGAAGTAACATAAATCAAAATATTAGACGGCTGCGATGTAATCCCGCCCTCTATAATGGATTTGAACTGTTTATATCCGGTTTCTGTTTCCTCAAAAGATAAGTCATCAATAAATATTATATATTTGCAGCCTCGGTCGGCAATAGATCCCATAATCCTATAAAGGTGGTCTACATGATTTTTATTAAGTGATATTAACTTTAATTTACGATCAGCAAATTTATTCAGTAATGCCTTAACGCAAGAAGATTTGCCTGTGCCTCTGTCACCATGCAGCAAAACATTATTCGCCTTAAATCCTCTTAAAAAAAATTCTGTGTTTTCAATCAGTGCAGTTTTCTGTCTTTCATACCCGATCAGTTGATCAAAAGTGACTTGGTCGTAGTTTTTCACTCCGACGAGCATTTCGTCCCAAAGAAATGCCTGATATCGCTCGAAAATGCCGCTCCCATGCTTACCATAGTAGTCTTTGAGCAAGCTCAAGGTTTTATGATCAGAATCTGCTATTAGTGCCTGCCTAACCTTGTCTCGATATCCTGTCTGAGTATTTACGGTGCAATACTGCACCATAGAACAAATCGATGTTCCTGTGTTTTCAAATATTTCGTCAATATTGCTCCAGTTCAGATGATATAGCTTTTTCAGTTCCTTCATTTCCCTCAAAGCAATTTTTTGAACGTTTTCATCATGCTCTCCCTTTTCACACATGATGCTGAGACGATTCTCACTCTCAGCGATCAATTTGCAGATATAGTTCTGCCAAAAAGTGCCTCCGACACATGAATCTTCCGTTGATCTTAAAAGATTTTCCTGTATATTATAGTAATCCGATTCCATATATAATATATATTCATGATAATCAAATTCTTTGAATATTTTTGCTGCCAGATTTATAGTCTCATCTTGTCTTATATTGCTGTATAAGATAAGGGGATTTAGATTTATCATGCTCAATGTACTGCTCCTCTCAAAATATTAATATTCAAAATGTTTGATGTTTGTCCTTAATTATATTATTTTAGCACAAAATTTCACTGCTTTAAATAATATGATAGTAAAAATCGAACGAGAGGTGATTTATTAATTATGGGTCAAAATAATTGTATGGATCCTGGATTTCCACGGCCTCCAAGTCTCCCATCAGAAGAATATGTCTGTATAGATGTATATACCGTCAGAACCGGAGATACGCTTTATTCAATATCCCAAAATTATGGCGTTTCGGTAGCTATACTTATGGATGCACATCGAATCCTTAACCCTTATAATCTTAGACTTGGTCAGCGAATCTGTATACCAGGGAAAAAAAACGGCGGCAGTAAACCGTCACATGATCCTTGTGAATGGGAACCGGTAAGGTGTGAACCTGAAGAACCTGTAATGCCTGTTCCTATGCCGAGACCGGCTCCGGCTCCAAGGCCGACACCGGCTCCTGTTCCTGCTCCGGCTCCAGCTCCTGCGCCGGCTCCAGCTCATGCGCCGGCTCCAGCTCCTGCTCCTATGCCAAGACCGACACCGACACCGGCTCCAGCTCCGACTCCTGCTCCTATGCCAAGACCGACACCGGCTCCGATACCAACCCCTGCTCCGGCGCCAAGGCCGACACCGACACCAGCTCCTGCGCCGGCTCCTACTCCGATTCCGGTACCTCGACCGGTTTGTGAGGGTATATTGCATACAATAAAAGCAGGAGATACTTTTTACATGATGTCAAGGCAATATAATATACTCATAGAGGATATTCTAAATGCCAATCCCGGCGTCGACCCTTACAACTTGCAAATAGGGCAAGAGGTCTGCATTCCGATTCATTTAGCCTTGCCTGAAGAACGCAGGCCGGGATGTCAAGGGACTATTCATGTAGTGCAATCCGGTGATACGCTATACATGCTGGCAAAGCATTATAAATTGACACTTGATGAGATAATAGCGGCAAATCCGGGTGTAGATTGCCATATGCTGAGAATAGGTATGGAGCTTTGTATTCCAACCCCAAACAGACCAGGCGGTACACCTTTACGAACACCTGTGCAGCCTACGCCGGCAATGCCTTTTATGCCATCAGTACCTACGATACCGGCTATACCGACAGCGCCGATGCCGGATATGCCTACAATGCCTACAATGCCTACAATGCCGTCTGTCCCTGCACCGGAAGAAACTCCTGCTTGTGAAGGATTTATGCATACAATCAGGACCGGCGATACACTTTATATGCTGGCGAGACGGTATCAGATCACTTTAGATGAACTGATGAAAGCCAATCCTGAATTTGATCCCTATAATCTCAGGATCGGTATGCAAATCTGTATTCCTGTAAGCAATAATCTTGAAGGGGGCAGTCGAGCACAGTCCGCTTGGGAGTCGAATGAAAATACGGATAGCCGTCATAACTATACAGAATATAAAATCTACAAAACACAGCAAGGCGATACCGTAACCAGAATATTAGACAGGTACAAAATTACTTTTGCGGCTCTCCAAAGCAGCAATCCTTCTGTGGATTTCACGGAACAGCTTGCAGTTGTGCCTATCTGTATACCAGACGAAGACCTTTTCCATACTTGCCCAATGTCAGGAGCTTACGTTGTCAAAAGCGGAGATTCATTGAATTCAATAAGTAAAAAGCTGCTTCTTATCTCTGATCGTCTCCTGATTTCAAATCCAATGTTAACTATAGATGATTTCAGCATTCCGGGTACAAAGGTTTGTATCCCTAACTAAACTAAAGCCAGAGCAATCAGTTGCATGATTCTCTGGCTTCACTGTAAGTTCTGCATTATTATGTTTGAGCGGGCGGGTTACCTGCCCATTCTATTTCAAGTTATAAAGCGGATGAGCTTCACAGAGCTCTCTTACGATCTTCTTAGCCTTCTCGGCTGAACCCGGGTCTGTCGGATTATTAATAATCAGTCCGATAGCTTCCACGACCAGCGTTATTTCCTGTTCTTTAAACCCACGGGTAGTCATTGCCGGGGTTCCAAGACGAATTCCACTCGTAACGAAAGGCCCATTCGGATCATTTGGAACCGTATTCTTGTTCGTCGTGATACCGGCTGCATCAAGCAGTTTTTCCGCTTCTTTTCCGGTTATATTTTTATTTGTAAGGTTAAGGAGAATCAGATGATTGTCGGTTCCGCCGGATACAAGTTTGAAATCTCTATTCAGCAGTTCCTTTGCCATCACCTGAGCATTTTTCAGCACCTGTTTTTGGTAATCAATAAATTCAGGCTGTGAAGCCTCTTTAAAGCATATCGCCTTGCCTGCTATAATGTGCATCAAAGGACCACCTTGCATTCCGGGGAATATAGCTTTATCGATTTGTTTAGCAAATTCCTCCTTACAAAGGATCAAGCCGCCTCTGGGGCCCCTAAGGGTTTTGTGTGTCGTGCTGGTCACTATGTGTGCATGCTCTACCGGATTTGGATGAAGCCCAACGGCAACAAGCCCTGCAATATGAGCCATATCAACCATTAGCAAAGCCCCTGCTTCATCAGCAATCTCTCTGAATTTATCTGCTTCTATTGTTCTCGGATATGCGCTGGCACCCGCTACGATCATTTTCGGCTTATTCTCGAGTGCAAGCCTTCTGACTTGGTCAAAGTCGATTCTTTCTGTCTCTTGGTTTAATCCGTACGAGATGAAATTATAATATTTACCAGACATATTTACCGGACTTCCGTGGGTTAAATGTCCTCCGTTTGATAAATCCATACCAAGTACGGTATCGCCCGGTTCGAGTAATGCAAAATATACCCCTAAGTTAGCGTTTGCGCCTGAATGCGGCTGAACATTGGCATGTTCTGCATTAAATAAATCCTTGACCCGCTGAATAGCCAGACTTTCTGCTTCATCTACATGCTCGCAGCCTCCGTAATATCTCTTTCCGGGATAACCTTCTGCATACTTATTCGTAAGTGCGCTGCCACATGCCTCCATTACTGCGCTGCTGGTAAAATTCTCAGATGCAATCAATTCGATTTTATTTTCCTGTCTTGCCATTTCTCTTTTTATAATGGCACTAATTTCAGGATCTGACTTGTCCATATTATTGAAATACATTGTCGCTCCCCTTTCGTCATAATGTAACATTATATAAAATGTCTTTACAATAATCAAGTTTATTTGTACCGCATATGTAGATAATTCGCCGGCAATCTCTTTCATGGATTGGGTGAGTTGATATATGTACCTGAACGGCTTGAATAACTATAATAAATCTGACAGCAGTCTTGATATTGATTCCTTGAATTTTATAACTAATGATCGCTTATAGTAGAGCTGTTTTGTAAGTTCATGGCAGCGCATCATGTCACTCTCAAAAATCGCTTCCAGTTTATACACCTCTGCTGCGTCATAAATAAAAGCATTTGCTTCAAAATTTAACCGAAAGCTCCGGATGTCAAAATTCGCGGAGCCTATTGAGGCGACCTCGCCATCAACACATATTGTCTTTGCATGCAGAAATCCTTCGTCGTAAATATAAGCCCTGACACCATAGTGCAATAGTACACCGATATAGTAATAGGTTGCCCAATAAACAAACAGATGATCCGGCTTACACGGTATCATGATCTTGACATCCACACCACATAACACGGCTGTTTTTAAGGCTTCCAAAATGCTTGCATCCGGTACGAAATAGGGAGTTTGAATATAAATATTCTTTTTCGCAGATGAGATTAATTTTAAATAGCCCTGTTTTATTTCTTCTTTTAATGAGTCGGGACCGCTGGATACAATCTGTATTCCTGTATTTCCCGCTTGAAATGATTCGCTGTAATAGGCTTGAGATAACAGCATTTTTTCCTTTGATGCAAAGCGCCAGTCCAATATAAAGCGGGCATTCATATCCTGTACACACGAGCCTATAAGTTTCAGGTGGGTATCTCTCCAATAGCCGAATTTCTTCTTTTTTCCTATGTATTCAAACCGCCCAAATATCCTATTGAGCCGTCAATGACGACCAATTTCCTGTGATTTCTGTAATTTAGCTTTAAATTCAGAAATTTAAATTTCGGCGGAAAGAAGAAGGCATATTGTCCGCCCGCCTCCTTAAATGACTCCAAATTTTTTCCGGAAATCTGCTTGCTTCCCATGGCATCAATCAAGAATCTGACTTCAACCCCTTCTCTTGCTTTTTCTGTAAGTTTATCAATCAATAAACGGCCCATACTGTCATTTTTTACAATAAAATACATGATGTTGATTGTATGCTTTGCCTTTTTTATATCATTGAATAAACTGTCAAACTTATGTCTTCCGTCAGTTAAAACGAAAACTCTGTTATCTTGTGTGAAAAAAGATTCACCGTAAGTTTGGTGCAGGTGTATCATATCCTGCCATTTTTTCGATTCCGGATTCGTAAATTCGAATTCTCCTTTTTTAATCTCGTTGATCTGCTCAGTCAAAGACATGTTGATCATCGACTCTTCGTATTTTGTCATTTGAAAAATACGCTGCCGTGCAATATTTTGGGAAAGCAAAAAATAAAGAATGATCCCTACTACAGGGATCAGAAACAATATCATGATCCATGCCAGAGTTGCGGAGGGATTTTTCCTTTCAAGAAATATTATCGTCAGTGCGATGATAATATTGAACAGGAAAAGCCCCGTGATTACAAACGACATATCCAAAAATGTAAAGGAGATCATGACTAAGCTGAAATAAGTGCATCCAGTTTTTCTTCCAAAACGGACTGAGGTAATGCACCGGTGAACCTTTCTTTGATTTCACCATTTTTAACAAAAAGTAATGTCGGAATACTCATTACCTTATTGGCGATAGCAAGCTTACGCTGTTCATCGATATTGATTTTGCAGATTTTTACTTTGTCTTCATAGTTTTCTGCTAAAATCTCTAAAATGGGTCCAACCATCTTACAGGGTCCGCACCAGTCTGCATAGAAATCTACAAGGACAGGAATATCCGAGTCCATTACTTCGCTTTCATAGTTTTCCTCAGTTAAATAAATAATATCCTTCATTGCTACCTCCAGTGTTTTATCAACTTGTTAACATTCTGCCCATTCTATCATGCTATTACAATCTTGGTTCTTCAGGCTTTACTATTTTAATTATCGTTGCTTTATAAACCGGCGGATTGTTCTTTTTATACGTCATGCCTGCCATAGTCGCTGCGGCAAGTGAGGCAAATGCAACGGTTACAGCTACATATCCCTGGATTTCATCCGCAATAAAAAACGCACCTCCTAAAAACAGCCCGAAAAAGAATGCCATGACAGGCAGGATATAGGTAAAAGTAAGTTCAGCACCCGTAAGCTGCTTCTTGACATTAACATCTACCATCTCGCCTTCCTTAGCACGAACCGGATTTGCTGCATTTAAAATGGAACCTTGATGTAAATGCTTTCCGCAAAGCCCGCATATAAAATACCTTTTTTGCTTATGCAGCATAATCTTTGCGCTTTCGTCATTAATAATTTCTAAAACAGCAGCTGATTTTCGCATTATACATCCCTTATAATATCTTAAACTATATTGTATTTATTATACCACCGGCAGTGCTCTGTAAACAAACTTCTTTTAGTGCAAATCTTAATCTCATATTCATATAATACAAATCTTAATCTCATAGGCTTATAGTTTTTGCATTTCGCAGGATGACTATAGCAGCATCCTGTCATTGTCGATATCAAACTGGGCTATAAGCTTTTCCACTGTCATTTTCTTGCGTTCTTCACCATAAAGATCCATTACTATTTTTCCGTCCTTCATAAGAATTGTGCGATTTCCATGCGCCAACGCTGCCTTCATGTTATGTGTTATCATCAGTGTGCAAAGATCCGGCGTTTTAGAGAACTCATCGGTAAGAGCAAGCACCTTCTTTGCTGCGCTCGGATCTAGTGCTGCAATATGTTCGTCAAGAAGCAACAGCTTTGGTTCGGAAACAACAGCCATAAAGAGCGTCAAGGCTTGTCGCTGTCCGCCTGACAGCAGCTTGGATTTCTGTTTCATTCTGTTTTCAAGACCCATATTAAGGAGAGCCAGTTTTTCCCTAAATAATTCACGCTCCTTCTTATTCAATCCCCGCTGTAATCCTACACTCTTGTTCTTTGTACTTGCAATTGCAAGGTTTTCTTCTATGGTCATGTCAAAAGCGGTGCCTCTCAGCGGATCCTGAAATACGCGGCCGATAAATTTTGAACGTTTGTATTCAGGAAGTTTGGTTAAGTTGATATCTCCAAGCATAATACTGCCTGAATCGATGCCATATACGCCTGATAT
>CAYLLJ010000022.1:483-19086 GCA_964384725.1 uncultured Oscillospiraceae bacterium | reverse complement strand
AAAGTGATGGAATCAGGATTTTCCCTGACACCACCACATTTATTATACAACCAAATTTATCCGCCCTTTTATTTTTTAAAAATATCGGAAAACGCCTTTCACAAGACCGAGAATTTTAACGTCACTCACTATGATAGGACTCATGAGCTGGTTTTCCGGCTGAAGACGAATGTGCCCTCTTTCTTTATAATAAGTCTTTACTGTTGCTTCGCTCTCAAATCCATCGACCATTGCAACGACTATATCACCGTTATTCGCTGTATTCTGCTGGTGTACCAGAATGTAATCTCCATCTAATATTCCTGCTTCCACCATACTTTCACCCTTAACTGTAAGCATAAAGCTGTTGCCCTTGGGAAGAAACCGTGCCGGGATGGGTATCGTATCTTCAATGTTTTGTGCTGCCAGAATAGGAGTGCCTGCTGCGATTCTTCCGATAACGGGAACATCCACTATATCCGACCTGTCCTCATTTTTATCAGCCGAATATATCGATCCCATATTTTCTTCGATCTTTTCTGAATCCGGATCAATAATCATTAATGCACGCGGCTTTGCAGGGTCTTTTTTGATATATCCTTTCATCTCAAGGCTTTCCAGGTCCTTATGGGTGGTAGAAGTAGACTTGATTCCTAAGGCAGTACACATTTCTCTTACCGTTGGCGGATATCCTTTTTTCTTGATTTCTTCCTTCATATTTTTGAGTATTTGTCGTTCGCGATCCTTTAATGGTTCCATCAAACAGCTCCTCCTTTCATCGTATACACACGAATTGAACATATATTCGCTGCCGAGTGAAATAAGATGCACCCGCCATCTGAAGATGCAGGAACATTTTCGCCTCGTTATACTTACAAACATACTATCACATCTCAAGGAAATTGTAAACAGGTGTTCACAATGAAATCACATATTGCATTCAACCCATCTCATAAAAACGGCGGATTGCCATAAGCAGTCCGCCGAGAACATATTTCTATCTTGAAACAAGGAGTTTTTTGATTCCTGCTTCCAGGCCGTCGATTGTAAGCTCGAACATTGGAAATATCTCTTTAATTTTTTCTATTGTTATATACCCGTATGTGTATTCCCATTCACTTTCCGGAATCGGATTAAGCCAGATATGTTTGGGATATTTTTTCTTAAACCGCATCAGCCATTCGATACCCGGTATTTCGTTATACAGTCCCACATAGCAGTTTCCTCCTCTGCTCATGAGCTCCGAAGGGGCCATTGCAGCATCGCCGATAAATATCACTTTGTACTCGCTGCTGAGATTGGATAGTACCCATTCAGTGTCAATCCATTCTCCTCTTATGCAATAAGGTGAGGTATACAAGTGTTCATATATACAATTGTGAAAATAATAAACCTTCAAATCTTTAAAATGATTTGATTTGCTTACTGCCTGAAACAGCTGATTGCATAGAGTACTGTACGGCATCATCGATCCGTCTGAATCAAAGAGCAGCAAGAGCTTTACCGTATTTTTTCTCGATTTCTCCCATACAATATGCAGATTGCCGGCATGTTCGCAGGTTTCATCGATAGTAGCATCGATATCCAGTTCAGTCTTTGCACCATCAAGTCTTGACGAAAATTGTCTGAGTTTTCTAAGCGCCATCTGAAATTGCCGGATATTCAATATATTATCCTGTCTGAAATCCTTAAAATTTCTTTCGCCTGCTACCTGAACCGCATTCTTGTGCCGGCCATCTCCTCCCACACGAATACCTCTTTCATTAAATCCGCTGTTACCCATTGTGGAAGTCCCGCCGGTACCGATCCAGTAATTCCCTCCATCATGCCTTTCCTTTTGCTCCGCTATTCTTTCCTGCAGGCGTTTTTGAAGTTCCTCCAGCTCCAGCACAAAGCTGTCAAACATTACTTTATCATTAATATCTCGTGTCCTTATGTCGTTATTGAGCCATTCCCATATTTCACCCGGAATGTCCTCGGGAGTTTTGATGTTTTTAAAAAATTCAGCAAATGCTAAGTCAAATTTGTCATATTCGGTTTCACTTTTGACCAAAATACTTCTACAGAGGTGATAAAACTCCAAAAGGCTTGCTTTGCAAAGTCCTTTATCCAATGCCTCTATAAGGGAAAGCCATTCATCAAGAGAAACTTTGAGACCTCTTGCCCTCAAATAATAAAAAAATGAAATAAACATGCTATATCCATCTCTTCAAGGTATAACCTTTTTCTTTGATCTCATACATCGTATCAATATCCTGGTTTTTTTTCAGCAGCACTCCTACATAAGGGATCTCTTTCTTTATTTTGTCGATAGATATGCCGCTGAGCATGAGGGCCTGGAGCCAATCGAGCAATTCTGAAGTGCTTGGTTTTTTTTGGATTTCTTTCATCCCTCTAATTCCGTAAAAAGCTTCCATCGCCTGCTTTAATAGCTTATCTATGTCTCCGTAATGTACTTTCACGATTTCTTCCATCTTTTCCTGATCCGGGAATTCGATATAATGAAAGATGCACCTCCGAAGAAAGGCATCAGGCAGTTCCTTTTCCGCATTCGAGGTAATGATCACGATAGGCCTGTGTATTGTTTTTACAGTTTCCTTTGTCTCGTTAATATAAAATTCCATCTTGTCAAGTTCCCAGAGTAAGTCATTTGGAAATTCCAGATCCGCTTTATCTATTTCATCTATGAGCAGCACCGTTTGCTCATCAGCGGTAAAAGATTCTCCTAATTTTCCAAGCTTTATATATTTTTTTATATCAGCGACGTCGCCTTCACCAAATTGGCTGTCATAGAGCCTTTGTACCGTATCATACACATAAAGTCCCTCTTGTGCTTTTGTTGTGGATTTTATATTCCATATAATCAGACGTTTGTTTAAGGCCTGGGAAATAGATTCTGCAAGCATTGTCTTGCCGGTTCCCGGTTCGCCCTTAATCAACAGGGGTTTTTGAAGCGCAATAGCAACATTGACTGCATGCATCAGTTCATCTGAAACAACATAGTCACTGCTTCCGCGAAATAGGTTCATTTTTTTTGTCATTTTTATCTCCTCTGTTTTATTAATCGCATTTCTCTCATGCAATATTTATTTTTTATTCATTCACACTCTTATTTAATACGCAGATTATTGATTTTGCGGCAGCTAATGCATAATTTTCGCGGAATTCATCTGTCATCATCAGCTTAAGATTTTCTGTGTTTGAAAGAAAAGCCCCTTCAATAATAATAGCCGGCATCTGTGTTTTATTCAGAACTGCATAAGCAGGTTCCATTTTTGCTCCTCTGTCAAATAGGCCAAGTGTATTTACCATCTCATTTTGCACCAGTTCTGCTAATTCTTTGGTGTAGATCCCATAATCACTTTCCTGCTCTTTTGAATAGTAATAAACCTCAACTCCGTTAGCATTTGGATTTTCCGAAGAATTATTGTGTACTGATATATATAAATCGCCGTTTACCGCATTTGCCAATGCAGGCCTTTCATAGAGGGATATGGACGTATCATCTTCTCGCAGCATATAGGTTCTGATACCTGCTTCCTGCAGCATTCTGTTCATCCGCAGTGCTATATCCAGATTAATGTCTTTTTCATTCAGTATTTCAACACCATCTCGAATCGCCTGAGAACCGGTATCCTTACCACCATGACCGGGGTCAATGACAACTAACTTCTCTGTTGCTCTCCAATCAACGACATCCAATCCATCCAGCGTAACCTCTCCAAGCTCCTCATATATCTTTGCCTGATCCTTATTAAAATCGATGTATATGCTATCCTTTTCCGGTGAGAAACTGACTCGACCCGCAATCTTTTCTTCCAAATCCATGACGACTCTGACGACATCGGGTTCAAACTGCGAAAAACGGACTGATTTTATAATATCGTTATTCGTTTTAAGGCGATCTTCTTTTAATGCTAAAACCGCACTTTTGATATCGATTCCAAATCGATCCGGATTATCGTAAGCAAATGATTTAACCCCTTCGATTATATTTTCTCCTTGAACGATTATCCTATACCTTTCGGAATCCTCCTCAAAACTTATGGCGCTGATTGTGGCAATCTCATTGATTTTCGGGGAAGCCAATATCACCGTTCTGCTGTAATCATGCCATTCTACTGCACATTTCAATGATTCTGCAACAAAACGTACCGGTATCAATGTTCTGTCATCAAGAATCATTGCCGGTACTTCCATAGGAACCTGCACACCGTTAACAAACGCAATTTTGGAGTCAATTGTAAGCTGCACTGTCGACGTCCCAAGACCTACTTCAACAAGCCTGGCCTCCTCGTTCCATTTTACTTGACTTCCCATGCTTTCAAACACAGCTCTTGCCGGAATCAGTGTTCTCTCTTTAATAATTACAGGCGGCACATCAGTTACTACTGTTTCACCATCTACTTTCAATGATACAGGAAACTCCCTGCAAAACATGAGTCCTTCCTGAATATCATGTAAGGTTATATCAGAATTGTCAGCGTAAGCAGCATTCCCCATCGCCAGTATCACTATTAAAGTCAAAAATATCAATCTCATTAATCGTATCATATCCCCCACTATAAATATATAAATACCCCTTCATTTTTCTATAGCCTGTTATTGTTGAAGTAAGCTGCGTAAATCGTATTACAAAATTATTATAATATATTCATGTGGAAAATTGTAGATTTTTGTATTTTGTAATGTAATTGTAAAACGTTATGTCGTTAATGCCCTATGAAATATTCATGTGATGTTCTTAACTATACCGGCATGTAAAGCATATAATAATAAAGCGCATATAGGAGGTCTAAAATTGAAAACAGTAATAGATCCGGAAAAGCCGATGGTCGCATTAACCTTCGATGACGGTCCATCTTCAATGTATACCCCAATTATACTTGACATATTGAAAGAATATAATTCTTCCGCAACCTTTTTCGTTCTTGGTACTGAGGCCGAACAGCATCCTCAGATATTGCAGCGAATTATTGATGAAGGAAATGAAATTGGAAACCATAGCTACAGCCACCTGAATCTTACATTGCTGTCCGATGCTGAATTGGCATATCAAATTGAGACGCCTCAAGTAATTATCAAAAGGGAAACAGGGTATACCCCTGCTATTTTGCGTCCCACTTACGGTTTTATCAATGATGAATTGATAAAGAAGATACCTCTTCCCATCATTCTATGGTCTATCGATACGAGGGACTGGGATGTCAGAAATGCGGATAAAGTTTATAACAGCGTTATTGAAAACGTTAAAGATGGAGATATTATCCTGATGCACGACATCTATCCAAGCACGGCCGAAGCAGTCAGAAGAATTGTTCCCGAACTGATAAGGCAAGGATTTCAGCTTGTCACCGTAAGCGAGATGGGTAATGCACGGGGAGTAACATTACAGCCCGGCAATGTATACAGCAATATGTACCGATAAAATCCCATGCCTGTGACTGTCCATTATTTGCAAAAAAAGCCTACCTTGGTTAAGGCCGGCCTTTCGGGACTATCCCAATCTTCTCGCTGGGCACATCTTGTTTCACTGAGATCATTTCACCAATGTCTTTGTATTCTTTCACTAAGTCTTCTGCCATTTATCTTTCGGTCTGTGGCTTGAAGAAGTCCTTGAACTTATCACCGAACAAGTCGCCTAAGGTTGTTACCTGCTCTTCTTGCACCTGTTCAATTCCTTCCGATACGAGTCCCTCTGCATCTTTCATGCTTAAACTGAGCTTTCTGTTTTTCTCGTCAATTTTTAATATGATAGCCTGTATCCGATCTCCAACCTTTAATTTTTCAGACGGTTTTCGAATCCTTTCTGATGAAATTTCCGACAGGTGAATTAAGCCCTCAACCCCAGCTTCTATCTCTACAAATGCACCAAAATCAAGCAGCCTTACAACAGTGCCTTCAACTAAATCATCGGCTTTGTAATAATCTGCGGCACCCTTCCAGGGATCTTCATCCACTTTTTTTAGTATCAAGCCGATTTTTCCGTTCTTTTTATCAATATTAGCAATATAAACTGTAACCTTATCTCCTTCGGATACTACTTCCGACGGATCGTTGACGCGGTGCCAGGCCAAGTCATCCAAATATATAAGTCCTTCCACTCCTCCAAGATCAACAAACGCACCGAATTTCATCAGCTTAGTAACTACGCCCTGCCGCATCTCGCCTTCTTGAAGCTGATTCATTATTTCTTTCTTTTTTCTTTCTCTTTCTACAGTTTCAACAGCCTTCCTGGAAAGCACCACCCTTTTGTTCTCTCTGTCAAAATCTTCTACTGCAACCTCAAGATCTTTACCGGCATAAGTACTCATATCTTCAACATATCGATAAGACAAAAGGGATCCCGGTATAAAACACCTTACATTCCGGTAAACAGCTGACACGCCGCCTTTTATCACTTCTGTCACTTTAACATGAATCTTCTTTTTTTGATCGTAAGCTTGCTCAAGCTCATCCCATCCGACTATTTCCTCAGCTTTTTTATGAGACAGGACTACATTCCCCTCATTGTCGTGAGAATTAAGGACTAAAACCGAGATCTCATCGCCTTCCATGTAACTGTAATCCTCAGCCATTTCTTCTTTTGTAATGATACCATCTGATGTATAGCCAATATTAACAAGGATTTCCTCTTCGCCGGCTGATATTATCGTTCCATTCAGAACATCATCTTTATAGACTCGTTTCATGGATTTTTCTATTTCCTCCATAAAATCAGCCATTGTATTTTGTTCATCCATTTTGTCTTTTCCCTTTCATAATAAGTTTTTTTCAAGCTTCTTTTTTCTATTCAAATTCATTGTTCTTTTTAATATAAATCCTTAGTGCTCTAATTATGTAGACTAAGGCAACGATTGACAGTACATATAATGCAAATGCCCCTATAAATGAGATAAACGGTAAAATTGAAAACGCAACCATGCTGCTGTTCATGTGTTCCTCCTTCTTTACAACAAATGTCATTACTTATACTTTACACTTTGAGTTTCATATATACTGATCGGTTAACTGTCATTGCTTATAATATCAGCTTATTTAGCTCTCTTCAAGAGAATTGCCCGTCTCTTTGTAACATCTCTTGTGAGTATGCTCATATACTGGATTCAGCTGACAAATGATAATACATTGGAGGTGATGCAAAATGGCTATCAGGCCGCCAATTTTACGTGCGGGGGACACTGTTGGGGTAGTGACCCTTGGAAGTCCGCGTGATGCCGAAACCATAAATTCAAGAATTCAGTTTCTCGAAAATTTAGGATTTAACGTAATTTTGGGCGAATATGTATATTCAGAAATGGGTTTTGTGGCTGCAACACCACAGCAGCGTGCATCAGATCTGATGAGAATGTTCGAGAATCCGGAAGTAAAAGCTATAATCCCTTCAAGGGGCGGAACCGGTGTTGCTGATATTCTTCAATATCTTGATTACCGTGTAATAAATCAAAACCCTAAAATTATAACAGGATACAGTGATATCACTGTATTATTAAATGTTCTGTATATATGGGCAGATCTTATTACCTTCCACAGTCTGCTATTATTGGATTTCAGACCAACTACCCCGGCATACAATTTTGATCAATTTTTCACAGCCACTTCTACCATCACATCTCCAAGACAGCTTGAAAATCCTCCCGGAATACCCTTAGTAAGCCGGGTTCCGGGTAATGTGACGGGGCCGATAGTCGGAGGTAATCTCACATCGTTCGCGGACACACTGGGGACACCTTTTGAAGTCGACACTAATGGAAATATCTTCTTTATCGAAGAGACTCATGAATCTATAAGTCGTGTATACAGGCTCATTACTCACCTGATGAACGCAGGGAAATTCCGTGACTGCGCCGGAATTATCATGGGCGAATGTTCAAATTGTGTTCTTTCATACGGCAAATCTTACGAAGATTTGATCAATGAAATAATGGTGCCCTTAGGCAAGCCGCTTATGACGAATCTTGCTTCAGGGCATGGTTACTATAAAATGGCAATACCGATAGGCGCAGATGCCAACCTTAACACTTATGATAATACACTCACAATTCTTGAGCCTACCGTGAGTTTATAAAGTGTATTTGTTTTATATCGCTCTTATTATATATCAGATGATATAACTAAAAAGTGTTTTATGCTTTTGGAGCAGGATATTCCTCAGTAAGGTACTCCACATTTGAGTCAGCCTTAATAGCTTCGATTTGTTTTTGCGCTTCTTCTCCTACTAATGTTGATTTTATTGATTCTTTTACCTCATCATAGGTTCTGTATCCTTGATTTTTGTCTGAAACTTTGATGATGTGATATCCAAACTGAGTTTTAACCACGTCGCTTATTTCGCCGGGTTGGAGTGCAAATGCAGCATCTTCAAATTCTTTTATCATCCTGCCTCTTCCAAACGTACCCAGGCTGCCTCCCGTATCCTTTGTTCCATCTGTGCCATACTGCGCAGCAAGGTCTTCAAACTTTTCTCCGGCTTTCAGCTTCTGAAGAATTTCTTTTGCTAAAGCTTCATCTTCTACCAGTATATGGCTTGCTTCTATTTCGTCTATTTTAAAGCTTTCTTTATTTGACTCGTAATATGCTTTTGAATCCTCTTCCAAAGTAGTCATACCGGCTTCAATTTCCTCAAAATAAGCCAATGTAAAATATTGATTACGGAAGAACTCTGTCAAAATGTCATCAGTGATGTCTTTTTCTTCAAGAAATTCTTTAACATTATCCATTTTTTTTGCTTCTTCAATAAATGTAGCCGTGTCTTCTTCTATTGTCTCAGGTAAAACCTCTGATTCTTTATCCTTATAATGTTCTTTCATAATTTCGATCGAAATCATATCTTCCAGCATTTGCGATTTTATCACGGCCATACCTTCCTCCGTAATCTGTGTCAAATCAATGCCTTGTATAAATGCCGACCACTCTAAGTATTTACCAAGCTCACTCTCAGTAATGGTTTTATCTCCGATACTTACAATTTTCGAATCACTGCCGCATGATGTCAAGCTCACCAATACTATCAGCAGCATTATTGCCATAAACTTTTTCATTCGTTCATCTCCTCGTATAATTTATTTTAGCGACTATCCGCTATGGATGAATTTTAGTCATGGATTTCAAACGGTTTCCGGCTTTAAGTAAACCGTTTGTGTTTTGAGGTGTTTTCAATTGCACATAATTATACCATGAATTTACTTAAGAACATGATAATTTGTTGAAGTTTATTTTTTTCTGAATATCTATATTTTATAAACGGCTTTACTCCTGCATGAATCAGAATCCCCATCCCGTATTCAAAAGACAAATCAGCGATGCGCTCAGGCGTCAGCCCATTTTTTTCATAAAATTCAAAGACTATTTTTTTCGGTTCCTCATGAATCCGTGAAACACCTGCTGCTTCAGCCATCGCCCTGATATGAGATATATCAGCCAGATTTGACGTCTCGTGTGGCAAATCTCCGAATCGGTCAATCAACTCATCAATTACTTCTTCCTTATCCTTATTGTCCTTGATAGCTGCAATCTTCTTGTACATCTGGAGCTTAAGGAGTTCATCGGATATATATTCTTCCGGTATATAGGCCGGGACATCGATCTCAATAGAGGTTTCCTCTCTGTCCGGGTTTACTATTTCTCCCCCAAGTGCTCTTACAGCATCATCGACCAGTTTACAGTACAGTTCATACCCTATACTCATCATATGACCATGCTGCTCGGTTCCCAATAGATTTCCGGCACCTCTTATTTCCAGATCTCGCATTGCTATATGGAAACCTGCACCAAATTCTGTGAATTCTTTGATCGCTCTCAGCCTTTTTTCTGCCACCTCAGAAAGAACCTTATCTTTCTGATACATGAGGTACGCATAGGCCATTCTATTGGAACGCCCCACTCGGCCTCTCAATTGATACAGCTGTGAAAGACCGAAACGATCAGCATCCAAGATTATAATAGTATTCACATTGGGAATATCGATACCTGATTCTATGATTGTCGTTGAAACAAGAATATTGCTTTCATGGTTAACAAAACCGATCATCACATCTTCAAGCATCTTCTCATTCATTTGTCCATGCCCCACCGCAACTGCAGCTTCCGGTACAAGCTGAGCGATTTGTGCAGCAATCTTATAAATACCCCTTACTCTGTTATATACTACGTAAGCCTGGCCATCTCTGTCCAGTTCTCTTTGGAGAACATCACGGATCAACTCTTCGTCCTGCTCTAAAACATAGGTTTGCACAGGGTATCTTTCTTCCGGCGGTTCCTCGATCAAACTCATATCTTTTATACCTACAAGAGACATATGCAGGGTTCTTGGGATAGGTGTGGCAGACAGGGTAAGTACATCCATGTCTTTCTTAAGCTTTTTGATTGCTTCTTTATGCTGTACACCGAAGCGTTGTTCTTCATCAATGACCAGAAGGCCCAGGTCTTTGAAGATAACATCCTTTGACAACATTCTGTGGGTTCCGATCAGCACATCGATGTTTCCTTTTTTAATTCCCTCAATAATTGTATCCTGCTGATTTTCATTTCGAAATCTGCTCAGCAATTCAACTTTAAAAGGAAATCTTTCAAATCTTTCTTTAAAAGTATAGTAGTGCTGATTTGCAAGGATTGTTGTAGGCACTAATATTGCAGCTTGTTTTCCGTCTGCAGCGCATTTAAAAATTGCACGCGCAGCAACTTCGGTCTTCCCGTATCCCACATCTCCGCACAGCAGACGTTCCATAGGTACAGGCTTTTCCATGTCAGCTTTTATTTCCCGTATACAACGAAGCTGATCGTCTGTTTCCTCATATGGAAACAAATCTTCGAATTCACTCTGCCAAATGGTATCCTGTCCGAATGCATACCCTCCTCTTATCTTGCGTTCAGCGGAAATTTCCAAAAGCTCCTTTGCCATGCTGGCAATAGCCGCTTTAGCCTTCGCTTTAACTTTTTTCCATTCTCCGCCCGACAGTTTATTGATCCTTGGAGCAACTCCATCTGCCCCGACATATTTTTGGATCATGTCCATCTGCTCAACGGGGACATAGAGAAAATCTTCGCCGGCATATTTTATTTTCAAATAATCTTTTTTTATGTTCTGTATGACAAGCTGCTCTACGCCGATAAATTTTCCGACTCCGTGATTCTCATGTACTACATAATCCCCTTTACGTATATCAGTAAATGTTTTTATCGGTTTTCCCTTTTTTTCACCGGTCCTTTTTTTTCTGTGCTTTTGAGTAGTAAAGATATCTCCATCCCAAAGATAGACTAACTTTTCTGCCGGATATTCCATCCCTGAAGAAAGGCTCCCTTTTGAAATTGTTATCCTCCCATCAGGATCAAACGGGCCGACAAAGTGCCTCAGGTTTTCAATTCTTTCTTCCGTTGCACACACGATCGTGATGCCGTAACCTTGCTTTATATAGCTCCTTAATTCTGTTTCCAGAAATTCCATTCGGCCATTGAATACAGGCGCCTGTTTTGAAGATATCTGAATACTGATATCCAGTCGATCCGGTCCTCTCAGCTGTTTTTGAAATGGGGTGAATAAAAATATAAGGTTTTGTTTATACAGCTGGCTTAAATCAGTTTTTGAAGGAAATGCTTTATAGTCTCCGGGGACTGCTTCACCTCTCTCAAGAATGACATTAAAGTCCTCTCTATCTTCCTTTTCTCTGAAGTCTAAAACCTCTCTGATCCGATCCGGATCCTCCAGCATGATAATGCCCTCAGAATTCATATAGTCCCAAAGGTATTCTGTATCGTCGTAAAAATAATGGATATAATTTTCTAAAAGTTGAACATTCGCTGTACTTCCAATAAACTCCAACAGTTGGTTTTTTCTTTCAAGAAGACGCTCCCGCTGTGGTTCTGCAAGTTTTTTCCCATAAGTATCATAAGCTTTTCCCAATTTTTCAGCAGCATGTTGAAAAAGATTTTCCTCCTGAACCATCTGCTCTGCCGGATAGATCTCTATCATTTTGAGATTATCTATAGAACGCTGTGTCAGAGGATCAAAGGTACGTATCGAATCCACTTCAGAGCCAAAAAATTCAATTCGATACGGGTATTCTGAGTCTGCAGGGAAAACATCCACGATCCCGCCGCGTATGCTGTACTGACCTTTAGATTCAATAAAAGCTGCTCTTTCATATCCCATAAAAGTTAGTTTTCTTTTAATTTCTTCATGTTCCGCTTCATCTCCCAAAGAAAGTCGAACCATATTCTCCTTAAATATCCCGTGAGGAGCCAATTTCTTTACCGCCCCTAAAATCGGAGCAATAACTATGCAGCTTTCTCCTGTCAGAAGTGCCTTAAGCGCTATCAGTCTTTCTTCTAATATGCTGTGGCTCTTTGCTTCATATTTCAAGAATAATTTCTCTTCTTCACGGATGACAAAAATTTTCTGGTCAACAAAAAAAGACAGGTCTTCAGCCAATCTTTTCGCTTTTGTATAAGAAGAGGTAATGATAAGACATTGTCCTCCTCTTTCCTTGATGATAAGCGATGCGACAGGCATAGCCCGTCCCTCTGTAATTCCTGATATATTGACTGTGCCTCCGGTCAATTTGGCAAGAGCTTCTATCTCATTAAACTTACCGCTCCTGGATTTGTCACTCATCTTCCTTTGCTTCCCCTTCAGCAGATGTTTTTATAACGCATCCGTAGAAAATTTCTTTGCTTCTGTGCGTTTCAGCGAGGTGGAGGACATGCCGGCCTCACTATATTGTATTCATTCATTGCGGCGTCTATTCCTTTATCGAGCATACACTCAACTGCAAGCACTGCCCGTTCCACTGCATCTCTCATAAGATCTTTCTCTTCTTTTTTAAAACCGCCGAGGACATAGCCTGCTAAGGACATCTTTCGTTCTGCTCCGATTCCTATTCTGACTCTTGGGAATTCATCATCCTGCAAATCATAGATTATCGATTTCATTCCATTATGAGTACCCGCACTGCCCTTTTTCCGAATCCGCAGACTACCTATCGGGATGTCCACATCGTCATAGATTACTATAAGTTTATCCAGGTCTGCCTTATAATAGTCCATTACTTCCTTTATGCTGCTTCCGGAAAGATTCATATATGTCTGCGGTTTTACCAACAGCAGCTTCTGGCCGGAGATTGTCCCTTCCCCAACCAGTGCCTTATGCTTTATTTTATTGATATTAATGCTATGCTTTTCGGCCAGAAAATCCAAAGTGATAAAACCAATATTATGTTTTGTGTTTTCATACTTTTTTCCCGGATTTCCCAAACCCGCAATGATATACATATGGTCTCCTAGTCAAACAGTCTGCTGATTGAATCATTTGTGAAGATTCGGATCATTGCTTCTGCAAAAAGAGGTGCTACTGACAGCAGTTTAATTTTGTCTATTTTCTTTTTCTCAGGCAGCGGAATGGTATTGAGCAGGACGAGTTCCTTAATAGCGGATTCCTGAATTCTATCAATAGCCGGGTCTGACAAAACGGGATGAGTGGCACAGGCGTAAACTTCCCTTGCCCCCATTTCCTTCATAGCATTTGCTGCATTTGTTATCGTTCCGGCAGTATCTATCATGTCATCAACAAGAATGACATTCTTGTCTTCTATATCTCCTATGATGTTCATAATTTCAGAAACATTCGCCTTTGGCCTTCTCTTATCCACGATTGCAATCGGCGCATCCAGCGGGTGTGCCATATTTCTGGCTCTCGTTACACTGCCGTGATCCGGGGATACGATAACAAGGTTGTCCAGTCTCATCTCACGGAAATATTTTACCAGGATAGGAATTCCAAGAAGATGATCTACCGGAATATTGAAATAACCTTGAATCTGAGAAGCATGCAGATCCATTGTTACAACTCTGTCCGCTCCTGCGCTGCTAAGTATATCCGCAACAAGTTTAGCTGTGATAGGATCTCTTGCTTTTGCTTTCCTATCCTGTCTTGCATATCCATAATACGGGATAACCGCATTTATTCTGCCTGCAGAAGCCCTTTTCATCGCATCGATCATGATCAGCAGCTCCATAAGGCTGTCGTTTACAGGATTACAAGTTGATTGTACTATGTAGACATCGATTCCTCTGACCGTTTCCCATAAACTGACGGATATTTCCCCATCACTGAATTTACTTACTGTTGATTTTCCTAATGGTTTCCCCATTATGGAAGCAATTTCTTCAGCCAATTCATGATTCGAATTTCCTGCAAAAATTTTGAAATCTGTGAAGACGCCGTTCTTCATTGCTACACCTCTTTCTTGATTTATGAACGCATCGCTATTTTTTCTTTTTTAATAAACCTCTTTTAACAGTCCAACCTTCGATGTTTTTTTCCTTTGCTCTGCCGATACAGAGTGAACCTGCCGGTACATTACCGGTTACTGTAGTACCTGCAGCTATGTAAGCACCTTCTTCTACCACAACAGGTGAAACGATATTTACGTTACAGCCTAAAAAAGAGCCATCTTTTATAACTGAACGGTGCTTATTCTTTCCGTCATAATTTACAAATACAACTCCGCATCCGATATTGACATCCTCGCCAACATCGGAATCACCGATATAAGAGAGATGAGAAGCTTTTGACCCATTTCCAATAAATGAGTTCTTTACTTCAACAAAATCACCGACCTTCACATTATCGCCAAGTTTGCTATTTGGCCTCAGATATGCAAACGGTCCTATTTTCGTATGATTACCAACATTACTTTCCAATATGACGGAACTCTGAATCTCAGTTCCATTCCCGATTTCAGAACCAACGATCCTGGAATTCTGACCGATCACGCAGTTTTCGCCAATCTTAGTATTTCCTTCAAGGATAACGCCGGGGTATATGATTGTCCCTTTTCCGATTATAACTTGTTCGTCTATATAAGCCATTTTTAAATCTACAAATTTTACGCCTGCAGACAGGTGCTTCAGATTGATTTCATGCCTTTTTTTTTCTGATTCTTCGTATTCTTTCAGTTCCTTCATCTTTCCCTCCCTGAATACTTTATTTTTGGCAAATTAATTATACCATTGTTATACTCTTTTCAAAAGAATAAAATAGGCCTTTACAGCCTATCCTTTTCGAGAATTATCTCTGCAACTTTATAAATATCTCCCGCACCCATTGTGATAACAAGGTCTCCGCTTTGAGCATTATTCAACACAAAGCTTGCGATTTCTTCAAAATTTCCGAAATAATAAGCCTCTTTTGTCGGATTCACCCTCTTAATTTCATTTACCAGCTCCCTGGAACTGATTTTATAAATATTTTTTTCCCGTGCAGCGTAGATCTCAGCCATGATAATTTTGTCTGCTTCATCGAATGATTCAGCGAACTCATCGAATAAAGCTAATGTACGAGTATAAGTATGCGGCTGAAATATGCACCACAGATCATTATGCGGTACGTTCTTTGCTGCTTTCAGGGTTGCCTTTATTTCCGTCGGATGATGTGCGTAATCGTCTACAATTTTAATGTTATTCTTTGTAACGCCGATAACGTCAAACCTTCTTTGAGTACCTGTAAACGCTTCAAGAGTTGAAATGATTGATTCGGTTGATATATCCAAGCCATAACAGCATGCAAAAGCAGCCAAAGCATTAGCGATATTATGTTCTCCCGGTATGGACAGCTGAATGGTACAGAGGATATCTCCATTATTATGGATTTTAAAAGAGGGCATACCAAGTGAATTAAACTCGATATCGGTTGCATAGTAGTCGCAGTTTTCGTTGAATCCAAATGTAACTACCTTGCAGTTCAAATCTTTCAAAATACTCTTAACGAAGGGATTTGCATCAAAGGCAACAACAGTTCCCTCCTCCGGAACCAAATTGGCAAACCTTTCAAAGGAATTTGCAATATGTTCCATGTCTTTAAAATAATCAAGGTGGTCGGAATCAATATTTAAAATGATTTCTATACGAGGATTAAGCCTTAAAAAACTATCCATGTATTCACAAGCTTCTGTAACAAAAAAGCTGCTGTTCCCGATCTTCACATTACCGCTGACCTCCTGCAGGTTTCCGCCGACAAGAATAGTGGGGTCCTTGGATGCGTTCTCAAGTATCAAGGAAATCATTGATGTTGTAGTGGTCTTTCCGTGTGTCCCTGCTATGGCAATGCTGTTTTCATACTCCTTCATGAGTATGCCGAGCACTTCTGCTCTTGATGCTGTAGGGATACCTTGTTCTGCCGCAGCAGTTCTTTCAGGGTTATCCTGGGAAACCGCAGAAGAATATACAACAAGATCTGCGCCCTCTATATTTTCTGCCCAATGACCCGAATAGATCACTGCTCCTTTTTTTACTAATTTATCGGTAATTTCGCTTTCCTTCATATCCGATCCGGAAACCCGGTATCCTCTTGAAAGAAATATTTCAGCAATAGCACTCAAGCCTATTCCGCCAATGCCTATGCAGTGAATATGCCTGAATTTATTAAGGTTAAGCATTAGATTCCTCCGTGTGTTTTTGAGTTGTTCGATGTATCTTGCTGCACCGTCGATCAATTCAGTGTCCGATCAGGCACTGAGTATTAATAATAATGCATACATACAAACGATTATACCACAATTAGCCGAAAAAAATGCTGCAAATTTGACAAATTGAAAATAAACGAATAAAATCGGTTCATAAGTGATTTTAATTCGGAATGGGGTACTTAAAGATGAAGCGAATAGAACGAGTAGGTGCTATTATTAAAATTCTCTCTGAAAACCCAGGCAAACAGTATTCACTAAGTTATTTCTGTGATATGTTTCAGTCGGCTAAATCCAGTATAAGTGAAGATATACACGCCGCAAAGCAGATTCTCGAAACAATAGATAGCGGAATGATTGAGACTACAGCCGGAGCAGGAGGCGGAGTAAGATTTCTCCCCTGCATATCAGACACGGATACGGCAGCACTGTTAGACCTGATCTGTGAGAAACTTAGGGACAAAAGCCGTATACTTGGCAGTGGATTTCTATATACATCCGATATTATGTTCGATTCGAATATTGTAAAATGTGCAGGAGAGATATTTGCCGGGAGGTTTATGGGATTGGGTGCAGATTATGTGGTCACCATTGAGACCAAAGGCATTCCGGTTGCGCTTATGACTGCTCATATGCTTAATCTTCCGCTTGTAGTTATACGCAGAGAAAGTAAGATTTCAGAAGGTTCAACTGTAAGCATTAATTATATTTCAGGTCCCTCTGAACGTATTCAAAAAATGTCGCTGGCCAAGAGAGCGGTTACTTCAGGTTCAAAAGCAATTATTATTGATGATTTCATGCGAGCAGGCGGAAGTATAAAAGGGATTATTGAAATGCTGTCGGAATTTGAAATAGAAATTGTAGGAACAGGAGTTGTTATTGCTTCAACAGAACCTCAAAAAAAGAAAATATCCGACTTTTTTCCCCTTATTTACTTAGGATCTGTAGATGAAAGCAACAAAATTATCGAGGTATTTCCGAATAGTCTGATTTCTTGTAAAAAAATCTTGTAAAATATTGTTAACGACTGTATAATGTGGATATCATGATACATATTTGTATGTATTCGGAATTTGATGGGCATGAAAGGTGGTTTTAGTATGAGAATAACTGATGTTAGGGTTCGAAAGGTGAACGATGATGGCAAAATGAAAGCGGTTGTCTCCGTTACTTTCGATGATGAATTCGTGGTTCACGATATCAAAATCATTGAGGGGCAAAATGGTTTGTTCATTGCTATGCCGAGCAGAAAAATGGGTGAAGGTGATTTTAGAGATATCGCACATCCTCTGGTCTCAGAAACGCGCAACAAGATTAAGGACGCCATTTTCGCCGAGTATGAAAAAATTCTGGAAGAAAAAGGTGAAGAAGCCACGATGCCAACAGCGGAATAATAGCAGAGTTTTTCTTTACAGGCACCAGTCAAACCATGGCTGGTGTTTTTCTATTGCCGATAAGCTGCTGATAATCTACAAATCATTATTTTCAGATATCCTTCATATACTTAATTAAGACATGCATTGTATGATGGAGGATCAGGATGAGATACAAGGGAAATATATTGAAGCCCTTTGCCATAATGTGCTCGCTGGTGATTTTTTGCTTGATACTGCTGCCTTCCGTTTTGATTGGATTTTTTCATGAAGAGCGGCAGCAGGAACTCATTCCGAAAGCAGGGGCAATCGCTGTGCCGGAATACATAAAAGTTTACCGTCATTTGAGCGGAAATACTGAATCAATACCATTTGAAGAATATGTCATGGGTGTCGTTGCCGGAGAAATGCCCTCTGATTTTGAAATAGAGGCATTAAAAGCCCAGGCTGTTGCCGCACGCACATATTCCCTGTCAAAAATAATACGCTCAGGTGACAGCGGAAATCCAAATCATCCTTCGGCGCCTGTGTGTGATGATGTCCATTGTCAAGTGTATCGCAGTCCCGCGGAATTGAGAGAAATCAAATCAGCTGAGTGGATGAGTAGCGGATGGCCCAGAATAAAATCAGCTGTCGACAGCACCAAAGGTCAGCTGATGTATTATCAGGGAGAACTTGTGGAGCAGCCATTGTTTCATTCTTCCAGCGGAGGGAAAACTGAAAATTCAGAGGATGTCTTTGTGTCTGCACTTCCATATCTGCGAAGTGTTGACAGCATATTTGAAGCTGCCGCC
>CAYLLJ010000022.1:0-337 GCA_964384725.1 uncultured Oscillospiraceae bacterium | reverse complement strand
TGCAGGCAGGTAATCTGACTATAAAGGGACGTGAGATACGAGATATTTTTGGATTGCGCTCCGCTAATTTCAGCGTGTCGGTCAATGGAAATAATGTTTTGTTTACAACAGATGGGTACGGTCATGGCGTTGGCATGAGCCAGTGGGGTGCAAATGGTATGGCTCAGGCAGGATATAAATATATTGATATCCTGACGCATTATTATACGGGCGTCGAAGTTTACTAAAGAACAGCCCTTATTCTTCGATTCTTCTGACGGATGCGCCCAGGGCTCTGAACTTACCGATAAAATCAGAATATCCTCTTTCAATGTGATAAACTTCTGATATTTCAGTC
>CAYLLJ010000021.1:13027-19510 GCA_964384725.1 uncultured Oscillospiraceae bacterium | reverse complement strand
CTGCATCCGGTATAAGTTCTCTGATCATCATAATGATACCAGGGTCAGAAACTATAAACGCATCAATAGAAATTTCTCTTATGCGTTTTAAATATAACTCGAGTTCGTGGATATCTTCATTATGAGCAAATATGTTGATCGCAATGTAAGCCCTTTTTCCTCTTATATGTGCATATTCGATGCCTTCTCTGATCTCTTCTATCCCGAAATTTTTTGCCGCAGCCCGGAGACCGAACATTTCACCGCCAAAATATACGGCATCAGCGCCGAAATCAATGGCAATCTTCAATTTTTCCAAGTCTCCCGCAGGAGCTAACAGCTCTATTTTTTCTTTTTCCTTATCCTTCATTTGTTCCTCTTAATCGATTTGATTAATCATTCGCAGTCGAACATTCTGTCCGCCAATTCATTTAATACACTTACTGCAATGCCGTCTCCTACTGTAAGAATTGAGGTATCGGCATAATCTTGCTTTATTATATAATCTATAAATTGCCGCATCCTTCTGACATTCGTTTTTTGCCTTCTGTCTGTTATATATTCATCAGATACCGTTCTGGCTTTTAAAAGCACATTGTCTGATAGAATAACGGCTCCTTTCCTGCAAACAGGAATGCTTCCGATAAAAAAATCCTTATAAAAACTTTTTGCCGCATCAATAAAAATTAGATCAAAGCCTTCCGAATCGACGTCTTTAATTTCAGCCGCAAGTTCTTTTATACCTTTTACGGCATCTCCATGCCTGATCAGGATTCTATCCGAGAAACCAAAGCTTTCCACATTATCCAATGCAATCCTATACATGTTATCATCAACCTCTAAGCTTACAATCTCAGCTTCAGGCAAAGCAGCCGCAAAGAATATCGACGAATAACCTATGGCAGTTCCTATTTCCAGTATACGCTTTGGCTTCTTAATCTTTATAATACTTAAAATACAAGATTCTGTCTCTTTTAGAATAATGGGAATCTGCTTTTCTTCAGCTTTCTTCCGCAGTATTTTTAGATCTTCGTTCAGAGGTTTATAAAGGTCGTTAAGATACGAGGTTACCTTGTCATTCACAATATTGTTCATTTGATTCCTTTGCGCACCTAACCTCATTTGTGAAGCAAATGTCTGGTAGGTGCCAGCCAAGCAAAGCTTGGGACAAAAAGGCATCCAGAAATTGCCCGGCTTTAGCCGGAATGCAATTTTTCAATTACTGCTAATTTAACGCAATTTTTCAGTTAATTGATATATTTTGCCTTATCCCGCAGGAACTGGTTATATGTTTCCGAAAAGGCGTGGGAGCCGTCTCCCTTCGCCAAAAAGTATAAATAATTCGTATCATCAGGATATAAAGCTGAGTGAATCGAGTCCGCTCCCGGTGAAGCAATCGGACCCGGCGGCAGCCCGCTTATTATATACGTATTATACGGAGATTCAATCTGCGTATCCTTTGTGCTTAGAACAGGTTTCTGTTCTCCAAGAATATATTGGACTGTAGCACAGGATTGAAGAGGCATACCGATTGCAAGACGGTTGTGAAAAACGCTTGATACGATCGGCCTGTCCGCTGCTACCCTGGCTTCGCGTTCAATAATTGACGCAAGTGTGATCACTTCATTAATCGTCATTCCCAGCTCTTCGGCACGTTCGTAGTACTCTTTGGTAAAAACTTTATCAAATTGATACAGCATTTTATCAATGATGTCATGCTCATTCGCTGTGGTAAAAATGTCATATGTTTCAGGGAACAGATATCCTTCCAGCCGCTCAGGTCCTACAGGCGCTTCTTCAACAAACTTATAATCATAGTGTCCCTTTTCAATTTCCTCTGCAAAGATTTCAGGATTTATCAAACCTTCTGATGCTAATTTTTCGGCTGTCCTTCTGATATCATAGCCTTCGGGTATTGTGAATCTAACTGTTGCCGATTTTCCGGCAATCAGTATACCCATAATTTCTTCCATAGACATAGCCGGGGAAAGAGCGAATTCACCTGCTTTAAATCTTCCGTCATATCCTTTTATTTTTGATTTTAACTTAAAAACTCCAGTATCACCTATAATACCCGCATCTTCCAATAAATACGCTATGTCACTGGTTCCTGACCCTGCCGGAATAGTCACTGAAAGCTGTTGTGTGCTGTCGGCCTCGAAAGGTTTGCTTCCGTTTTCTATGTAAAGGAAGAATACGGCTGATGCAATAAGTATTATAACCCCGGCCAAAATCACTGCTCTAAGTAATAATTTTCTATTGCGTTTAATCCCGTTGCTGCTTCTTTTCATATATTCCCTTCCGTGATTCCGCTTTGTAAATTACCTGCTGAAAAAAATCGCAGAATGATTGATCCTGCGAAATGGTGGACTCTATTTTGCTCTTGAAAGATATTCACCGGTTCTGGTGTCAATTTGGATTATTTCGCCTTCTTCTATAAAGATCGGAACCTGCACAGTTGCTCCGGTTTCGACAATTGCTGCTTTTGTAACATTCGTTGCTGTATCTCCCTTGACACCCGGTTCAGTTTCTATAACCTTCAGGGTAACGAAATTTGGCGGTTCTACCAGAAATGCATTTCCTTTGTAGAATTTTATAGTCGCCATATCATTTTCTCTTAGATAATGCATCGCATCTTCTACTTGTTCCTTCATCAAAGGAACCTGATCATAGCTCTCCTGATCCATAAAGTAGTAAAGTTCTCCGTCGTTGTACAGATACTGCATCGTTTTTGTTTCGATGTGGGCTTTTGGAAACTTATCATTTGGGTTGAATGCTTCTTCTCTTGTTGCTCCACTCAATATATTTCTGTATTTTGTTCTCACGAATGCGGCACCCTTGCCCGGTTTTACATGTTGAAAATCCAGTATAACATGCGGTTCCCCGTTGATTTCAAAAGTAACGCCCTTTCTAAAGTCACTGGCATAAATCATATTGATGTCCCTCCATAATTTATAAAATAATCAGATCTTTCCTCGAATTTACTTTGTTTATTATACCAAAATCAGTTACTATTGCCAAGTCTTCAATCCTGACGCCAAAACAGTCCGGAATGTATATCCCGGGTTCTATTGTAATAACCATATTTTTTTCCAGAACCTCTTCACTCTTTGCATTTAATGTAGGTGCCTCATGTACCTGAGTTCCCACACCATGACCTAAACCATGAGGGAATTGATCTCCGTAACCCGCATTCACAATAATGTCTCTTGCTGCCTTATCAGCATCATAGCATCTTACCCCTGCTCTAATCATGCCGATAGCCGCAAGCTGTGCTTCCAAAACTATATCATAAACCCGCCTCATCAATGGCGTAGCTGAGGCAATCGCAATTGTACGTGTCATATCCCCGCAATAGCCGTCAATAACAGCACCGAAATCCAGTGTCAGAAATTCTCCGCATTCAACCGTTTTTTCTGTTGGTTCCCCATGCGGGAGGCAGGATCGCACCCCAGATACGCAAATTGTATCAAACGCAAGTCCCTCCGCACCGTTTTCAAAAAGATATCTCTCTATCTCTGCTGCAATCTGTTTTTCACTCATGCCCGGTTTTATAAATCCTAAAATATATGAAAAACACTTATCGCCAAGAGCTGCGGCCTTCGATATGCTTTGGATTTCACTATCATTCTTAATGACATTGCTGTTATTTATCAAATTGAATCACTTCCCCTAATATGCCGAAAACATCATTAACCAGCAACGTAAATCTTGCTTCCGCCTGCACATATTGCATGGCTAATGGATCCTTCATAATAATCTGACTGAGAGACTGTACTTGCTCCATCAGGTCTGATCCCAATTCTTCACCCATCATCTGTTTTGTCTGCATTTCAATTTGTCTTGCACGAAAATCATTGATAATAGCAGAAATCTCCTCGTTTTGAGAGGCTGACTCTTTCAGTTCGATGTACTGCTTGTATTCCGGAGATTCTTTTATTGCTCTTGCTAAGTTATGTGCTTCGTCGTGTACGTTCATCTTATCCTCCATTGCGCACCTAACCTCATTTGTGAAGCAAATGTCTGGTAGGTGCCATACAGAAATTGCCCGGCTTTAGCCGGAATGCAATTTTTCAGTTGCGCACCTAACCTCATTTGTGAAGCAAATGTCTGGCAGGTGCCATTTTCCAGTTATACTTCTAAGAAAATCGGCAGTATCACCGGACTCCTCTTAGTCTTTTCAAATATAAAATTCTTCAATTCATCTTTGACTGCGTTTTTTAAACCAGCCCAGTCTTTTAATCCATCAGCATAACATTTATCGAGTCTTCTGGAAACCGCTAACTTTGCAGAATTCATCAGATCTTCGTTTTCTCTAACATACACAAAGCCTCTGGAGATGATATCCGGGCCGGAGCAAATCATGCCTGTTGACTTGTCTATAGCTGCCACAACAATAATCAACCCAGACTCTGAAAGAAGTTTTCTGTCCCTTAATACTATATTGCCCACATCGCCGACGCCAAGTCCGTCTACCATGACTGCTGAGGCAGGGACTTCTTCTTTCGCCAGTCCGGCCTTGTCCTTAATTAGATTTAGCACCTGTCCGTTTTTCATAATTTTAATATTATCCGCAGGCATCCCGAGATATTCGGCAATCACAGCATGCTGCCGCAGATGTCTGTACTCACCATGTACAGGCATGAAATATTTCGGTTTGATCAGAGAATGAATCAGCTTCAACTCCTCCTCGCATGCATGGCCTGATACATGGATGTCTGCAATGTCCGAATATATTACTTCGGCTCCTTTTTCAAACAGCTTATTCACAACGTTGGATACCGTTTTTTCATTTCCCGGTACAGGGCTTGATGACAGGATCACGATATCTCCTTTTTTAATCTGAACAGCTTTATGATCAGATGATGCCATTCTTGCCAATGCTGACATTGGCTCGCCCTGACTGCCCGTCGTAATGATGACAAGCTCCTTATCAGGTATATTCTTAGTCTTATTTATCTCGACAAGAACATTTTGTGGAATTTTAAGATAGCCGAGCTCAATTGCGAGGTTGACTACATTTACCATACTCCTGCCTGAGATAGCGACCTTTCTGCCAAACATGACAGCCGTGTCTATAATTCGCTGCACGCGATGGACGTTAGATGAGAATGTCGCTATTAGTATTCTGGCTTCTGAACCTCTGAAGATATTTTCCAATGTGATTCCGACAGTTCTTTCCGATGCGGTATATCCTTTTCTTTCCGCATTGGTGCTATCCGCCATCATGAGCAGCACACCTCTATTTCCCAAATCTGCAAGACGGCGAAAATCTATTGGTTCCCCGCCAACCGGAGTATAGTCAATTTTAAAGTCTCCCGTATGAAAGATCAGGCCTGCCGGTGTGTCAATGGCCAGACAAATAGCATCTGCAATGGAATGTGTCGTTCGAATCGCTTCTACTTTAAAATCTCCAATTTTTATGGTTTGACCCGCCTTGATCGTATTCAGTTTCCCTTCGATCCCATGCTCCTTCAGCTTATTCTCCACCAGGCCGAGTGTAAGTCTCGTTCCGTATATCGGGATATTCAATTCCTTTAACAGATATGGTATTGCCCCAATGTGATCTTCATGCCCATGAGTCAGTATCATACCTTTCACCTTTTCTCGATTTTTAATCAAGTAGCTGAAATCGGGGATAACAATGTCAATTCCGAACATTTCGTCATCAGGAAATGACAGCCCGCAGTCGATGATCATTATGTCATTTTTATATTCCAAAACGGTCATATTTTTTCCGATTTCATTTAAACCGCCTAATGGAATTACCTTGACAGGGCTGGCTCCTTTATTCATTTCTAAAATTTTCAAACTTTAAATCCTTTCTTTTTGTTGTTTTTTTCCGTACATTTTGGTTATAATTCACTGCCGATATTATCTTACGACAACATTAAATAATTTATTTGGGACAGATATCATTTTAATGATTTCTTTTCCCTCAAGCAGGGATTTTACCTTTTCATTTTCCATTACGGTTTCTTCAAACTGCTCTTTATTCAAACCATTGGCAACTTCAATCTTTTCCCTCACTTTTCCGTTCAGCTGAATGACGATTTCAATGGAATCCTTTATTAGCGCAGTTTCATCGTATACAGGCCACTTCTCATTATAAACAGTACCCTTATTTCCAATATGCTCCCACATTTCTTCACATATATGCGGAGTAAACGGTGATAAAATCAAAATGAGATTTTCGACCGCAGTTTTCAGCAAGCCCGTGTTTGGATCCTCAGTCTCTTTATATCTGTAAATCTCATTGACAAATTCCATGATGGCGCTGATTGCAGTATTGAAATTGAATCTGTCCCCAACATCTGCGGTCACCTTTTTGATGGATGCGTTCATCACGTATGCCATCTTTTTGTCTTCGGCACTGTCTGCTTTATAAGCCGGCGAAGCATCTTTTATTTTTTCTGCCAATTCAAAGATTAAACGGTGAACTCTGTTCAGGAACCGGTAACTTCCTTCTACTCCTGCATCTGACCATTCCAATTCCTTATCCGG
>CAYLLJ010000021.1:5534-13017 GCA_964384725.1 uncultured Oscillospiraceae bacterium | reverse complement strand
ATATGTATTTATGATTTCCTCCGCGCTGACAACATTTCCTTTTGATTTTGACATCTTAGTTCCATCTTTTAGAACCATACCCTGTGTAAGCAGGTTTGTAAAGGGTTCATCCGCAGGACAATATCCAATGTCGTACAGGAATTTTGTAAAAAATCTTGCATAGAGCAGATGCAGTATGGCATGCTCCACTCCGCCAATATATTGGTCCACGGGCATCCAGTATTCAGCGTTCTTTTTATCCCAGATTTCGCGGCTGTTTTTAGCATCTGTATATCTCAGGAAATACCAGGATGAATCCAGAAACGTATCCATAGTGTCGGTTTCTCTTGTGGCCTTCTTACCGCATTTAGGACAAGTTGTTTCCTTGAATGTCTTGCTGGTCGTGAGCGGTGATTCTCCTTTTCCTGAGAAAACAACATCTGTAGGAAGCAATACAGGCAGATTTTCTATTTTTTCCGGAACCCAGCCGCATTCCTCGCAATAAATCATAGGTATTGGGGTTCCCCAGTATCTCTGCCTGGAAATCAGCCAGTCTCTTAATCTGAAATTGACAGCTTCCTTTCCTATTCTTTTTTCTTCGAGGTATTCAATTATTTTCGCTTGAGCAGCAACGTTATCCATTCCGTCAAACATTCCGGAATTGATCATTATTCCCTCTGCCTCAAAAGATTCTTTTAGATTATTAACATCAATATCGGGATTTTCAGGGTCTACAACCGGAATGATATCCAGATTATATTTAACCGCAAAATCAAAGTCTCTCTGATCATGTGCAGGAACTGCCATAATAGCGCCTGTACCATATTCCATAAGGACATAATTTGCGATATAAATCGGTACTTTTTTCCCATTAAGCGGATTAACGGCATATCTTCCGATGAACGTGCCATCCTTTTCTAATGTTGTTGCGGTTCTGTCAATATCACTCAAATACTGCAGCCTATCCAGGAAATCATTCACCGGGGTTTCATACTCACTGCCTTCCGTCAATTCCTTTACAAAAGAATGCTCAGGAGCCAGCACCATATAAGTTACACCGAATAATGTATCAGGTCTTGTTGTAAAAATCTTCATTGTTTTATCGGAGCCTTCAATCATAAAGTCGACTTCAGCGCCTATACTTTTTCCTATCCAATTCCTCTGCATCAACTTTACTTTGTTAGGCCAGCCTGGCAGCTTGTCAAGATCGGCAAGCAGTCTGTCGGCATAATCAGTGATCTTCAAATACCATTGGTCCAGATCTTTCTTTCCTACAGGTGTTGAACAGCGTTCACAGGCTCCGTCAACAACCTGCTCATTTGCAAGAACTGTTTGACAGGAAGAACACCAATTTACGGGATTCTTTTTCTTATATGCAAGTCCTTTTTCAAAGAATTGAATGAAAATCCATTGCATCCACTTATAGTAGTCCGGATGACATGTGGCGACTTCTCTGTCCCAATCGTATGAAAAGCCCAGACCTTTTAGCTGACTTCGCATTTCCGCAATATTATCCCATGTCCAGACATTCGGATGGATATTATTTTTGATGGCTGCATTTTCTGCAGGCAGACCGAAGGAATCCCACCCCATTGGGTGCAGTACATTATATTCGTTCATCCTTAGATATCTGGATGCAACATCACCTATGGAATAATTCCTGACATGTCCCATATGAAGCTTTCCGGATGGGTAAGGAAACATTTCAAGAAGATAATATTTCTTTCTTCCTTCTTCCTCAGTCGTTTTAAAAAGCTTGTTCACTTCCCAGTATTTTTGCCATTTTGCCTCAATGCCTGAAAAATCATAGCGTTCGTTCATATATATTAACCTCCGTTACTGGCTCTCCTGTTTCGTAACCATTTGTATTTTATATTGCATTCTATAGCTGTAATTCGTTTTCATCGATTGGAATAACTGTACCATCGTTCCATATCTTTTCAATATTATATCTTTCACGTTGTTCAACCGAAAATATATTAATAATGACATCGCCGAAGTCCATAAGAATCCAGCCTGAACCCTTTTTCCCTTCTATGCTTCTTGCCAGAATTCCTTCTTTTGCAAGCTGATCTGCTATTTCATCCGCCAAAGTACCTACTTGCCGTTCGGATCCTCCGGAGGCAATTACAAAATAATCCGCAAAGGCAGATTTCGCTGAAATGTCTATAACTACAACATTTAGCGCCTTTTTGTTCAATAGTACAGCAGCAGCTTTAATTGCAATATCTTTGTTGGTCATGCTTCTTCTCCTTTCTTTCTATTACTTATTTTTTCTATCAAGCTGTCTCTTGCCATAACTGTATCCCTATCCAGCAGTGAATCTTTATCTTTTATGAACTGTATTGAGTGTTTTAGGGACAAAAGGCAGGCTTGTTCCAAATCTTGGTCTGCAACATTTCTGATATGCTCAATGCCGGCGTAATTTCTGTTCGGTTCAATAGCATCAGCAAGATAGATTATCATTTCCAGCTTGGACATGTTGGCTCTGCCTGTAGTATGATACCTTACTGCATTTATCATATCCTGATCCTTAATTTGATAATCTCTTTCCATTATAAGCGCGGCTATTTTACCATGTGCCAGATTTGCATTATCCAGGTAATAATCGTCTAATCCAAGCTGTCTCACATACTCATTACTCTCTTTTACCGGTATACCCCTGAAAAGGTCATGAAAAAGTGCTGCGATTTCGGCTTTTTCCATATCGGTTCCGTACATTTGTGCAAGTTTTTTTGCTTCTTCTACAACTGCATAGATATGAGCTTTGCGCCGTTCTGTCATGTTTTTTTCGATGTATTCTGTTAATTTTATTTTATCCGTACATTGCATAACTAATCTATTTTACCACTTATATCCAGAATATTCAAGTTTAATCGGTCAGGGTCTCCTCTCATTGGAGCGTGACTATATATTTTTTATAAATACATCTTGTTCATATATATATATTCTTCCACGTTTTCCGGCAGGAGATACTTGATGCTTTTTCCTGCACGAATCCGGCACTTAATGCTTGTTGAAGAGATCTCCACCTCTGAATTATTTATTTCGCAGATATCTGTTCCGTATTCCTCTTTTAGGCGTCCGATGAGTGTCTTTAATTCCTGTTCTTTGTATCCGGGTCTTGTTCCGACAATAAAAGAAAAGCCTTTTAGCAGCTCTTTTGAAGCATACCACTTTTCGAGGCCTAAGAAGGCATCGGTACCGATTATAAAAAATAATTCTGCTTTATCACCAAGGGTTTCCTTATAGTCACGAAGTGTATTAATTGTATATGATACTTCAGATGAATCAAGTTCACGCCTTGATACCGAAAAGTATTTGTTGCCTGCTACAGCCTCCATCAGCATAGCATAACGATGATTGCCATCTGCTATCATTGCATTTATTTTAAAAGGCTGCACTTTAGCCGGCATAAAAACGACCTGATCAAGAGAAGCTTCTACCCTTGCCTGCTCCGCTAATATCAAGTGCCCGTAATGGACAGGGTCAAATGTTCCTCCAATAATTCCAATCCTTTTCATGTAATCTCCTGATTCTCTTACCGTACTGCTTCCGTATCAAGTACTAATCTTCGATTGCTATTCTAATGCCCAGCTCTTCAAGCTGTTCCTCCGATGTAATTGAAGGTGCATCACTTACCATGTCAACCGCAGCCTGGTTCTTAGGGAAAGCTATTACTTCCCTTATGCTGTGTTCCCCGGAGAGAAGCATTGCAAGACGATCCAGCCCGTATGCGAGTCCTCCGTGGGGAGGTGTTCCGTAACGGAAGGCTTCAAGCAGAAACCCAAATTTATTTTGTACTGTTTCATCAGATAAGCCGAGTACCTCAAACATCTTTTTCTGAAGTTTGGCATCATGAATTCTGATGCTTCCACCGCCTAATTCGACACCGTTAAGCACTATATCATAAGCATTAGCTCTGACCTCGCCGGGATTCGAATCAATCATCGGTATGTCCTCCAGTCTTGGAGAAGTAAAAGGATGATGCATTGCCGAATATGCGCCGGTTTCCTCATCATATTCAAAGAGCGGGAAATCAACAACCCATAACAGATCGTACCTTTTGTCATCCAGCAATCCAAGTTTTCCTGCAATATTTCGACGCAGGAAGCCCAGACTGTCAAATACTATCTTTGCCTTATCTGCTACTATCAATATCAAATCGCCTGATTTTCCATTGAAAACATCAGTGAGTTCCTTCATTTTTTCGGTATCAAAGAACTTACTAATTGAAGATGTCGTTTCTGATTCCCCTATTTTTATCCAAGCAAGGCCTTTTGCTCCAAAATGTTTAATGGCATCCTGAAGCTTATCGATGTCTTTTCTGCTGAATTTATCAGCTCCGCTGTCTATTTTAATACCTCGCACATCACCGCCTGCAGCAAGAGCATTTGCAAATACCATAAATTCACTGTCTTTTACCGCTTCATTTAAGGAGACAAGTTCAAAGCCAAAACGAGTGTCCGGTTTGTCACTTCCAAATCGCTCCATCGCCTCTTTATAACTATACCTCGGCAGAGGAAGCTTTATATCAGTATTCATTATTTCTTTAAACAGCTTCTTTATGAAGTTTTCCTGTACCTCGATCACGTCATCAACTTCGACAAATGACATTTCGAGGTCTATCTGGGTAAATTCAGGCTGTCTGTCGGCCCTTAAATCTTCGTCACGGAAACATTTTGCTATTTGATAATAACGATCTGTTCCGCTTACCATCAACAGTTGTTTAAAAAGCTGAGGTGATTGAGGAAGTGCATAAAATTGCCCCTTGTTTACTCTGCTTGGCACGAGATAGTCCCTGGCACCTTCCGGAGTTGGCTTGCATAGAATTGGAGTTTCTACTTCGGTAAACCCTTCACTGTCAAAGAAATCTCTCGTTACTCTTGCAATCTGATGCCGGAATGTAAGATTTCTCTGCATCTTTCCTTTTCTTAAGTCAAGATATCTGTATTTCAATCTGAGATTCTCAGAAACTTCATCATCGTCTTTGATGTAAATCGGCGGTGTCTCAGCTTCAGAGTAGATTGTCAGCTCATTCGCAAAGACTTCTATCTCACCTGTGGTAAGGTCCATATTCTTTGACTGGCGTTCCTTGACCACCCCTTTGATTCCTACGACGTATTCACTTCTCAGCTTATCAGCCTTCTCAAACAGCTCCGCAGGTATAGTGTCATTAAACACAATCTGCACGATTCCTGTTTTATCCCTCAAATCGCAGAATATCAAGCCTCCTAAATTCCTTCTCTTTTGCACCCATCCGTTTAGCACAACACTTTCATCAATGTTTTTTCTGGTCAAAACTCCGCACATATGCGTTCGTTTCATTACGTTTTTCATCCTGCAGTTCTCCTATCCGATTATTTCTTTTATTATATCCTGTATCGGCATTTGTTTTTGTTCTGAAGTTTCCATATTTTTAATCGACACCATATTTTGGTCCAGTTCATTGTCCCCGATAACAATAGTGAATTTTGAATTCAAACGATCGGAATACTTAAACTGCCCTTTTATATTCCTTCCCAGGCTGTCCATTTCTGTTTTAATTCCTTGATTTCTTAAATCGCGCATTAATTTCAGGCCGAACTTCTTAGCCCGTTCTCCCATCACCGCAATGAAAACATCAACACTTTCCGGTTCCGGAATTGTATCTTCTTCTGATGCTTCCAATAAAAGGAGCAGCCGTTCCATTCCAAGGCCAAATCCAACTCCGGGAATCGGCGGGCCTCCTATTTGTTCAATCAGGTGATCATACCGGCCTCCGCCGCATATAGTTCCCTGTGCACCGATTCGATCAGAAACAAATTCAAATGCAGTTTTTGTATAATAATCAAGCCCTCTCACGATACCCGGATCAATAATATATTTGATTTCCATGGCATCAAGGTTATTCTTCAGGTCTTCAAATGCATCCTTGCAATCATCGCAGAGATAATCCAGCATATATGGTGCGCCTTTGATCAGCTCCTGGCATACCGGTGATTTGCAGTCTAAAATCCGCATAGGGTTTCTATCATAACGTCCTTTGCAGGTTTCACACAGATCATTGTACTTACCTCTCAGAAAATCTTTCAAGGCAGTTCGATATGTCTCACGGCATTTCGGGCATCCTATACTATTGATTCGGAGTTCCATGCCGCGAATTCCTAAAGAATTCAGAAAATCAGCTGCAAACCCTATTACTTCAGCATCTGCCATCATATTGTCAGTGCCGAAAATCTCAAGACCAAACTGATGAAATTCTCTAAGTCTTCCGGATTGAGGTTTCTCATACCGGAAGCACGGAATGATATAATAAAACTTTGACGGCTGTACATCTGCATAAAGTTTGTGTTCTACAAAAGCACGAACCACAGGAGATGTTCCCTCAGGCTTTAGTGTAATACTCCTTTTGCCATAGTCTTCAAAAGTATACATTTGTTTTTCAACAATATCCGTAGTATCGCCAACTCCTCTGGAAAATAGTTCTGTATGCTCAAAAACCGGGGTTCTTATTTCCTTGAAGACATATCTTGCGCATGCTTCCCTGAAAGCATTTTCAATGTAATGCCATTTATAAACCTGATTGGGAAGAATGTCTTTTGTTCCTTTTGGTGCGTTAGTTAGCATTCCTAAGCCTCCTTGTTAACATGGAATAAATTATCTGTTTTTCTTTGCAGCATTTCATTCAGCCGTTCTATATAAATCTCGTAATTCGATACATTTGCTACCCGTTCGAGTCTGTTTGCCTCTGGGAAGTAAACCTTGGAAATTCCGCCTGCACCAAGTGCAATGATGGTCTGAGCTTCTTCCATGATGCGAATATTATATATCCCTTCAGTATTGCCTTTTGCATAGCCGATATTTTCAAAGTTCCCTGTCATCTGTTTTTGTCTGTACAGATAATATGGATGGTAACCGGATTGATTTAGCTTTTCCTTAGCATGATCCAGCATTGCCCTTACCGTTTTACCCTGTTTGTAGTTGTATTCACTGTCTATTTCCTTCAGTCTGGATGCACGTTTTAGCGCAAGTGTGTGCACCGTTATATTTTCCGGTGCCAATCTGAGAATTGTATCAAGAGTATAAGCAAAATCTGATTCATCTTCTCCAGGCAAACCTGCTATGATATCCATGTTTATTACAGGAATTCCCGAATCCTTTGCCAGAGCGAAGGCATCTGCGATGTCTTCCGGTCTATGAGCCCGTCCAATTTTTTCAAGAGTTTTGATATTCATAGACTGAGGATTTATACTGATACGATTGATGTTATGTTTTTGCAGTACTTTCATTTTTTGAGCTGTTATCGTGTCGGGTCTTCCTGCCTCTACAGTAAATTCCTTTAATCTTTTTAAATCAAACGCGTCAGATATGTGACTTAACAGGTTGTCCAGCTGTTCAGCGGTCAAAATGGTCGGGGTTCCCCCACCAATATACAACGTTTCCGGATACCAGCCACTAATTGTCATGTTCTCTGAAACAAATGTGATCTCCCGATGCAGGGCAGGCAAATATTCCGTTATGC
>CAYLLJ010000021.1:0-5471 GCA_964384725.1 uncultured Oscillospiraceae bacterium | reverse complement strand
TGGATGGGAAGGAGCAGTAAATACATCTTGTAGGGCAAAATGGAATTCCTATATATATGCCTGTTGCTCTTGTACCGCTTTTTTGCAATATTTTTCGCTGACAGTCAATAATGTCGATCAGTAAGCCGGCCTTCTCAGGAGTCAGATAATAATCCTGTGTCAGGATATCTTTAACCTTACTTGCATTGTTTTCTCTATCCAGCAATTCTCCGGCAAGTTTTACAGGACGTACCCCCGTCAATATCCCCCAGTCGGGTGATTTGCCGGTTTGCCTTTGCAGCTCTCTGAATAAAAAACGTTTGATCTTATTTTTAGTATCTTTCTCTTTTTTATCGATGTCTTCGGGAGAGAATGAAAATACAGGAACATTTATAGAATTTTGGCCTTCTTTATCATCCCGTTTATACTGATCAATTTCATATTCTCCTGATTTCAGGAAGACTTTGATCAGTTCTTCAAATTCATATTTGTTTTCTCCCTCCGGCAAACATATCTTATACAAAAGGATTGCTCTTCTTTTCATATCCGATCATAGTTGCTCCCATATGTCCTGTCAGAACAGTTGTATCATCGGGCAAGGTATAAAGTTTATTTTTTATTGATTCTACGATTGCAGCGAATGATGAACCCGGGAAATCAGTTCTTCCGATGGACTGCAGGAATAAAGTATCTCCGCTGAATACTACATCTCCTGCCAAAATGCACATTCCGCCCGGGGTATGCCCCGGTGTGTGCAGAAATTTAAGTTCAAGCTCTCCCACTTTCATCGTTTCACCATCTGAGACGTAAATATCTGCGTCAAGCGAGATAGGAGTGCCGTCAGTATATATGGACATATTTAATTCCGGATTTGCAAGAATCTCCTTTTCATGAATACACGCAATCAGCTTTGAATCGGGATACTGCTTTCTGCAGGCCGGAACACCTCCAATATGATCACCATGCCCATGCGTCAGAATAATATATTCAACTGTAAGCCCGTTCTCTTCGATATAATTCACCATTTTCGGATTCATACCGCCCGGGTCTACTATAAATGCTTTTTTTGTTGCCTCATCATTCGCTACATAACAGTTTGCGCCTAAAGGCCCGCTCAAGAAATTTTTTACTATCATAACGTTTCCTGTCTATCAATATTGTAACAGGCCCATCGTTGTATATCCTCACCAGCATTTCAGCCTGAAATATTCCTTCTTCTACATGCAGCCCATTTTCCCGGCATAGGCTTACGAACCTTCTATATAATGAATTTGCCTTCTCGGGTCTGGCAGCTTTAATAAAACTCGGTCTTTTGCCCTTTCTGCAGTCACCAAAAAGTGTAAATTGGGAAACCGCAAGTATTTCGCCATTAACATCTTTAACAGACAGATTCATTTTACCTTCTTCATCTTCAAAAATACGTAACCCGGCTATTTTCTCGGCTAAATAAACTGCATCTTTTTCTTCATCTTCATCCTCTACGCCCAAAAGAACCATAAGCCCTTTATCAATAGCTCCGGTGACTTTGTCTTCCACGGTTACGTCTGCTTTCTGCACCCTCTGCACCACAGCCCGCATTCTTATCTCCTTTTTTGTTATCTATATGATTGCCCGGTAGACATCTGCTACTCCCTGCACACCGCGCAAAGCTTTCAATATTTTTTCGATCTGTCCTGTATTAGATATTGACAGTGTCATAGTAATATTAATGATACCATCTTTTGCACTCTTTGCATTTACTCCCGCAATATGAACGTCCATGTCTTCACAAACTCTGGACAGATCTGAGAACAATCCTTTTCTGTCTTCGGCAAGTATATGAATATCCGAGTCATAAGACATATTTTCCTTCTGCTTATCCCACTCGACTTCAATAAACCGCTGTTTTTCCTCTTCCGGCATCGAAATGATATTGACACAGTCTTTTCGATGTACGGATATACCTCTTCCCTTAGTGATAAATCCAACGATTTCATCACCAGGGACTGGATTGCAGCATTTCGAAAATCGTATAAGGAGATTGTCTACTCCTTTGACTGTAACGCCAGTATGTTCTGTTTTTCTGGTCTTTTTCTTGTTATCTTCAGACTGTTCACTTTTTTCCTTTCGGATAAGCTCTGCCTGCTTTTCATCGTGATAGTACCTAAGCAGAATAGAAATAACTTTGCTTAAAAGCAATCCGCCGGTTCCGATTGCTGTATATAAATCTTCCGCTGAAGACAAGTTGAAATTTTTCGCACATTTATTAAGATATTGATTTTTTAGAAGCAGCTGGGTATCATAGCCCTTTCTTCGGACATACTTTTCCAGCATTTCCTTTCCTTTATCAGTAGCGTCGGATTTATTTTCCTTCTTCAGCCATTGTCTTATCTTATTTCTTGCATTACTTGTCTGAGCAATTTTCAGCCAGTCGATACTTGGCCCTTTACTGTTCGCGGAGGTTATTATTTCTATAATGTTGCCGTTTTTCAAGGTATGGTCAATAGGTACCATTTTCCCATTGACTTTTGCCCCTATACATTTCACGCCTATGGCTGAGTGTATTTTAAATGCAAAGTCAAGCGGTGTCGATCCTGCAGGCAGTTCTATGACATCTCCTTTTGGTGTAAATACGAATACCTGATTAGAGAAGAGATCGACTTTCAACGTCTCCATAAATTCTTTTGGGTCATTCAGGTCTTTTTGCCATTCAAGAGTTTGTCTCAGCCATGCAAGTTTTCCTTCTTCTTTATCTTCAGCTACGCCTTCCTTGTATTTCCAGTGGGCCGCGATTCCGTATTCTGCAATTTTATGCATTTCATATGTACGGATCTGTATTTCAAAAGGATCACCGTTATCACCTATCACTGTAGTATGCAATGACTGGTATCTGTTTGGCTTTGGCATTGCGATATAATCCTTGAATCTGCCCGGGATAGGTTTCCACATCGTATGGACAACGCCCAGAACAGCATAGCAGTCCTTTACATTGTCAACAATAATTCGAATCGCTGTCAGATCAAATATTTCATCCAGCTGTCTGTTCTGATACTTCATCTTACGATATATACTGTAGAAATGCTTTGAACGCCCTGTAATTTCACATGGTATTTTTAATTCATTCAGACTTTCCTTAATTTCATTTATAACATTGTTGATATTTTCCTCACGCTGTTTTTTCTTTGTTTTCACCTGATTGACTAAATCATAATATGCTTCCGGGTCCAGATGCTTTAGTGCAATGTCTTCCAGCTCAAATTTCATTGTGAATATTCCGAGTCTGCTGGCCAGCGGTGCATAGATTTCGAGAGTCTCACGGCATTTATCCTTTATCTGTTCCTCGCTCATATAATTTATGGTCCTAAGATTATGAAGCCGATCTGCAAGCTTAATGATCAATACGCGAATGTCCTTGGACATCGCCAAAAACATCTTGCGTAGATTTTCAGCCTGCCTCTCCTCCTTGTTTTCATATACCAGAGAACCCAGTTTGGTAACACCATCAACAAGCCATGCAACCTCTTCTCCGAAATCTTTGATTAAAGCTTCCTGTGAATAAGAAGTGTCTTCAACAATATCATGAAGAAGCCCGGCCACGATCGTATTATCATCCATGCCTAATTCTGCAAGTATTATAGCAACTTCAACCGGATGAACCAAATATGGTTCACCCGATTTGCGCAATTGGCCTTTATGATAATCTTCCGCTTTTTTATACGCCTTCTCAATTATCTCAACGTTAAAATTCGGGTTGATCTTCAAAAGATCATCTATGAATTTTTCCATCTGGTCCATAGGCTGCATTCCTCATTACTGTTTTATGGTATTAATTCTGTTCGTTACAAAAACCTGCTTGTTCAAATAGACACGCCTACCATCTCCGAAACGGTTGTTCAGTTCTTATTTTTGCTTTTCTTTGCCTTATATTTCGGCCCGCCGGTTATCTGACAAAGCTGATAATAAATCGGACTTGCAATAAATATTGACGATGCCGCACCTGCAACTATACCGACTATAAGCGGCAGTATAAACTGTCTGATGGTTTCTCCGCCTAAAATAAAGAGCGGTATGATAGCCACGACAGTAGTCACCGATGTCATCAGCGATCTGACTAAAGTCTGATTGATACTGGTATCAATCAGCTCTTCGAGTTTATTCTTTTTCATGATATTTAAATTTTCTCTTATTCTGTCAAATACTACAATTGTGTCATTAATGGAATACCCTACCAATGTCAATACCGCTGCTATAAACGGACTGTTGATCGGTATACCGAAAAAACCATAGAATGCTATCATAACAAGCACGTCGTGGAGAACGGCTATAATTCCCGATACTCCGAATTTCCATTCAAATCTGAAAATAATATAGATGAGCATGCCTATACTGGCGATAATCACCGCTTTTACTGCGTTTTTCTTTAACATGTCCCCTACCGAGGGCCCAAATTGCTCTATAGTCAATACGGAATCATCCGTAAGATCAAATTCCGCAAAGAAATCACTCAGCAATTCTTCTCTTGCGGCAGTATCCAAAGCTTGTACAGTTCTGATAATGACTTGCTTGTTCTTATCTCCTGCATGCACAATATCAGCCTTGATATCGTTTGCTGTTAATACCTCGTTAACTTCGCTTACCGCTACTTCTCTGCCCATATCAATCTGAAGCATTGTCCCCCCGGTAAAATCAATTCCAAAATTGAATCCTCTGACAAAGCCTACCGTAAGACCTAATATAATGATACTGGCAGATATAACATAAAAAATCTTCCGGTACTTAATATAGGAGAACTGTTTTAGTGTAAACATCTACTTCGCCTCCTTTACTGTCACTGCAAAATTTTTCATCGTTGCAAGTTTCTTGTTTTCCGCCATCAGATCCAGGTAAAGCTGTGTCACTATAACTGCTGTGAAGATACTTGCGATGATACCGATCATCAAGGTCATTGCAAATCCTTTAACTGATCCTGAACCCAATTGATACAGCACAACGCCTGCGATCATTGTTGTCAGCTGTGAGTCGATAATAGTGGACATTGCTCTTTTAAACCCTGTATCTACTGCGACCCGTATCGATTTGCCATTGATGATTTCTTCCCTCACCCTGGCAAATATGATGACATTTGCGTCTACAGCCATACCGATTCCCAAGATAATACCCGCAATTCCCGGCAGGGTCAGAACTCCGCCCAGCAGAACAAGAACCCAGAAAACAATCAACATATAGAGAAGCAATGCGATGTTAGCAGCCGCCCCCATGATACGATACATTAACAGCATGATGGCAAATATTAATGCCAACCCAATCAAACCGGCGATGATGCTCATTTCCAGTGCTTCTAATCCTATTGTCGGTCCAACTACGGAGGTTTGTACTTCTTTCAGCTCCACCGGAAGCGCACCGCCCCGGATCAAAACTGAAAGTTCTGTCGCTTCATCATCGGGGAATCCTCCCGGACCTCCGGTAATCGTAGCCTCCCCGTTTGGTATAATATTCTGTACTACCGGTGCTGA
>CAYLLJ010000020.1:10722-23057 GCA_964384725.1 uncultured Oscillospiraceae bacterium | reverse complement strand
GTTTCCACCCTCGTATTTATTATATTAACTTTATACTACCTTATCAACAACCCCCGACCTGCGCGTTACGAATGCGCTGCTCTGCCGACTGAGCCACGGAAGCATATATGATGATGACGGAGAACCCGCTCTCTTTTTACATTTTCAACTTGTTCTAAATTTTATCCTACCTTATCAACAACACCCGACCTGCGCATTACGAATGCGCTGCTCTACCAGCTGAGCCACGGAAGCACAACTACTTGTTAAATGGCACTTTTTGATATTAACACTTCTCATTTTAAAAGTCAATGCGGGGAAATCAATGCATTGAAAATTGGAAGGAGGCAGATTTACTCTGCCTCCGAAGAGAAATTGGCGGAGAATCCCGCCTATATATGCGCTGATATATACTCTGACGCTAATCGGTCAGGTACGTTTTGCTGAGACTTGAACTCCTGTTGCCGGCTGCATCAAATGCTCTGACCTTAAAGGTGTACTGTGTATCAGCACTCAAGCCTGTAAGGTTCACGCTGTTGGCATCCTTTCCCAAGGTATGGATGAGCAAGCCATCCTGATAAACCTTATATGAATCAACTCCGACATTATCATTTGCATCAGGCCATACAAGCGTAGCGATTCCGGATGCAGATTGACTTACAGTCAGAGCGGCTGCGCTTGACCATGTTGGTGCAGAGGTGTCTGCTACATCTTCTTCGAGGGTTGTCACTGTTACCGATGGACCATTGTTACTCCAGTTTCCGGCTTCGTCTCTTGCTTCAACAGTAAAGGTGTATTCCTCGTCAGCTTCAAGCTCTTTTATGTTCACTGTCCTGCCGTTAACACTCTTTGACTCTTTCTCGCCATCGACCTTATAGCTTACTTTATATCCAACAACTCCTTCGTCATCAGAGGCTGGCGACCATTTCAAATCTACACTTGTTGTGCGAATGGCAGTTGCGGTAACATAATCATCTTTATCCCAAACCGGAGATGTTTTATCATCAGAATCCTTATCATCATTATCTTGCTCCAGCAGGTTCTCTATTATCGCAGCCATTTGCGCCCTGCTAAGAAGGCTGTACGGATTAAAGGTTCCATTTGGATATCCTTTTATGTAGCCTTCTTCATAAAGCGCCAGCAGGTATCCAAAATCCTCATCATTAAGAAGTCCTAAATCTTTAAATGGATTCCTGTTAAAATCGGTAACCGGCTCCAGTTTTAAGGCTTTTGCTATTGCTACACATGCGGTCAGTCTGTCGACTTGAACATGGGAGTTGAACCTCTTTAAGTTAAAATACTTCTTGTCGATTCCCTTTTTTACTGCCTTTTTCGCCCATTTGGGGATTTGGGAATAATCTTTATCGTCGTCCTCATCCCAATCGTTGTAATAACACCGATCATCATCGTCATCGTTATTTCCCCTGAGGTCAATAAGCCGCTCAATGATAACAGCCAATTCAGCTTGAGTCAATGCTATGTCCGGCTTGAATGATCCGTCCGAATACCCGTTAAGGATTCCCAGATACTGCATCTTTTCGACGCTCTGCTTGCACCAGTGACCCTTCATATCCTTAAATTCTTTATATTTTCCTTTGCTATTGTCATTGTCTGCAAATACAGTCCCACTAAAAAGCGTCATGATTAGCGCTACAGTAAGTATAATGGATAATACTTTTTTCATATTAAAATACCCCCTTTTTTTTAGTCCGTTGAAATAGTTCACTATTACAATATTCTTTCCGGAACTAAATAATTTGGGGGTAGTAGTTCAATTTAATATAATATTTTTTTATTTTATTTAATTACTTCATATGAACAGCCTTCAAAGCTCAAATCAAAATAGCAGATGCTTTTATAAAGGCAGAATCTGCATGCAGTTTCTTCTTTGACTTTTTTCGGTTTGATCTCAATGGACCCTTCAGAGAGCTCACCGCAAAGTTCCTTCACCTTGCTGCCGACCGCATCAAGCAGCTCTGAAAAATCCTCCTCTGTTAAGAGCTTCTTTTCAGTGGTACCCACATACCCTTCTCTTGTTTTCTTGACGGGCAGTATATCCGAATAGCCCGAAAATTCACCGGCGATGCTTTCAATGATGGCTTGATCATCAAGGACCACACCATCTAACTTAAAGCTCTTTTTGTGTTCTGCTGCAGCTCTTTCCATATAAGTCTCATCTGACATTTCTGTAACATCAATCTGAGGTTCAGCTATTTCAAAATAGAATACTCCCGCAGGCTTATAGATATTATTACTGTCCATCTCGCGTGAGTTTGCTCCAATTGCAGCTCTCAGGTACAACATGAGCTGCAGTTTCCAGCCGGCTTTTGCTTCATCGGTATCAAATTTCTCTTTTCCTGATTTATAGTCGATAATCTTTATATAGCGGCTATCTTGATCATTATTGTCCTTCAGAATATCTACACGGTCAATTTTTCCTTCTATATAGACAGTTTGTTCTCCAAGCTTGACTTCTATAGGCGGAAATTGTTTGCTTACGGCCTTTCCGAATTCGCATTCGAAAAAAACATTCTGTATGCGGCCCGTCTTAACATGCTCAACTAAAGCCCATGCCGCTTCGCCTCCAACCCTTTTCATACGCTGTCCACGATATAATTCCTCTTCACCTTGAGTCAGAATGCCCTCCCTATATTCTATTGAGGCTTCTTCGACATACTCGTCAATCAGCTGCTGACATTGTTCTCTGCTTATGTTCATCCACGGTGATTCCGGATCTGTGATCTCAAGCCCTGGAACTGACAAGGCTGCAGAAAGCTTCATAAAGCATTGATGATATACATCGCCAATTTCTCTGCCTGCAATTTCAAAAACTCTTCTCTCATCGGGCTTAAGACCGTAATTGATAAAATGCGAGAAGGGGCATCGAGAAAATCGTTCCAGCCGTGAAGGGCTTAGCGAAAGTGCAGATTCCATAAGGGATGGATCCTTATTATATAATTTCCTAATCAGATCCTTTTTTATCTTTTCCAGCTTGTTATCAAAGAAAAGCCCTTGTTTAACCGCCTCTAAAGATGATGCGTTATATTTCCGATACCATTCATACGCCATTTTCCATTCGTCCGCTAAAGATTCGCCGTCAATGGCATTCCGGAAAGCATCTGTCATATGTTTTAAAGTGCTGACCGGAGTTTCAATGAGCAGTGCGGGATCCCCGGCATTCAAAATGTCTTTCGATACCTCTAAATCGGGAAAAATCTTTCTGATCTTGTCAAATAAAATAGATTGCTTGCTTTCTCTGCCCTCAAGATCTGATGCGGAGTAACTCATCCATAGGTGTTGGGTCGGTTTAGAAAGCGTTTTATAAATAGCCAGCTTCTCCTCTTTGGCCCGCAAATCATCAATCTTGCAAATCTCTATTCCTTTTTTATATAAAGCTATTTTTTCATCCTCATTCAGGAGACTTTCTGAACCCGAGGCTGTCGGGAGCAGTCCGTCATTTGCGCCGATAACAAGCAAAGCCTTGATCCTGCCTATTCTCGTTCTTTGCATAGTACCCACGATAATCTGATCTGTGGATGGCGGCAGAAGACCGATCTCTACTGCTTCCAATCCGGATTTCAGTATAGTCCCGTATTCATCGGACGATATCTTTTCATCTCCGATCAACTCAACAAGCTGATCGAATATGCCGATAATAACGCTCCATATCTGAGCAGCCTCTAAAGCATATTCTAATCGGCCTTCCGCTTCAAGATATGCAATCAGAGCTTCTATTCTTTCAGGCAGCTGTGCCTTATCTTTTAAATAATCATATATGGCAGACGTTTTTTTTCTTACTGTGTCCGCCTTCTTAAATTCTCTTTCAAACTCAATGATATAATCATATACATGTTTTCTTATACCATTGATTTCTGCTAATGCTTTTTCTCCTTCCGCTGTCTCCCCATATGTGAAATCAGTCTTCCAGCGGTTTCCGGTTATCCGATATTTTACAGCATAGTTTTCCAATTTCTCAGATTCGTCAGGGCTTACCGGTGTAAGCTGTGTTTTCAGGAGCCGGAAAATATCCTCATAGCGCCAGCCTTTGGCTATTATGTCTAAAAGTGCCGCAATAAACTCTACAGATGGATGGTGAAGGATGTCACGTTTCTTGTCCAAAAATGCCGCGATGTCATAATCTGCAAATACTCTTTTTATCACAGAAGCACGTGTTTCCATATCGTTGCACACTACAAGAATATCACGGTAACGCAGCCCCTCGTCCCTTGTTAATTGGACTATTTTTGCAGCAGCGCTCTCAGCTTCAGAATAGAAATTTGCTGCCTGACATAGTGTGATTGCATTCTCTGCTTTCGCCTGTCGATAAGGCTGCGCGAATATCTCATGCTCTAAATGTGCAAGTGCTTCCACCCTTTCTTCTGATTCACTGCAGATGCATTGCTCTTCATATCTGATGCTGTTTTTCTCCGAGATATGCTTTAATTTTGTGATCAGGTCTCTGGTCAGGTCGAACAGGTCACTGTCTCTGCTCTCCCGCAGTGCTGCCCCGTCTCGCATTCCATACGAGCTATCGGCCGTCAATATTATGCTGACATCTTTTGCTGTCATCATAAGCTGTTCAATGATATTAAGAGATTTTGGCGTAAAATAATCGAAGCCGTTGATCCAGATAATCGAATTTTTAATATTCTCGGATCGCCTGATTCTCTGTATAAAGAGGTTCAGGTAATCCTCAGTATCAAGGTATTTCCCCTCGATAAGTTTTTCATACTTATCGTAGATCATGTGGATATCCTGTAATTTTCTATGCAGAATTGTATTCTCATCCGTTTCTTCAAGGATCTTGGATAGATCCTCCGGTGAGGTGTTAAACTGCTTCATTTCTGAAATCAGATTATTGATCATCTCGATAAATGATGCTTTCTGATTCATACCGCGAAATGTCTCCAACCGGTCGTCTTCTTCCGTCAAAATCTTCGTCAGCAGCATATGTCTTCCGTATTTATCAACAGGTATCCGACTCGTTCCGCCTACTTCCGATAGGACCTTGAATCCAAGTCTTGACTGGCTCATGATCTCCAGATCCATCAGCCCTTGAGCGGCAAGATATGTAAAAGCATCCCTTTCAGCCTGCAATGTGAACTGATCCGGTACAAGAAGCAGGATTTTCTGATGTCCGTTTTCACCGGTCTGATTAAGCGTCCCGCCTATCCGATTAAATAAAAACTTATTCTTATCAAGATTTTCCCGTCCAAAGTAAATATGCAGCATGGCTAACCTTTCCGTTATGTTCCCGCGCCACTTATGAGCGGCTGTTTTTACGATAAATTCGATGCCTTTATGCAATTAATTATAACGCATAAGTATAAAATTTTCGACTGTAGAATATTTTATTACCGCTGTAGCGTTTCCAACGATCACTTCCTTACAGCAAAGCTGCATTCATTGTTTATAATATCGGTAATTGTTTAATATCGGTGATCGTTTTAACGCATAAGTATAAAATTTTCGACTGCAGAATATTTTATTACTCTGTGCAATCTTTAAAATTGCGTCTGTTTGTGATAGTATTGTTTAGACAAAGAATGTGAGGAATTATTTGCATGAAAGCAGAAAATGAAAAAGTTTACGAGCTGCTGTCAGCAGCTTCTTATTTGAATCAATACAATCAGCTGAAACCTTATGCATATCAGATACTTTTTGAGCAGATGGCAGAGCGCCATCTTTTTCTTCTTGGTCTTAATGTGGATAACACCATGAAATACGGTCTTGCATGGGTACTGATTTCCATGTCCGTTGAAATCATAAAGCCTATCGAAGAAAGTATGGTAGTGTATGGCAGCACCTGGTATGCAAAGCATTACGGCCCTTATTTCCGACGTGAACTTTTGTTTAAAGATGCCGAGGGGCAGGTTCTTTTCCATGGCGCCACACATTCCGTTTTGCTTGATATAGAAAAACGCACAGTATTTCGAAAAAAAGCCGTACCATTTCCCATGCACGAACCGACTGAAATTTTCTTGCTTGAATCAGCACCAGGTTTTAAAATGACAGCAGACCTTGAACCCATAGCAAAGCGGATCGTACAGCCAAGCGAGATCGATTGTCTTGGTCATGTTAATAATTGCCGTTATGGGGAATTTGTATATGACACATTTACTGAGGAAGAGCAGAAAAAGCTCAATGACTTAAGGAGAATGGACATAAACTTTTTATCCGAGCTTCGTCCCGGTGATCACTTTTCAATAAAAAGGGATGGCGGTGAAAACCAGCTCAACTTTCAGGGTTATAACAATACAAAAGACGATGTATCTTTCAACATCGTCATGAACTTTAAGAAATAATCAGATTTTTTATAGTGTCATCTTTTTAAGATGTCCAACAAATCTTCGGGCTCTTCTATAATATAATCCGGCGAATTTTTACCGTTCCTTTCCTGTTCACTGACGGCAAGAGCCCAGCTCACAAGTACTGCTTTTGTTCCGGCGTTCTTTGCGCAAAGTATATCAAACATTGAGTCCCCAATCATGACAGACTCCTCAGGCACTGACCCTAACCGTTCCAATGCGATGTTCACAGGCTCCGGATCGGGCTTGAACTTCGTACAGTCCTCACATGTAACGATCGTATCAAAATATTGTTCCATTTCATATTTCTTCAGACCGATTTTTGTAGTATTCGCCAGTCTCGAAGTAACCAGCCCGATTTTATAATCTCTATCCTTAAGTTTTTCCAATAATTCCAGCATGCCTGGAAAAACACTTATTAAATCAGTGAAATTATCATGATGATAGCTTCTGTAGACAGAAGTCGCTTCCTCCACCGGAATACCGGGCAGGACCTTTTCCATCGTTATATATAACGGTTCTCCAAAGGTACTGTAAATTTCTTCTTCCGGTCTTTTTCTTCCCTCAAACGTCATGAATGTATGCTGCCAGGATTGCAGTATCACTGTATTTGTATCCATGATAGTGCCGTCAAAATCAAACAGTACTGTATTTATTTTCGCCATTGGTTTCTTTTTTCTCCTTTGTAGTTAAGTTCGTCATATTTTAAATAAATCTTACTGTTCGTTAATAAATCAATACCATTTAATAAATTTTGCGACACAGTAATTAATAAATATTGTATCATTCGTAAAACTTTAAATCAATAGATGTAAAGAGACTAAAATCCATGTATTGCAAAGACTTAATCAAGGCAACCAAACTAATTCTGCATCAATGTATATTGGTACAATCCCAAAGCTAAATAATCTCCTATAGCAAGAGATGAATATAGCAGTTCTTCATATGTTTTCATTGCTGCCGCATAATCCTTTCTGTAAAAGTCATAGCTTTCTTCTATAATAAGATCTGCAGATGTATTTAATAGATCTTTCCACACGGTTTCGTCCCAGTATGGGTTTATACTGCCAAGGTATGCTGACACTGTATTGGCATATTGATGAAATTCATTCATTTGTGTTTCTATTGCAGCTTGATCACCACTCAAAATTGCATTGATCAGCTCCTCCATCCTGATTGTATATATTGAAAATAAATTTAATATCTCATCAGCAATTTCGGTGCCAAAAACAAGCTCAATCTTATCTTTCATTCGGCGAAACAATTCATAGAATCTTTCTGTCACATACACTTCATCGGTAAGCCCTTCAATTCTGGCAACAATGTAGAAACGTGTCAGATATGTCCATTCTGTACGCAGGCTTCTGAAATCTTTAATCATATTAAAATATGCTGTGGGTATTTGCTGTTGACCATCAGGCAGAAGATGAATAAACCCCTCTGCATAATAGTCTGCTCTTTTTAGTGCTTCTTCCATTGCCACTGCAAAAATATCCAATGCTTTATTGTTATCTCCGGTCTGTATCGCAATAACTTGTGCAACCAGTTCCTCATTTAAAGTATAAAATAAATCCCGCCATTTTTCTTCGTCCCAGTACGGGCTGATTTCTGCCAGATATTTTGCATTCTGGTCAGCAATTTTATATAATTGCCTGATGCTTTCATCTGCCTTATTATCTCCGGATAGCATTGCGTCGATTAAATTTTTAAGTCCTATAATGTATGCTTCCGTTATAGGGGTGAAATCACCTTCAATACCGCTAATAGACTCTACTAACTCATTCCCTCTAAGCGGTAATTTCATGAGTTCATTAATTGTGTCCTGCGGGTCGCCGAGACCGGCAAAACTCTCTTCTACGATATAAAAACGAAATAGATAGGTCAACTGACTCAGTAGTGCGCGAAATTCATTTATAATATTAGCCTGCTCATAAGTCAATGGCTGAGGTAATTGAAGACTGTTGTAATACATCTTTTTACATCTCCTTAATAGGGTTTGATTTGCCGAGCCCAAAAGTTCTTTATATCGGCATTAAATGTTTAAGGGTTACAGCACTCTTAATAATAGCGCCTATTTTCACATTATATGAACCCGTATAATAAAATGACTACGAATCATATGATTCGTAGTCATTTTTGTTTTTTCAGTTAACAAATCGATTTCATAAATATTCTGTTTTCTTTTTATTTCTCGGGAAATATACAGTGATACATGCTAATAGGAAACCCGTTACAGCTTCATAGTAAGCGAGACCTTCTGCTTATCATAATCGATGTTCAGGATTCTTACCTTCACTGTGTCTCCCACACTGACAGCATCCATCGGATGCTTTATAAATTTATCACTGATCTGCGATACATGTACAAGACCGTCATTTTTTACGCCGATATCTACAAATGCTCCGAAGTCCACCACATTTCTCACAGTTCCCATGAGTTCCATATCTACTTTTAGATCTTCAAATGTAAGAACATCGTTTCGGAATACGACTGCCGGTGCATCTTCGCGAGGATCCCTTGCCGGCTTTTTGATTTCACTGATAATGTCTGTCAGTGTCATAACGCCGATTCCTATATCCTCCGCCATCTTCTCAATACTTTTATTCAGGTCTTCTGTTTCTGCAGTCTCGTCCGGGAGCAGCACTGCTAATGCGGCCAGTCCGCTGCCTCCTGTCTTTGGCTTCTTTTTCGAGTCGGGGTACAGCTTCATTATTTTTTGTTCAATCTGCCGTCCGCGGTCCTTACCGATCTCAGTCTTGTCTAATCCAAGTTTCTGCAGCATCCGTTCCGCAGCTTCATAGGATTCCGGATGAACAGATGTACTGTCCAGCGGATTTTTACCTTCGCTTATCCTCATGAATCCGGCGCACTGATTAAATGTCTTCTCCCCTAATTTCGCAACTTTTTTCAGCTCTTTTCTGTCCCGGAACCTACCGTTTTCCTCCCGATATGCAACGATGTTCTTTGCAATTCCTGTGTTTATTCCTGCTATGTAGGAAAGCAGGGAAGGAGATGCTGTATTGAGGTCGACTCCTACTCTGTTTACGCAGGCTTCCACAACATTTGTCAAAGCGCTGTCTAAAAGCCCTTGATTGATATCATGCTGATACTGGCCGACGCCTATATGCTTTGGCGAGATTTTAACAAGCTCCGCAAGCGGATCCTGAAGCCGCCTTCCTATTGACATTGCCCCTCTTGTTGTAACGTCAAGATCGGGATATTCCTCTGTCGCAACTTTTGAGGCTGAATATACCGAGGCACCTGCTTCATTTACTATCGTATAGCTCACATCAAGCTTATTCTTCTTTATAAAATTCGCAATTACTGATTCCGTTTCCCTTGAAGCAGTCCCATTTCCAATTACGATCACATTTGAATTATATTTTTCTATTATTTTCAGCAATGTCTTTTCTGTACCGGCTATATCCTCTTTCGGCTTTGTGGGATAAATAGTCGTATAGGCAAGTAGCTTGCCTGTTTCATTGAGAACTGCCACCTTGCAGCCGGTGCGGTAGCCGGGATCAATGCTGATTATGTTTGCATTTTTAACAGGAGGAACCATTAATAGTTTCTCGGTGTTTTTAGCGAAGACTTTAACTGCTTCTTTTTCGGCACGCTCAGTCAGCATGTTTCTCATTTCTCTTTCTATAGAGGGTGCCATAAGCCGCTTATAAGAGTCTTCTATAACTTCGGTTAAAAGCTCTGTAAAAATTGACTTCTCATTGGTGATGACAAAATCATGCATATCCTTATGGATTTCATCTACGGGAGCTATCACCTTTACCTTCAATTTCTTTTCTTTTTCTCCGCGATTTATTGCCAATACCCTATGGTCCGGAATTTTACTGATTCCCTCTGAGAACTCATAATATAGATCATACACTGTACTTTCTGATGGATCCGCTGCTTCCGAAGAAATCTGTCCTGCTCTTTGAGTTCTTTCTCTGATGGCAGCGGTAAGTTCGGGATCATCGGCAATCATTTCTGCGATAATATCCATAGCTCCCTGAATTGCTTCGGCTGTATCTGCCACGCCTTTATCCGGATCAACAAAAGGTTCCGCCAATTCCTGAATGGAGCCGGTTTCTGTTTCCTGCGCATAAATAATTAGCGCCAGCGGTTCCAACCCTTTTTCCTTTGCCTTTGATGCACGTGTTGATTTTTTCTGTTTATAAGGTTTATAAAGATCCTCTGCACGCTGAAGCACTTCTGCTTTCAGGATCTCTGCCTTCAATTCGTCAGTGAGCTTACCCTGTTCCTCTATCAAGTGTATGATTTCTTCTTTTCTCTTCTCCAAGTTACGCAGATAGGTCAATCGTTCATCCAGGTCCCTTAGTGTCACATCGGAAAGGGCACCTGTCACCTCTTTTCGGTATCGGGCGATAAAGGGAATCGTGTTGCCATCATCTATCAGCTGAACCGTATTTTCAACCTGAGAACGTTTTAATTTGAATTCCTGTGCCAATTTTTCAATTATATCCATATCTCACTCTTTTTCTCATTCTTTCATTTTAAGTTTCTCATTTATAAAGTAGTCGATTTCTCCATCCATCACCGCATAGACATTTCCCACTTCTGCATTGGTCCGATGATCTTTAACAAGCGTATATGGATGGAACACATATGATCTGATCTGGCTTCCCCAGGTTATCTGGCTATAGTCCCCCTTCAGTTCGTCAAGGTTTGCCTTGTGCTCCTGCTTAGCCAGCTCCATAAGCTTTGCTGCAAGAACCTTCATAGCGGTTTCCTTGTTCTGATGCTGAGATCGCTCATTCTGGCATGAGACTACGATATTAGTAGGAATATGTGTAATCCTTATTGCAGAGTCAGTCTTATTAACGTGCTGTCCCCCTGCTCCACTGGATCGGAAGGTATCGATCCGCAGATCTTCCGGATTGATATCAATTGTAATATTTTCATCCATCTCCGGAATAACATCCAACGATGCAAAAGATGTGTGTCTTCTGCCTGAGGAGTCAAATGGCGATATTCGTACTATACGATGAACACCTTTTTCATTTTTGAGATACCCATAGGCATTTTCTCCCTCTATCAGCAAAGTGGCACTTTTTATTCCGCCTTCGTCAGCGTCCTGGTAATCAAGCGTCTTCACCTTGTATTTTTTTGATTCAGACCATCTTATATACATACGAAGCAGCATCTCAGCCCAATCCTGAGCGTCTGTCCCGCCTGAGCCCGCATGAATGGAAATAATGGCATTGCTTCCATCGTATTCCCCATCTAAGAGGGTCTTAATTCGGAGCTGCTCGTATTTTTCCTTATAATCTTCATATGCTTTCTGTATTTCAGGCACCATTGACTGATCTTCTTCTTCCTGGGCAAGATCAATCAGGATTCCGACATCTTCAAAATCCTTTTCCAGCGTTTTATATTCATCAATCTTCGTCTCGATGCTTTTCTTTTCCTTCAACAGCTTTTGTGCTTTCTCATGATCATCCCAAAAGCCTTCTTCCTCAGAGGTCTTATTGATTTCATCCAGTCTTTCAGTCAATCCTGCGAAGTCAAAGAGAGTCACCCAATTCTTTTAGATTTTCTGCTCTGTCGGTCAGTTCATACTTGATCTGATCCAGCTCAACCATTTTATCAACTCCTTATTTTTTTATCTATCCCTACTCTTCCGAGTATAAAAAAACTGACCAAAAGGCACCGCCTGGTGGCTGCCAGGGGTATTTCTCATAGGAAAGCGTCCGAACCCGAAAATTTACCATAAATCAAAATCCTAAAATTTGAGGGTGAGCGCTTTCCGGGAGAAGTACCCTGGCAGCCTCTATTCGGCAGCATTCGCTCCGCAGCATTTTTTATACTTCTTTCCGCTCCCGCACGGGCAAGGATCATTTCTCCCCACAGTCACGCCTTTTCTGACCGTCTCCTGTTTTCTTTGCCTGTCAGGAACCTTGACGGAACTTGGCGCACCGCCGGAATATTCAGCCTCATCCGCATTGGCATTATCGCTGAACTCATCTTTTCTGCCTTCACCGGTTCCAAATACCTGTTTTCTTTTAGTATCAGTCTGAACGGTTACGTTAA
>CAYLLJ010000020.1:0-10711 GCA_964384725.1 uncultured Oscillospiraceae bacterium | reverse complement strand
CCTCACGGATGTTCTTTATCATAAGATCAAACATCTCAAAGCCTTCGTTTGCATAGGCGCGGGCAGGATCCTGCTGTCCTAATGCACGAAGTCCGATGCCGTGTCTCAGCTGATCCATTGCATCTATATGATCCATCCATTTGTTGTCTACTACCCGGATCAGGATCATTCTTTCAAGCTCACGCATTCGCTCTATGCCTATCTCTTCTTCTTTCGCACGGTAGGCTTCCTCAAATATTTCGACAATATCCTCTTTCAATGTGTTCTGATTTAGGCTTTCTATATCATCTTCAGTATAGCGGATTCCCTTAAATGTGCTGCAGATTTTACTCAGTGAATCTTCAAGAGCCGGAAGATCCCATTCTTCCGCATACTTAGAAGCAGCTGTACAGAAGTCGACACTTTCATCTATAAGCTCACCTGCCATGGACATTATATAGTTCCTTAAATCTTCTCCATAAAGTACCCTGCGCCGTTCATTGTATATGATTTCCCGCTGCTTGTTCATTACATCATCATATTGAAGCACGTACTTTCTGATGGAAAAGTTTCGCCCTTCCACTCGTTTTTGTGCATTTTCAATAGACTTGCTAAGCATCCCTGCTTCGATTGGCTCATCATCGTTCATTCCGAGCTTGCCGACGATTCCCTGGATCTTATCTCCCCCAAAGAGGCGCATCAATTCGTCCTCAAGAGATATGAAAAATTGGGTGCGCCCAGGGTCACCCTGCCGGCCGGAACGTCCTCGCAGCTGATTATCTATTCTTCGCGATTCATGCCTTTCTGTACCTATTATGCATAATCCGCCAAGTTCCTTGACTTTCTTTTGTTCTTCTGCTCTTTCCTCTTTATATTGATTGTGAAGTTCATTATATATTTTTCTTGTTTCGATTAATTCCGGATCTTCCAAAGGTACAAAGCTTGAAGCATAGGAAATAGCCTCATCTTCGTAGCCTCTTCTTCTCATTTCCCGTTTTGCCGCAAAATCAGGATTACCTCCTAAAATGATATCTGTACCACGTCCTGCCATATTTGTCGCAATTGTTACAGCCCCAAGTCCTCCTGCTTCAGCAACTATTTCTGCTTCCTTTTCGTGCTGCTTAGCATTCAAGACATTATGTTTGATTCCCCGGCGTTTTAAATGGTCGCTTATCAGCTCTGATCTTTCAATGGAGATAGTTCCAACCAGAACAGGCTGACCTGTCTTGTGAAATTCTTCAATCTGATCCGCAATCGCTTTGAATTTTGCGGGTTCTGTCGCATAGATGCAGTCTTCCTTGTCTGCTCTGACAATCGGCTTGTTTGTCGGAATCTCAACCACATCCATGTTATAAATATCTCTGAATTCCTGTTCCTCGGTTCTTGCGGTACCTGTCATTCCCGCAAGTTTTTGATACATTCTGAAGTAATTCTGCAAAGTAATAGTCGCAAGCGTTTTTGACTCCTGCCTTATCTGCATTCCTTCTTTTGCTTCGATAGCCTGATGAAGTCCGTCACTGTATCTCCGTCCAAACATAAGACGCCCTGTGAATTCATCAACAATAACGACTTCTTCGTCTTTAACGATATAATCCACATCACGCTTCATCAGATTTCTTGCTTTCAGTGCCTGCTGTATATGATGATTGATTTCCATATTTTCAGGGTCGGAGAAATTCTCAATTTTAAAGAATTTTTCACACTTGGTGACACCTTCCTCTGTCAAGGAAACGGTCCTGTCTTTTTCTTCCACGGTGAAATCTTCTTCTATTCTGAATGTACTGATAAACTTATCGGCAATATGATACAGATCCGTTGACTTTTCTCCCTGACCGGATATAATGAGCGGCGTTCTTGCTTCATCAATCAGGATACTGTCCACTTCATCCACTATGGCAAAATTCAATTCTCTTTGAGTCATATCCTCTTTATAGATCACCATATTGTCACGAAGATAGTCAAAACCGAATTCATTATTTGTCCCATAGGTAATATCTGCTTTATAGGCGGCCTTTCTCACTTCATTGGTAATGCCGTGGATAACACAGCCTACTGTCAGGCCCAGGAAAGTATAGAGTTTACCCATCCATTCCATGTCACGTTTTGCCAGATAATCATTAACCGTAACTACATGAACGCCTTTCCCCCCAAGCGCATTTAAATAGACCGGCAATGTTGCAACAAGCGTCTTTCCTTCTCCTGTTTTCATTTCTGCAATGCGGCCTTGATGCAGTACGACACCGCCGATGAGCTGAACTCTGAAGTGCTTCATTTGCAGGCTTCTCCAGGAAGCCTCGCGGCATACGGCATACGCTTCAGGAAGAATATCGTCCAATGTCTCCCCGGCTGCGAGCCTTTCCTTAAATTCCAAAGTCTTCGCTTTCAGCTCCACATCGGTAAGTCTCTGCATCTTTTCGTCAAAAGCCTCTATCTTGTCTACGATTTTTTCGACCTTTTTTACTTCCTTAACATTTAAATCCCCGAAGATTTTTTCCATTAATCCCATATTTATGGCCCCTTCTTCATAATTTTCTGCCCTGTACTTCAGTGTCAAAGAGCAGATTTCATCGCCAAATTATTATCATCGTTAACTCCAGTTTTTGGAGTCTTATTACAACGTTATATTATAGCATAGATCCTGTAATAAATCAAAAAAAAACAGGGACGAAGAAAACCTTGATTTCCTTACCCCTGTTTCATTCATGCATATTTCGATTTGAGCAAAATGCTATTTCGCCGGGTTCTCAACAAAGGCATTATATATTGCTGTAATTGCAGTCTCAAAATCTTTGTTTTCGACACCGATAATGATATTCATCTCACTGGAGCCTTGGTCAATCATCCGAACATTTACACCTACATCAGACAATGCCGTAAAAAGCTTAGCGGAAACACCGTAGCGCTTCGCCATATCGCTTCCGACTGTCGCAATCAAGGCCATTTTGTGATATACATCTATTGTGTCAGGCAGAAGAGCTCTTTGAATCTCTTCGATGATATCATCCAGCTTACCATTAAGATTTTTATCGGCTATCACGATGGATATGGTATCGATTCCGCTCGGCATGTGTTCAAGAGGCACATCATAATTTTCGAGTATTTCCAAAAGACGCCTCACGAAACCTTTGTCTTCATTCATCATATTTTTATATATTCCGATAACTGTGAAATCCTTATTGCCGGCTATTCCTGATATGATGGTATCATCCTTGGGACCTGCTTCTGCTGTGATTGTAGTACCCGGTGCCTTTGGTTCGTTTGTATTTCTTATATTTATTGGAATGTCAGCTGCCCTAACCGGATAGATAGCATCCTCGTGAAGCACAGAGGCACCCATATAGGATAATTCCCTGAGTTCTTTATAGGATATAGTGCTGATTGGTTTGGCATGTTTTACTATTCTTGGATCGGCCATAAGGAAGCCTGACACGTCAGTCCAATTTTCATAAACATCTGCATTCACCGCTCTTGCTACAAGGGAACCGGTTATATCCGAACCTCCCCTTGAGAAGGTCTTTATCTTACCATCGGGATAGGTACCATAGAATCCAGGTATTACTGCTTTCTCATGCTTTAACAATTCCTCTCTAAGAGCAGTATTTTTCTTTTCATTCTTCAGTTTTCCCCGTTCATCCAATTGAATAAGTCCTGCGGTATCGACAAAATCATATCCCAAATATGCAGCTATAAGTATTGCATTCAGGTATTCTCCTCTACTGGCTATATAGTCAGCCGAAGCGCCTGATTTTAAGTTATTATTGATTTCATCGAATTCTTGCTGAAGATTTACGTTAACGCCTAAATTGTATTCTATACCTATATACCTGTCACAGATCACCTGAAATATCTGACCATAAGATACGTTGTGATCAATGTGTGCTTTGCATAAGTAAAGAAGATCTGTAATTTTATTGTCTTCATTAAATCTCTTTCCGGGAGCAGACACAACCACATACCTTCTGTCGGGATCATATTCTATGATTTCTTTTACCTTAGCAAGCTGAATCGCATCAGAAACCGATGACCCTCCGAATTTTGCTACTTTTATTCCCATATAAATCATTCCTTTCCAAGCTGTGCATCTTGTCTCAATGCATCCGCCTTATCTGTTTTCTCCCATGGAAGGTCAAGATCGTTCCTGCCGAAATGACCATAGGCTGCAACCTGTCGGTAGATAGGTCTTCTTAAATCCAAATCCCGTATGATTGCAGCAGGCCGCAGGTCAAAATGCTTCTCAACAAGTTCTGCGATTCTTCCATCCGGAATATTTCCTGTGCCAAAGGTCTCAACCAGAATTGATATGGGTTTTGCCACACCGATAGCGTAAGCAAGACCGATTTCACATTTGTTTGCCAATCCGGCCGCAACTATATTCTTCGCCGCATATCTGGCTGCATATGCTGCAGAACGGTCTACTTTTGTCGGGTCTTTGCCCGAAAAAGCACCGCCGCCGTGCCTTGAATATCCGCCGTAAGTATCTACAATGATTTTCCTTCCGGTCAATCCCGAATCACCGTTTGGTCCTCCGATTACAAATCGGCCTGTTGGGTTCACGTAATATTTTGTGTCCGAATCAAGAAGATGGTCCGGAATTATAGGACTTATAACATATTTTATGATATCTTTTTTTATCTGTTCCTGTGTAACATCCTCATCATGCTGGGTGGAAACCAGTACGGTGTCGATTCTTACTACCTTGTCGTCGTCGTATTCAACTGTTACCTGTGTTTTGCCGTCCGGTCTTAGATACGTTAATTTGCCTGACTTTCTCACATCGCTAAGCTGCTTTGCAAGTTTATGTGCCAGCGAAATAGGCATTGGCATTAACTCGGGCGTTTCATTACAAGCAAATCCAAACATCATTCCCTGGTCTCCGGCTCCGATGGCTTCCTGATTGTCGCTTAGTGAACCTTCTTTATATTCCAGCGCTTTATCGACTCCCATCGCAATATCACCTGATTGTTCATGAATAGATGTCATAACTGCGCAAGTATTTCCGTCATATCCGTATTCACCCTTAGTGTATCCAATATCACAAATAACCTCTCTTATCAGATTTGGAATATCAACGTAACAATCCGTTGTAATTTCGCCTACAACTAAAGCCAGACCTGTCGTAACAGTAGTCTCGGCGGCAACTCTTCCCATTGGATCCTTTTCAAATATCGCATCAACGATCGCATCGGATATCTGATCGCAAACTTTGTCCGGATGTCCTTCTGTAACTGATTCTGATGTGAATAATCTTTTCATTTTATTTCCTCCCGGTATTAATCACGACATAGATATATATTTATATATATATCTATGTACTAAAAACCCTCTTCTAAATGAAGAGGGCTGTATTTTTATTCTATCCTCATCTTTCAGAATTTAATTCCGTAGGATTTAGCACCTTTTTTATCTGTATTGCAGATACGCAGGTTGCCGGGCTTCACAGGGCCTATTCCCTCTGCCACTCTTGATAAGGTCATATTCTGTTTTACAATAGAACTATTATAGACCTTGATTTTTTAAATGTCAATGGTTATACTTATCCTGCAAGGGATTTTTTTTGGGTGTTAGAGGAGGACAGATTATTGACAGAGCGTAAATTCAAGGTCATCAAGGGAGGCGCAGCGGCTGCAGTCAGCATCAACCAAAGAAGGTTTCTGTCCGGATTCATTACAGATACAAGACTGATGGGTGTAGTCGGTCTTTACATTCACTGGGAATTGGCAAATAATGAATCCGTAACGGATTTTCATCAGTTTTTTTATTTTGATGCCGAGGAATATGGCTTTGAAACATATAAAAGTCTTCTTGGCGATGATACTGACGAACTAATAATGATGGAACAAACCCTTTTGGGAGGGCTGGGCGGCAGCAAGGTTAATGTCAGCGAACGAGAAGCTATATTCCTTGTCCAGAAATATGTCGATATGAACAAGAGACTTTCGCTCTCTCTGCCGGAAACGCTGAGCGAGTACTCTTTTTTACTCGAAAAGCCGATTACTTTGTCAGATGAAGAAACATCAGCATTATCGGAGAAATTATGTACACCTATCCAATCCGAATATCAACTTATCAACTATTATCTAATGCGTATCTTCGGCAATGATTTTGAAGCAGCAGCTTATTTGGCCGAAGACGATATCCTGCCGGATGAACCTACCGGAACAAACGGCGCAACATTATGTAAAAATACTATTGATGAATATTATGATGAAAGCGGCTGTTCATATCTTTGCGAATCTCTTATCGAATATGACGAAAAATATGAACTGGTGGTTTCTGAGATTCATTTAAATGAGGGTAAAGTATCCAAAATGAAGAGACGTTCCGGTTTCTTTATTACTCCTGCAGAAGCGGCAATGATGCTCAATCACCCTGAATTTATAACAGTATATGAAATTCTAACAGAACCCGAAGAATTTATAGAGCGATTTTCCCTCCTGTCAGCCGCCAGCATGCAGACACTTCATGAAAACGGCAGACTCTATCTCGAGTTCAATAGGAATAATGATCACGTCAATCGAAAGGTTTTTCGTTTAAACGAGGATATACACGGTCTTTATTATGTCACGGATTATGGCCAGCTTATAATTGCTGCGTATAGTCTTGATGAAATCCACGATATTGAAAGAACTTTGAAGAAAAACGAAGTCGGTTCTTGTATCATTCCAACTGCTAAATACGAATTCAAAGAACCTATACTTTACGAATTTATTCAAAGTGATTTTGATGATTTTACTGATTTTCTGGACTTTTTAAATTCCGATATATAAAAAAGGCTGTTCCGTAAAATTGGGGAACAGCCTTTTAAATTTGTTAGTCGTTTGTTATTCTTAATATTTGTCCGGTTCATTATTATTAAGGTTAATCCTTGGTACAGCATGCTCTTCTTTTCTATAGTTTCCCTCTAAAAGATTTGTTTGTCTGCCGGGCAATAATCTGGCGCCCGTCCCTAATTTAAATTTACTTACCATCTCTTTAAGGAGTTCGGCCTGACTTGTCAGTTCTTCACTTGCAGCCGCACTTTGTTCTGCAGTGGCAGAATTGTTCTGAGTAACCTGGGATACCTGTTCAATGCCCTTATTGATCTGTGCAATTCCGGAGGCCTGTTCGTTGGATGCCTCAGCAATTCCTCCCACAAGCTTTGCTGCTTTCTCAACACCATCTACGATCTCCGTCAGTGCTACCGCCGTTTCATTGGCGATTTTTGTACCAACCTGAACCTTCATGATAGAGCCTTCTATGAGATCTGTGGTTTCTTTTGCCGCATTAGCACTTCTGGCTGCCAGATTTCTTACTTCTTCCGATACTACTGCAAATCCTTTGCCGTGCTGCCCTGCTCTTGCCGCCTCGACAGCTGCATTTAGGGCTAATATATTTGTCTGGAACGCAATATCATCTATAACCTTGATGATTTTGGAGATGTTAGCTGAGGATTCGTTGATTTCCTTCATGGAGTTAAGCATCTCCTGCATATGGCTATTTCCTCTATCAGCATTATCCCTCGCGGTGCCTGCAAGCTCACTTGCCTCATTGGCATTTATTGCGTTTTGCTTTGTCTGTGTTGCTATTTCTGCAATTGATGCAGTAAGTTCCTCGATTGAGCTGGCCTGTTCTGTGGAGCCCTGAGACAATGCCTGACTTCCGTCTGACACCTGTCTTGATCCGGATGCCACCTGTTCTGCCGCTTCGTTGATTTCTCCCATTACCTGACTCAGTTCCTGGATAATGCTGTTCAGAGAATTTTTAATTTCAACAAATTCACCCTTGTAATCGGCGTTCATAGTCAGATCCAGATTGCCTTTTCCGATCTCCGAAAGAACAAATGAAATTTCACTGATATAACTTCTGAAATTTTCCTGAGTTTCATTCAGGGCGTTTTTGACAGCTGCGTGATCTCCCTGATAATGCCCTTCAATCCTTGCCTTCAGATTGCCTTCTGACATTTCCTTGATTACTTTTAAGGCTTCCTGTATAGGGGCGACTACTGCGTCAAGCGTATTGTTTACTCCCTCTACTATTTGTCTGTATCCGCCGTTATGCTTGTTTGCATCTGCCCTTGTATTAAGCTCACCCTTCATGGAGACATCGGTTAACATTGAGATGTCTTCTATCATTGACTTTATAGCGTTTATGCTTAAATTTAAGCTGTTATTGATTTTTTGGAAATTTTGACCTGCGACAACAGTATCCTGATCCGTTTCCTCTACTTCCAGGGATACATCAAGATCTCCTTTAGAAACCTTTTCCAGCGCAAGTGTGAGTTTTTCGACTTCATTTGCCTGATAATCTGCCAGTTTTGCAGAAACTTTTGCCGCGTTTTTAATATCGGTTTGATCCACGACGAATTCCAATGCACCTTCAACATTATTATCGACAATAATTGGAATAGAGGAATATGAGATCTCCAAATCCATATTGTTTGGATGCGCATCTGTTTCGGCAGTAGATTGAACTTTGTCTTTCATTGTCTTTGCACAGGAACAATTTCCCGTATGGCAATGTGACGTTTTAAATCCGTCATAGCATTTTGTGCCTATGAGTCGGCCTTTATCGCTGCCGATAACCGATGCTCCTGCATTGTTTATGTACTTGATTTCAAAATTAGTATCAATAGCAAGGACCGGTGAAGGCATTGCATCTATAAAGCCTACCAAAGTGTCTAAGGTTGAGTTGAATCCTTCTATGATTTTAGCGAAATCTCCGCTCTGTTTACCGGAATCAGCTCTGGCAAGGAGGTTACCCTTTTGCGTTTCCTTTGTAAGAGCATCCATTTCGACAATGAGTGATTGTATACATTCGACGAATACATTAATGCTGTCAATTGAATTTTGGTATTCTCCTTTGGCAGTTTCAGTTATTTTCTCCGGGATGTCACCCTTACTGATTCTTTCAAAGTATTTCTCTGCTATTTTAATCGGCTGGATCAGTGTTTCTCTTGTTTTATCAAAGCCTGTTATAATCTCTCTGTAGCTGCCGTCAAATTGTTCTATGTCCCCTTTAATTTTAAGGTCTCCCTCAACGGTTGCCTGGGCTATACGATCGGCTTCATTTGATAATCTTTTCAGTGAATCGATTATCGAGTTCATGCTTATTGCAAGAATGTCTTCATTGGATTTAGGTTTGACTTCTATAGACAGATCTCCCAATGCAATGTGTTTAGCGACAAACGATTGCTCTTTGATGTTTTCTATCATTTTGTTAAAGCTGACAACTAAGTTACCTATCTCGTCATTAGATTGGGTTATATCTGACAAATCCACATCAACATTACCGATAGACATGCTGTCTGCCGCTCCCGTGAGTTTCTTGAGAGGTGCTGTGATTGTTTTGGACATTAACACTACCAATGCAAGTATTAACAGCAATGCCAGCGAAAAAGTGATGAAAACAGAATTTTTAACGCTCGTATATGTGCTGGCAAATTCTGCTTCAGGCATACCGGTTGAGATAATCCATCCGGTATCTCCTATTGAAGAAACGTAGCCCTTGCTTGCCAGCCCTTCATTTTCAAAATCAATAAGACCTTCCGTCCTCTCAACAATAGCGCTCTTAATGTTATCTGACATGTCCGCATCTATCGCGTTAGTGTTCTTATAGTTTTCATTAGGATGGTAAATCAGCTGACCGTCACTGCTCGCAAGGATATAATAACCCTTTTCTCCCAGTTTGTATTCCTTCAGCATGGCATAAATGCCATCTACACTGAAATCGATACCGGTTGCTCCCAGCAATTCACCTGTATTCTCATCATATACCGGTGCTACAGCACTAACGATTGTATTGTCGCTCATTGAGTCAAGATAGGGATTCGTCAATATAACGTCCTTTTCTACGACAAGCATCTTGTACCATGGTCTTGATGTGACGATCCAGTCTTCACCTGACGTGTAGTTGTCATGTTGAAGCAGCTTGCTGGCATCAATGTCCGCAAACCATACAGATAGTATGTTTGGATCTGATTTCTGAACATTGATCATCGTTTGTAAAGCTTGACCCACCCCCGGAACCGCTCTGAGATCCATCCCAGGGACATAATTGATAAACAGTTCTTTGAATTGAGTGTTTGCAGCCATCTGTTCAGACACTCCCATAAAACCGTTAAAGATACCGGCTATTTCGTTCGATGCAGCCTGCGAGTTGGATATCAATTCATTTGTTTTTAATTCAGTCATAGATTTGTTGACCGTATTCAATGATATCAACGCAACAGCAATAAAGGCTACCGCTACCGGAACGCCGATGAAAAGAAGTATTTTTTTCATCAGGCTTTGTTTTTTCATTATTTTTCACCCCATTCACATATAAATCATTCTTGTTCAAATATCGTTAAATTTTCAGAATTCTTAATAACAAAACCAATATTCAATTAATAAACTATGAATTTACATTTCTGTGAGATTATAATGCGAAATATTCAACTTAGTGTCTAATCCTGTATTAATTTTGGTTTTTTTTAATTATGTTGCTATTTCTATAATTTGGGTATAATTATGTTGTCTTACACTAACCCGACCTAAAGATCGCCGGTAATTTGCTTTGCAAATTAGGCAATATAGTATAAGTTATAGGTTAATAAAATAGAAAAATCGACCGCTTGAGGTCAAGACGAAAACGGAGGTAATTCAAATGGAAAATCAAAAAACTATGGAAAATTTAATGACAGCCTTTACAGGAGAAGCGGAAGCAAACAGAAAGTATACTGCATATGCAAAAAAAGCGGAAGCCGAAGGTAAGC
>CAYLLJ010000019.1:20864-24611 GCA_964384725.1 uncultured Oscillospiraceae bacterium | reverse complement strand
CGAAACGTAGTCTCCTGATTCGTTCTCGGACGGGGGAGACTACGTTTCGGTTGACAGGGCGCTTGAGCATGCCCGTGAGATGCTGTGGGAAGGCGCGGACATCATCGATATCGGAGGTGAGTCTTCAAGACCGGGACATGCAAGGATCGGTGCCGATGAGGAGCTCAGAAGAGTGATGCCCGTTATTGAAAGGCTTAATAAAGAAACAAATGCAATCATATCATTGGATACCATACGTGCCGAGGTTGCAGAGGAAGCAATAAAAAGTGGAGTTCATATCATTAACGATATCTGGGGATTTCAGGGAGATGCAGAAATGGCCTCTGTAGCAGCAAAATACGGTACGCCGGTCGTATTGATGCACAATCAAAATGGTACCCATTACCATGGGGATATGATAGATGAGATCAAAAGGTTCCTTATGGAGTCCGTAAGAATTGCAAAGCAGGCAGGCGTTAAGGATGAAATGATCATTTTAGACCCGGGATTGGGTTTTGGAAAGACATCCGAACAGAATCTTGCTGCAATGCGCAGGCTAAAAGAGATCAAGACCCTTGGCTACCCGGTGCTGATCGGAGCATCAAGAAAAACCACGATCGGAAAGATTCTTGATGCCGAACCAAAGGACAGGGATGAGGGAACGATTGCCACGACTGTTTTAGGAATAGTTCAGGGAGTGGATATTGTAAGGGTGCACAACGTTCAGGCAAACCTGCGTGCTGCAAAGGTAGCGGATGCAATTGTGAGGAGAGAATTCAATGGATAGAATCATAATGAAAAACATGGGATTTTATGGCTACCACGGTGTTTTGCCGGAAGAAAAAACCCTCGGACAGAAGTTTTTTGTAGATGCGTCACTTTATCTTCCCTTAAAAAATGCAGGTGGAACAGATGACTTGAATGACTCCGTAAATTATAAGGAGGTCTATGACATCATAAAGGGAATTGTTGCGAATCAAAAGTTTGACCTCTTAGAGAGCTTGGCGGAAAGGATCTGCAGTGAGATCTTTGCGGCTTATCCAGAGATTCAAAAGCTTCGTGTAAAGGTCAAAAAACCGGAAGCACCTGTCCCCGGGCTCTTTGATTATTTTGGAGTAGAAATAGAAAGAGAAAGAGAAATAGAAAGAGATAGGGAAAAAGATAGGGAAATAGAAATAGAAAGTGATAGAGAAGAGATAGGAAAATAGAAATAGAAAGTAATAGAGAAATAAGGCGATGAGCAGGATCTATTTAAGCATAGGAACTAACCTTGGAGAAAAAGAAAAAAACATTGAGCATGCCCTGCAGCTGCTTTCGAATGAAATAAAAATAAGAAAGACATCGTCCCTTTATGAAACAGAGCCTGTTGGATTCAAAGACCAGCCATGGTTTTTGAACATGGTTCTTAAAGGCGATACGGACCTGCCCCCGGAGGAGCTTCTCCGCTTTACAAAAGGAATCGAAAGCGAAATGAAGAGGGTCAAGACAATTATAAACGGTCCGAGGATCATAGACGTTGATATCCTATTGTACGATGACGAGAAAATTGAAACTGAGGAACTTACGGTTCCCCACCCAAGAATGCTGCAAAGAGCTTTTGTAATGATTCCTCTCTATGAGATATCGCCCGAACTAACGATTTGCAGCAATAGTATAAAAGAAATGATGAAGGATTTTAAGGGAGAAAAAGTGCAGAAGCACATTAATGCTTAAAATAGAGAATTGGTATTTAAGAGAGAACAGGAACAAATAATGAAGAGAATCAACGGCATTCTTAAAGATCCCGATTTTATAAATTATTTGAATAAAAATATTGAGGCTGAAGCCGACCGGATATTTTGCCGCCATGATATGGCGCATTTTCTTGATGTGGCAAGAATTGCCCGTATACTGTCAATTGAAAAAAATCTTGATATAAACAAAGAACTGCTATATGCTGCAGGTCTTCTTCATGACATCGGAAGATGGATGGAATATGAAAGCGGCGAAGACCATGCGGAAGCAAGCAAGGAGCTTGCTCAAAAGATTCTTGCAAGGCACGGATTTACAAAAGAAGAGAAAAAGGAAATACTTAATGCCATTGAGGATCACCGGAAGGGAGGAGGGACATCCATTCTGGCGGATCTTCTTTACAGGGCGGATAAATATTCAAGAAACTGTGCTTTATGCGATGCGAAAACAGCATGCAAGAAGTTCCAAAACGGCGAAACATTTTTTCTGTATTATTAAAATTAAGCTGCTAAATGTTTTCGGTTCCTTCTCGCACCGGTTTGACGATATAAAAGTATTTCCGAATAACGCATCTATCCCAAGACGAGTATATGCCAAATATAATACGATATTGATTTCCGAAAATACCATATAATAGAAACCCGCTACGATCGTGACTGTAATAAAAAGTGCTTGCCTATTTTTTCAACTTGTGCTACCATGTAATAGCTATCGTTGAGAATTAAATATTTAGATAGATATAGATTTGGAAAGAGGTGAAAGGCATGAAGGAAGGAATCCATCCTGATTATAAGGAATGTACCGTTACGTGTGCTTGCGGGAACACGTTTGTTACGAAATCTACGAAGGATGAACTTCGATTGGATGTATGCTCGGCTTGTCATCCGTTTTTTACAGGGCAGCAAAAATTCATAAATCGCGGCGGTCGTGTAGAAAAGTTCAAGAAAAAGTTCAACATGGATTAGTATCAAAATCAACTGGGAATTCCGATTTCCAGTTTTTTTTATGTAGAATCAGTTTTTGTAGTCAATTTAAAAGGTATTTACTTCGCATTTATGATATAATATTTGGGATTTAAATTTAGTATGCTGATAAAACAATTCGTTTGACCAAAACATTATCAGCAGATTAGGAGTTGAAAATAATGTACGATAAATTGGACTTTATCCAGGAAAAATATGAAGAACTATCCCTTAAGGTTTCCGATCCCGAGGTCATCAGCGATCAGGCTGTCTGGCAGAAATCTATGAAGGATATGTCTGAGATGGAGCCTATCGTAAGCAAATATAGGGAATATAAAAAGGCTGTAGATGATTTAAAGAGCACAAAAGAAATGCTCAATGACAGCGCGATGGATGAGGAACTGAGGGAACTTGCAAAAATGGAGCTTTCAGAGCTGGAAGATAAACAGGAAGCTTTGAGCAACGAACTCAGGATTTTGCTTCTTCCAAAAGATCCTAATGATGATAAAAATGTAATTCTGGAAGTCAGGGCAGGCACAGGCGGAGAAGAAGCCGGACTTTTTGGAAGCGATCTATTGAGAATGTATATGAGATATGCGGAACGCAGAGGCTGGAAGACAGAAATGATCGATATAAATGATACGGGCCTGGGCGGTATCAAAGAAGCAGTCATCCTTATCAAGGGAAGAGGAGCTTATTCCAGACTGAAATATGAAAGCGGGGTCCATCGTGTGCAAAGAGTGCGGGAAACTGAGTCCAGCGGAAGAATCCGCACATCTGCCGCTACGGTTGCAGTGCTTCCGGAAATCGATGATGTGGAAGTGGATCTTAATCTAAATGATGTGCGGGTGGATGTTTACCGATCTTCAGGAAATGGAGGACAGAGCGTCAACACCACAGACTCGGCAGTCAGGCTTACACATGTCCCAACGGGAATAGTAGTCACATGTCAGGATGAAAAATCTCAGATTAAAAACAAAGAGAAGGCGTTTAAAGTACTGCGGGCGAAATTATATGATATAAAGATTCAGGAACAGAACAAGGAGATCTCCGAGCAGCGGAAGAGCCAGGTCGG
>CAYLLJ010000019.1:13190-20854 GCA_964384725.1 uncultured Oscillospiraceae bacterium | reverse complement strand
AGGTGACCGTAGTGAGCGCATAAGGACCTACAATTTTCCTCAAGGGCGAGTATCAGATCACAGAATCGGGTTAACCTTATATAAGCTTGATTATTTTCTGGACGGGGATTTGGATGAGATTATCGATGGGTTGATCACGTCGGATCAGGCGGAGAAAATGAAGAATTTTTAATATGCTGAGGAGGCTGTCTGGTGTGTTTTCTCGAAAACACGCTCGCCTTAAACAGTAATGGCTCGGACGGTTTTCTCCGAAAACACACATGGCGGTGTTGTAAAAATTAAAAATTTGAATGATGAAGGAAAAGAATGAAAACTAAGGTTTTTGATGTAAAGGATATTTATAAACATTATATAGATAAAAGTACGGTTTTGGATGATGCAGAAACTGACGAAAAGTTCGAAGAAGCGCTGAAAGATATAGATCAGGCGGCTCAGGTCATTACCGATGGCGGGCTTGTGGTATTTCCAACAGAAACGGTTTACGGGCTTGGGGCTAATGCACTGAATGCTGAAGCGACGGCTAAGATTTTTGCCGCGAAAGGACGACCGGCAGATAATCCCTTGATCGTTCATATCGCACGAGCGAGCAATATCGGCGAGTTGACTCCGGTTTTGACTCCTGAGATTATTAGTTTGATAGATAATTTTTGGCCGGGACCGCTGACCATCGTTCTTCCGAAGAAGGAAAACGTACCGGACATTACTACCGGAGGCTTGAATACAGTTGCTATTAGAATGCCTGACGATCCGGTTGCTTTGGAATTGATCAATAAAGCCGGATGCCCTGTGGCTGCGCCAAGTGCCAATATTTCAGGGCGGCCAAGCCCGACCCGGGGTGATCACGCGGTTGCGGATATGGATGGGAAAGTGGATGCTATACTGATAGGAAGAGACTGCCGTGTAGGAATCGAATCCACTGTCTTGGATCTAAGCGGGGATATTCCGACTATTTTAAGACCGGGTATTATTACAAAAGAAAATATTGAGGCTGTCATTAATAAAAAGGTTGCAATAGACCCTGCATTGAACCAGCGCAAAGAGTGTTCCGACAGCGATGAGGGCGAAATAGATTTTATTCCGAAGGCCCCCGGGATGAAATACAGGCATTATGCTCCAAAAGCGGACATGACTGTCATAGAAGGAAAAAGGGATAAAGTCAAAAGTGAGATTGAACGCCTAAAAGGGCTCAATGAAAAGCTTGGACTGAAGGTTGGGGTAATCCTGTTTGAAGAAAAGGCTTTTGTCGAAGCTGCTCATGAATTCTTTGCTAAGTTAAGAGAAATGGACGATGAGGGAGTTGACCTGATCTTAGCCGGAGCACTAAGCGAGCAGGACGGAGTAGGATTTGCGGTGATGAACCGGATGTTGAAATCCGCGGGATACAATATAGCAAAGGTATAAAGCATTAGCTTAAAGATAAATGGAGGTACGTTATGAAAATTGCTTTAGCTGCAGACCATGGCGGCTTTGAATTGAAAGAAAAGGTTAAGGCCTATCTTCAAGATAAGGATTACGATGTTCTGGACCTGGGCTGTAATACCGATGAGTCCGTGGATTATCCAAGCTACGGAAAAGCATGCGGAGAAGCGGTCGCAAGCGGTGAGGCTGAAAGAGGCATCGTTATTTGCGGAACCGGCATTGGAATATCCATTGCGGCGAATAAGGTAAAAAGGATTCGCTGTGCATTATGTACCAGCTTGTTCATGGCTGAGATGAGCAGAAAACATAATGATTCCAATATTCTTTCATTGGGAGGCAGAATCTTAGAGCATGATTTTGCATTAAATATAGTTGAAGTATGGCTGTCTACCGAATTTGAAGGCGGACGGCATCAGCGCAGAGTCGATCTTTTAGACAGTATGTAAATCGATTCTACGTTGGGCACATGGAGGTAATAGTATGGGAAAAGCTTATATTTTTGATCATCCGCTTATTCAGCACAAGACAGCAATGCTTCGTAACAAGGACACCAGTGTTAAGGATTTTAGGGAACTTGTCAGAGAAATCTCAATGCTTATGGCATATGAAGTTACGCGTGATCTGCCCCTCAAAGATGTGGAAATAGAAACTCCGCTTTGCAAAGCCACCATGAAAATGCTGAAAGGCGAAGATATTGCCATTGTTCCGATACTAAGGGCAGGACTTGGCATGGTTGACGGAATGCTGGAATTGATCCCGAACGCAAAGGTTGGTCACATTGGTCTTTATCGTGACCCCGAAACCCATCTGCCCGTGGAATATTATTGTAAATTGCCATCTGATATCGAAAACAGACAGGTCATAGTCGTGGACCCAATGCTCGCAACCGGCGGATCTGCGGCGGCAGCGATAGATTTTATCAAAGAAAGAGGCGCCAAAAAGGTTTCGTTTATGTGCCTGATAGCAGCACCGGAAGGAATGACAGTGCTTAAGGACAGGCATCCCGATGTTGATATTTATATCGCAGCTATGGATAAAGAACTCAATGACCATGCTTACATAGTGCCGGGTTTGGGAGATGCTGGAGATAGATTATACGGAACAAGATAGTGATGAGAAAATAATATTAACAAGAAAAGGAAACGGAGAAAATGGAAACAGTACAGGATAGGAACGTATTTGATGTTTTAATGGAAAGAGGCTTGATCAGGCAGACAACGCATGAAGAGGAGATCCGTGAACTCCTGGGTAAGGAGAAGGTGATTTTTTATATCGGTTTTGACCCGACAGCAGACAGCCTGCACGTGGGACACTTCATGCAGATTATCGTCATGATGTATATGCAGAAATACGGACATATTCCGATTGTATTGATCGGCGGCGGCACGACATTGGTAGGAGATCCTTCTGGCAGAACGGATATGCGCCAGATGATAACGAAGGAAGCTATACGTGAAAATGGTGACAAGTTTAAGAAAACATTCAGCAAATTTATAGATTTTTCCGATGGAAAAGCAATTATTGACAATAATGCGGATTGGCTTTTGGAGCTCAACTACCTTGAATTTATCAGAAATATAGGGAGGCATTTCTCGGTCAACAGAATGCTTACGGCGGAGTGCTTCAAACAGAGGCTTGAGACGGGCCTTTCATTCCTGGAATTCAATTACATGCTTATGCAATCATATGATTTCCTGGAACTCCATCGCAGATACGGCTGCAAGATGCAGTTCGGCGGCGACGACCAATGGTCAAATATACTTGGCGGAGTGGATCTTGTACGACGTGAAATGGGAGACCAGGTTTACGGAATGACATTTGCTCTTTTAACCACCAGTGAAGGCAAGAAAATGGGAAAAACACAGAAGGGAGCGCTGTGGCTCGATCCTGAAAAAACTTCTCCATATGAGTTCTACCAATATTGGAGGAATGTCGAGGATGCAGATGTTAAGACTTGTTTGTCTATGCTGACTTTCCTGCCGATGGATGAAGTAAACAAACTGTCCTCCTTAAAGGATGCGGAAATAAACACCGCAAAGGAAATTCTTGCGTTTGAGGTGACTAAGATGGTCCACGGCGAAGAAGAAGCTCAAAAGGCACAGGATGCAGCCAGAGCATTGTTCGCAGGCGGCGGAAATCTTGATGATGTACCGAAAACCGCGATGCCTGCTTCAAAGTTTGATGGTGAGGGCATTGGAATTGTAAGCCTCATAGCTGAATTGAAACTGGTATCCAGCAAGGGAGACGGCTTCCGTACGATTGAACAGGGCGGACTCTCCATTGATGATGTCAAAGTCACCGATACAAAACTCATGATAACAAAGGATATGTTCAAGGATGGAAAAATTCTGATCAAAAAGGGTAAAAAAACTTTCCATTTGGTTGAATTATTTTAATTTCTATAATGTGTTGAAAGAGGCCGGCATCAGGGAGCGTACCTATTTGCCGGCTTACTTTTTATTCACACGGCATAAAAATTGCAACAATAACAATAACAATAACAATAACAATAACAATAACAATAACAACAGTATAAGTTTTATTGTAAACTTCGCACGATTTGAAACTTTTGGATATAATTCCCGTCTAAATTAATGGTATAGTCAGGAAAATCACAAATCCAGGATTTGCAGGTTTTCATCTTGTATTAGAAAAGGGTGCAACTATGGAGCCGCTGATAAAGGTTAATAATGTCCGAAAGGTTTACCGAATGGGAGAGGAACGTATCATTGCTTTGGATAACGTGAGCCTCGATATATTCAAGGGAGAAATCGTCTGCTTTTTAGGCGTTTCTGGATCCGGGAAATCTACATTTTTAAATATGGTAGCAGGATTGGAAAAACCGACAAAAGGTGAAATATTCATAGGAGGTATTCCAATTCATAATCTAAATGAAGAGAATATCACGCTTTTTCGTCAAAAGAATATCGGATTTATATTTCAGGCTTATCATCTTATGCCAATGTTTACGGCAGTTGAAAATATCAGCCTGCCTTTGATATTTCGCGGAGTTGAAAAAAAGAAAAGAGAAAAGATGGCAAAGGAAATGCTGGCGGCAGTAGGCCTTGAGGGTTATGAAAACCGGAAACCGTCCCAGATGAGCGGAGGACAGCAGCAAAGAGTGGGAATTGCAAGAGCGTTAGTGGGTAATCCTAAGATCATTTTTGCAGACGAACCCACGGGAAATCTGGATTCGCATACCTCGAAGGAAGTGATGGAAATTATGATGGCGAAGGTCAGGGAGCATAACAGGACATTGATTCTTGTGACTCATGACAAAGAGGTATCCTGCTATGCAGACAGAATTGTAACGATTCAGGACGGAAACATCCTGCACATTGAACGGCCAAATAAACAGTCGGATGAACATCCAAACGAACAGCCAAATGAACGACAAAACGAATCAGAAGGGGTATGAGTGAATGGAGATGAACAGAACAAAACGGAGAGTATTACTTGTGCTGCTTGCGGTAACTATGGCGGCAGGCCTTCAGACGATGCCATTTGCAGATCATCTGAATATGATGAACTCTGTGTACGGGGCAGCGTATGTGAAATCAACCGCGATCGAAAAACCTTCCGTAGTCCAGGGGGATGAAAACGTAGTTGTGACCATTGAGGTAGAAAATAAGGGTACCGAGAGCTTTACCTTTGACAGCGCTGAGCTGAAAATAGACACGTCGGCCAATATTACTGTAAAGGGCGCATCCACAGGTACCATAATGCTGGAGAAAGGTGAAAAATCTACGGTTAGCTTCTATCTTAACATAGGAAGGTTTGCATCTCCAGGATCCCGATACCTGAATCTGATTCTGAGGAATGACGGCAAGGTTGTTCATGAAAACCTTTCCTTAGGCTTATTAAGAATCTATGAAAAGTTAGCCGTACCGCAAGATGGATCAGGAAACTATGCTGCAGCACTGGATATGTTCCATTACATAAATCCGGAAGGGGGATTTGACTCCGGACAGGAAAACACCCTATCTATTGAAGTCCGGAATAATGGCAATACCATTGTCAAAAATGCAGAATTGAGCATTGCCATACCTGATGGATTGTCGATTTATAACGCAAGCAACTCAGCAAGTCTGGGATATATGTCCATCGGAAGCAAACGTGAGGTAAGCTTTCCGATTTCTGTTGATGATGATGCGGAAATGAAGACATATGCGGTAACCGCAAAACTGACCGGATTGGATTATACAAACAAAGCTGTCAGCGTGGAAAAGACATTTTATATCCCCGTAAACGGCTTAGGAACATCTATTAAGAACACGGAGATAACAAATATCAGCATTCCCTCGGAAGTGACGGGGCAGAGTGAATTTCTGCTTTCTTTCGAAGTACATAACAATAACAGCGCCGATCTTAAGAATGTAAAGATTAATGCGGATATCCCTGAAGGGCTCTTAAACAAAACGAGGAGCACCTTTATTGAATCTGTCATCCCTGCAGGGAGCAGTAAAGATTATTCAATTTCTTTATTTGCGGAGGATGGAGCCAAAGAGAAAACATATCCGATCAAAATATCCCTGTCCTCAGGTGATTCATCAAACAGCGGTGCCGATGTCATCCAGTATGCCAGCGTATATATTAATGGAACTTCAGGATCGAAGAGCCCGCAGCTTATGGTTGACAGCTACAGCTACGGCGGAACATCCGTGCAGGCAGGAGATGAATTCGTTTTAAGCCTGAGCCTTTACAATACCAGTGGAAGTCACACCCTTTCAAACATCAAGGTGGCATTGAGCTCAGAAGAAGGCACTTTCATCCCGGTAAACAGCAGCAATTCCTTCTATGTTGACACGCTTGGGAAAAAGGAGCGCATTGATCAATATGTGCATCTTTCGGTAAAACCTGATGCAGAGCAGCAGACCACTGCTTTGAATGTAAAAATGTCATACGAAGACGGTGCGGGAAATGCGTTTGAATCTGAGGATACTATTTCGATTCCCGTCATGCAGGAAACGAGGCTTGAGGTTGACGACATCATAGCGCCGCCGGAATTATATGCAATGATGCAAAGCTATATATCAGTTGAATTTTACAATACGGGAAAAACAATGTTAAGCAACCTGCGTGTGAGCGCAGAAGGTGACTTTGACACGATGGAGTCCACGAACTATTTTGTCGGGAATATGGAAAGCGGAAAAAGCGATTCATATGATTTCGGATTTACTCCGAGACAGGGCGGAACAATGGAGGGTAAAATTATCTTTACATATGAGGATGCCTCCGGAGATGAACAGATCCTTGAACGGCCGTTTTCATTCCAGGTAATGGAGGAAATGCCTGTCTTTGATCCGGGTATGATGCCCGACGAAGCTGCTGCCGGTGGCGGAAGTAAACTTCCCTGGATCATTGCCGCTATTTTGGCCCTTTTAGCCGGAGGAGGGGTTTTCGCGTGGAAAAAGATCAGAAAGAAGAAAATACATCAGGAGATGGAAATAGATGAATAACCGTGATTTGATCAGCCTTGCATTTCGTAACCTGCTGCGCAGAAAAACAAGGACGATTTTGGCAATTACAGGCGTTGTAGTCGGTACATGCGCTATCATCGTGATGCTTTCCATCGGTTTTGGCCTTTCTGCCAGCTTCCAGGAGCAGATAGAAAGCTACGGAAACCTGCATCTTGTAGATGTTTACAGCGGAGGCGGGGGCGGATACATGGGTATGATTGGCGGGCAGCAAGGTGATGGAGTCCTGGATGACAAAGCTTTAGCTTCAATGGAAAAAATAGATGGAGTAGAAGCCGTATCTCCCAGGAAACAGCTTTACCTTTCCTTTGGTATCGGCAAATATATCGCACAGGCATCGGTAATCGGATTAAACCCGGAGATCATGCAGAAATTCGGATACGAGCTTCAGGAAGGAAGACTATTGGAAGCCGGTGATAAATATGAAGTGGTGTTCGGAAACCAGGTGCCAAGCTGGTTCTATAATCCGAAAAAGACAATGGGCAGCTCATGGGGCGGAGAGGCTCAGGTTGATGTGATCACTAACAAGCTGATAGTAACAGCGGATGATACATACGGGCAGAAGCAGCGAGGACGACAGAGCGGCAGTGATCAGGAAAAGATTAATTACCCGACATATAAAGCAAAGGGTGTGGGACTTCTTGCAAATCCAAACGACGAATCTGCCTATAGTGTTTATATGAGCCTGGAGGGTCTTGAAACTATAAGAAAAGACGCAGAAAGGGCAAGAAAAGAGAATATTACATATAATAAAAATGGATATGATTC
>CAYLLJ010000019.1:0-13180 GCA_964384725.1 uncultured Oscillospiraceae bacterium | reverse complement strand
TGATATAGATGATGTAGAGGATGTGAGCAATACCATTCGTGAAATGGGCTTTCAGACGAACAGCCTTAACGACTGGCTGAAGTCAATGCAGGAGACCGCAAGAATGATACAGGGCATATTAGGCGGAATCGGTGCTATATCACTGTTGGTGGCAGCCCTTGGAATAACGAACACGATGATCATGTCCATTTATGAAAGAACAAAAGAGATCGGGATCATGAAGGTGATCGGAGCAAACCTTGAAGACATACGCAAGATGTTCCTTTTGGAAGCAGGCATGATCGGGTTGATCGGCGGCCTGGCAGGAGTCATTATAAGCTATATCCTCTCGCTGCTGATGAATACGGTTTTAAGCGGCATAATGTCTGTCATACTTGGTTCTATCGGCGGAGGAGGCTCAACGGTTTCTATCATTCCATGGTGGGTTGCTGTAAGTGCTTTGGTGTTTTCCACGACAATAGGCATACTGGCCGGTTATTCTCCCGCAAGAAGAGCAATGAGGCTCTCCGTGCTGGAAAGCCTCAGGAATGAGTAGATTGACGACTATTTTTCCGGAGGTCTGAAAAAATGGAGACCTTCGATTTCACATACAAATTTCATATTTTGTTCTATCGTTTTGTCCTGAGTGAAATCGGGATTTACAAAATAGTAGGTATCATCTGTCAACCCGTATACGCCGCTTCCGCTTAGCACGGCTTCTTTTTTGTAGGCTGAACCGTTATAAATCGGCGTGAATTGATGCGGTGCGGTCATAATGGCAAGGAGATCATCACCGTAGTACGGACCTGTCCAGCGATTCATAACAACCTGCCCCACAGCAACCTTTGCTTTATAGGAAAGGCCATAGGCTTCTGCATTAATCAAGTGGACCAGTGTATTGATTTCGTCTCTGTCAGCGGATTCGCCCCTGCTTGCGTTCGCGCGGATATAGTCGGGCTGTGCATCTTTCTGCACTTGCGGTATAGTGCCTGCAATGCCGGCACCGGTGTCAGCTTCCATGCTAAGATTCGAATCCTGACCCTTTTCCACTGCTTCCGGTGCAGCAGCTGTGATACCGGATTCTGCCGCCGTGCCAAGGTTCTTTTCATTTCCTGTAATACTCTCTAAATCTTCTTTATCTTTTATGTCAGTTATGCCAGTGGTGCCGGTGTTTTTTTCTGCATCTGTTTTATCTTCTGTTATGGTATTATGTAAGTGTTCAATTTTCGTGATCTGTTCTGATACTGCAGACATCACTTCAGATACGGGATGTGCCCAAACCTTAGGAATAGGTGAACCTAAATACATACCAAATACCAATGCTGCCAAAATACATAATCCCATCCCTGTTGATTTTTTTCTTTTGTTTCTTGTCATTTTAATTACCCCCAAACTTCACCAATTGCTCAAGGATTTTAGCATGGCGGCAAATTCCGTTTCGGGTACCCCGGTCTGTTCTGACCGACGGTACAAGTTTTGCCATTGCGCTTTAGTTGGTGAGTTATTTAATATTCTGATTGTAGACAAGCTGCTATATTTTTATTCATCAGCCCTTATTAAAGTCTATGGCTTTGTCCAAAAGAAAAGACCGGTTAATTCGCAAAGTGAATTCCACAACCGCTTCCACTGCGCAACTAACTTTGGAAATTAAACAAAGAAAAGACCGGAGAATTTTGATTGACAAACAGCGGACGTTGATATTATAATAATTGTGCACTATGTGTAAAAATCCATTAGCCCCGGATTTTTACTATGCGAATGGAACTTGCCAGGGCGGGGTGAAACGTGCTGGTCGGAAAATATAATAATGAGGAGTGTTCATGATGAAATCATTTATTGCAAAACCTCATGAAGTTGAAAGAAAATGGTATATAATTGATGCTGAAGGCAAAACCTTAGGCAGATTAGCTACCGAAGCAGCTTCTATATTGAGAGGTAAAAGAAAACCGATTTTCACACCACATGTTGATACTGGTGATTATGTAATAATAATAAATGCCGAAAAGGTTGAAGTTACAGGCAAGAAGAGACAGGAAAAGATTTATAAGAGACATACCGGATTTCCGGGCGGACTTCGGGAAATCAATTTCGAGAAGTTACAGGCGAAGAAGCCGGAAGAAATTATCAGACATGCTGTAAAAGGCATGATGCCGGACGGAAAACTCGGCAGACAGATGTATAAAAAGCTTAAGGTTTATGCAGGTCCGGAGCACAAGCACGCGGCGCAGCAACCTGAAGTCTTGAATTTTTAGGGAAGGGGAGAAATCATAAATGGCGAAAATGCAATATACAGGTACAGGTAGAAGAAAATCTTCCATTGCCAGAGTCAGATTGATCCCTGGTAAAGGAAATATATTAGTAAATAAGAAACCTCTTGACGAATATTTCGGGATGGAAATTCTGAAAAGAGAAGTCAGAAGACCTTTTGAAGTAGCCGGAGCAGAAGGCAAGTTTGATGTGATCGCTACCGTAAAGGGCGGCGGAACTACAGGGCAGGCCGGTGCTTTAAGACATGGAATTTCAAGAGCTCTTTCGTCTGCAGACAGAGAAGCATTTAGAGCACCTTTGAAATCAGCAGGTTTCTTAACGAGAGACTCCAGGATGAAGGAAAGAAAGAAATACGGACTTAAGAAAGCACGTCGTGCTTCCCAGTTCTCAAAGAGATAAAGACACACAAAACCCTCAGATTATTACGATTTGGGGGTTTGTTTTTTTTAAACAAAAATTCGGAGCACCAGATATTTCCCATACAGATGATAATGACATATTAATGTCCTCACCTAAAAACAGATGTAGAGTTTTATGTCGAAATAAAACTCAGTTAAGAATATAGAAAAATCAAAATAATGCTTGCTATTTTGTTCGCAGCATAATATACTTATCACGTTGCAGAAATGCTGCAATGGATGTATTTTAAGACATACCTCTCTTAAATTATTGGAGAAGAGCTGTGTAAAATACCAAGTCCAATTATATTAAGGAGGTAAGCAATATGGAAGACAAAAAAATGACATGCAAAGATTGTGGATGTGAATTCACATTTACAGTTGGCGAACAGGAATTCTATAAAGAAAAAGGTTTTGAAAACGAACCTCAGAGATGTCCTGAATGCAGAGCTGCAAGAAAAAGACAAAGAAACAACAAATACTAATCCAAGGATTGGTTACAGGTTGAAAACGGATTAGTTCAGTTTTAAAGCAGACATATGTTGAATATGTCTGCTTTTTTATAGAATTAAATAATGTAAAAAGCACTCTTGGAATAAACCGCAGAAACAGCCATATATTGTTACAAGATTATTGCTAAGTTTTATTGTATAATCGAGATGTAGAATTTTATCGATTTATGGGGTAAGAGGTCAAGCTGTGAAGAAGATCATTACTATATTCATAATATTTTTATTATGTATTTTTTTCGGCATCAGCTGCGGAAATTCAGAGGGTGTCGAAGCAAACATTCCGCAAGACGGCCTGCCAGCCGGGGGTCAGCAGGCAGAACAGGGCGGGAATGATATAAATCATGATAATGCTGCAGACAATAAGGTTGGTAAGGAAGAAATCAACCTGAACTTGAAGCCAAATGAAGCCGGCAAAATTATGATATTGATGTATCATAATATCGGTGATGAAGAGCGTGATTGGGTCAGAACCCCCGAAAATTTCCTTAAGGACCTAAAGGTCTTATATGAAAAAGGTTATAGGCCTGTAAGTCTGACGGATTATGTAAGAGGCAATATTGCCACCGAGCAAGGCATGACTCCGGTTGTCATTACCTTTGATGACGGAAATTTGAATAATTTTGAATACCTTGAGAACGGTCAGATAAGGGAAGACTCTGCGATCGGCTTACTCATGGATTTTCATGAGAAGCATAAAGATTTCCCTCTTGAAGCAACATTTTTCGTATATGGTGAACGTCCTTTCCGACAGGCGAACCTGATTGAAGCGAAACTTAATTTTATTATAGAAAATGGAATGGACATTGGCAATCATACAAAGGATCACAACGGCTTTAAAAAGGCAGATTCGGAAGAAATTCAGAAGCAAATTGGTGAACAGGCTCAGTATTTGATGAGTATTATTGACCGTAATGACTATATTGTAAATACGCTTGCTCTTCCTTTCGGTGAACGGCCAAATCAAGAATCGGTGATTAAGTACCTTGATTCGGGAAATTATAACGGCATTCCTTACGAAAATATTGCAGTATTAAATGTGGGATGGAATCCGGCATATTCACCTTATGACAATAGGTTTGACAGAGTCAGCCTACCCAGAATCCGGGCGAGCGAAATGAATGTGGATAATGTAGGGCTGTATGATTATCTTGATTATTTCGACAAGCATCCTGAAGAAAGATTTATAAGTGACGGAATTGCTGAAATAGTAACGATTCCTGCTGATAAAGAGGAATCTGTCCATTTGAACGGGACGAAGGAGCTATATTTGTATTGATAAACTAAAAATTATTGGAATATCAGTTTTGACTTCGTAAGTGATTTATAATTTCTACTGCTTTGTACTTGGCTATGATAGAGGCAAAAAAGGGGAGCACCATGAAAAACGGGATACGATTGGCAGTTTACATATTGATAACAACTATAATTTTATCCGGCTGTAACAGCGGTTCTTTGCAAACCCAAGGAAAACCGGAGAATTTAAATACAGTCGATTCACTTGAAACGGATTTCAACAAGCTTTCCGCAGAAAAGAAGGCAGAAATGTCCAAGGTGAGAGAAGAGCTGGAGGCGCAGCGAAAATCCGATTTCGGAGAATTCTATGTACCGCTTCCGGGGTTAGGCCGTGAGACAGAAGAGGAAACGGTGAAGGCAAAAGCATTGTACCTTACAGCTAATGTCGCGGGTTATGATTTCAATGAGGAAGATGTCGAATATTACGCAGAATATATCAGAGTTCTAAGCGGAGAATCGGATAAGCCGGCAGATACGGCCAGAATGAATGAGATAAACAAGCTGGAGCAAGTACTGGGTATCTGCGAGGCAACTGAGATAAACGCACTGGTAATCGATATTAAAAATGACAGCGGTGTTGTAGCTTGGGGCAGCGATATTGAAATCGTTAACCGGATCGGAGCAAGTACATCAGCCCCAATTAATGATTATGAAAAATTAATAAATTATCTGAAGAAAAAGAATATCTATCGTATTGCAAGGATTGTGGCGTTTAAGGATCCTTACTTTGCAGAACATGAGAGCAGCCACGCCATACAGCTTAAATCCGGCGGTATATACAAGGATTATTCCGGGAAAATGTGGGTTAACCCATTTGATGAATACGTCTGGAAGTACCTTGTGGCAATTTCAAAGGAAGCGGCGCTCAGGGGATTCCAGGAAATCCAGTATGACTATGTCCGTTTCCCGGATGGTGCGAAAACATATAATCCGATTACAGAATTCCCGGGAAGGAACGGCCGTGATAAGGATGAGGGGATAGAAGATTTTCTGAAGTTCGCCAAATCGGAGCTGCAGCCTTACAGCGTGTATGTTTCGGCGGATGTTTTCGGTATTATTACTCGTTCATGGGATGACAAACCGGAGGATATCGGTCAGACTTGGCGGAAGATCGCAAATCAGGTTGAATACATATGTCCAATGATTTACCCGAGCCATGACGGGACGGGGTTATATGGCTTTAATGTTCCTGATCAGCATCCATATGAGATTGTCAGACTTTCTTTGATGGAAGCCATAGAAAGGAACGCTGCGCAGAAGGACCCGGGGATCATCAGGCCTTGGATTCAGGGATTCACAGCACCATGGGTAAAAGGGCATATCGAATATAATGCCAAAGCGATATCGGATCAATTGATCGCATGCATGGAGCTTGGCATCGATGAGTATATCATCTGGAATGCTTCCAATAACTATAATCCAATGGCATTCTTTTATCATGACAGCATAAACAGCGGCATAAGAGCAGATGAAGAGGATCTGCTATCAAGGACTCCGGAGGCAGCATTGCAGCGATATCTTGATGCGGAGAAAAACCAACGGTATAGTGTACAGTACCTGCTGACACCTATAGCTGAAAGAGAAGAAGATTATGACGAATTTGCAGCGCGGCGGGCAGCAGACAAGTCCATACTGAAGCGTTATGAAATTACCGGCATAAATAAAAACGAGGACAGCACCTATTCCGCGACAGTAAATACGGAATTTACTGAGGCTACAGGGGCTGCAATAAAAAGCAATGCTGTATATAATATCATCTTGGAAAAGGAAATATATAAAGTAAGCAAGACGGAATCAAAATAGCCTTTGGTCAAAAAGGCATTGACAAAGTAATTGAAATCTCAGATAATATTAATGAATGAAAACACAACAGAACATGTGAATATCAATCAATTAATATGGGCTTATGGCGCAGCTGGGAGCGCGCCTGACTGGCAGTCAGGAGGTCAGGAGTTCGATCCTCCTTAGGTCCACCATAAAAAATACTCCTCAATCAGAGGAGTATTTTTTATGGTTCATTCAAGGGGAGGATCGAACTCCTGAAACTGTGTGAGGTCCTCATTGCCTATTTTGCGCGACTTTAGTCGCAATGCAAAATGGGACAGCGTAGCGAACGAAGTGAGCGGAGGAGCAGACGCAGTCTGCGTTAGGTCCACCATAAAAATACCTCGAGCAAAGCTCGGGGTATTTTTATGGTTTATGCCCATCATGGTTCTTCATGAGCTGATTGTATGCCAACAGAAACTTCTGCTTTATCATTTCCGTGTCAAGATGCGGTGTGCCGCATTTTTTCTCGCTTATACATTTTCCGATTGACAAAAAATTCAGGGTGCTTTCACAGCCAAAATTCTGAACAAAGTAATGGTACATCTTATCCATGGCTTTTCAATAAATGAATGCAGTCGGAAAGCTTTCCATTCAGTTCGATTCTTTCATTTTCGGATAAACCGGAGAGGATACTCTCTATATGCTCCCTCATAATCTGATCCAGCTGATTGGCGATGTCCTGTCCTTTTTCGGTTAACGCACAAGTAATCATTCGCCGATCCTGAATGCCGGAGAATCGGGTCACAAGCCCTTCCTCAATGAGCGAATCTATCGTGCGGGTCAAAGTGCTTTTTTCCAGACCAATTTGTTGGCTTAAGTCGGTCATGTTATTTTCTGTTGTTCTTAAGATTGCCATTAAAACCTGCTTTTGTGTTTTATTTATGGATAAATTAAGCGCACTTGTGTTGAGCGAACGGCTGATTTCTCTGCGGAAATTTGATAGGTCATCCAGCTTACGCAAAATATTTAGATTATCCATCATATCTTCTCCCTGATTTATTGATTAATCAATAGTTGCAAATACAACTAATTATATGATATAATAGAACTGCTTGCCTGTCAAATGGTTTTTGCAGCATCTACACGGTGCCTGCCGCAAATAACAGGCTGCAAAGAAAAATATTGTATTTAGGAGTAATTACATGCATTATATCGGAATAGATATTGGCTCTGCCTCGGCTTGTGTGGCCTTGCTCAATGAACAAGGGGAGCTTATCGGAAAAAAGTACCTGCTTCTTAAAGGTGCATCGAAGGAAAACAGGCAGCTTTTACAACGGGAGCTGAGTGGAATGCTGGCGCAGGACGGTGTATATAAAATCGCCGTAAGCGGTTCCGGCTCAAAGATGCTGTGCCTGCCCCCGGTCAACGAGATTTCGGCTTTGGCGGCCGGCGCGCGCTTTGTTGCGCCCGGCGCCGCTTCGGTCATGGAAATTGGCGGCGGGAGCGCGAAATATGTTGTGGATCTGCAAAAAGGCCATATTCAGTTTGCCTTAAATGACAACTGCTCGGCAGGAACAGGCTCGTTCTTTGCCGCTCAGATGCAGCGCCTTGGGCTGCCCCTGGAGGCCTATTCGGACATGGTCATCAAGGCCAAAAGCATTGCGCCCATTGCGGGACGCTGCAGTGTCTTTGCCAAAACTGATATCATCCACAGCCAGCAGGAAGGCACAAGCATTGAGGACATACTGCTTGGCCTGTGTTATGCGGTGGTCCGCAACTATAAAGCCTCAGTCGCGGGAAAGCTGCCCTTGCAAAAGCCGGTGCTTCTGGCTGGGGGAACTGCACTGAATAAGGGCGTCATTGACGCGGTGAAGGACGTATTTAAGTTGGATCCCGGTGAGCTGATGGTTTTGGATGAGTCCCCCGTTGTCACCGCTATTGGTACCGCGCTTTGGGCCAAAGAGTTGGGACGTAAGATGGACGCGGGCACGCTTGAATGCATTCTTGAAGAAACGACCGCACCAAAAAGCGAAACATCTGCCTTGCCGCCCTTGCAAGACCCCCACACAGATATGGACAGTCTGCAGCAATTGCAGCCCTTTTTGCCCGGTGCAGAGTATTATCTGGGAATTGATATTGGCAGCACCAGCACAAATCTGGTTTTGCTCAATGAACAGGAAGAGGTCGTCCACTTTTCATACCTGCGCACCAAAGGTGACCCCAAAGGAGCTGTAACGCAGGGGCTTGAGGAATTAAAGCGCCGATTTGGCTCTGACTTAAAGATTCGAGCTGCCGCTACTACCGGCTCGGGGCGGCATTATATCGGGCACCTCATCGGAGCCAATACGGTGCAGGATGAAATTACCGCGCAGGCCGCTGCGGCGGCGCACTTTATGCCCGAAGTGGATACCGTGATGGAAATCGGCGGGCAGGACTCAAAGTATATCAGCATTGCGGATACCCTTGTCCGGAATTTTGAGATGAACAAAATTTGCGCGGCGGGAACCGGTGCTTTTATCGAAGAACAGGCGGCCAAGCTGGGCATCTCCATTGAGGAATTTGGCAAAACCGCCCTTGCCTCAAAGGCTCCCGCGCAGTTGGGGGATCAGTGTACTGTGCTGATCGAAAGCAACATCAATGCGCATCTTGCCGACGGGGTGTCCAAGGAGGATATTGCAGCCGGCCTGTGCTACTCCATTGTCAGCAATTACCTCAGCCGGGTTGTGGGTGCAAGACCCATTGGCAAACATATTCTGCTGCTGGGCGGAGTGGCTTATAATCCGGCGATTGTGGCCGCCTTCAAAGAGCGCTTTGGGGAACAAATTAAAGTCGGGCGCTACTTTCATGTGAATGGCGCAGTTGGGTCGGCGCTGCTGGCTAAAAGCAATATTGGCGAATCGGCAAGCACCTTTAAGGGGCTTAGCTGCCTCGATGGCGATGCCGTAAAGGAATCAGACGCCACCGGGCACAAAGCGGCGGAGGACGCCGGTGAAAAAGCACCCAGACCCTTTGCGTTCAATCACAGGAATAATAAAGACCCAAACAAAAAAACCATCGGGATGCCACGCGCGCTGTATATCTACAACATTTTTCCGGTTGCAAGTGCCTTTTTTCAGCAGCTTGGATACAATGTCATTCTTTCGGATGAAAGCTCCGAAGAAACCATCCGGCGCGCCCAATCCCATGCCCGCACAGAGGTGTGCTATCCTCTGAAGCTTGCCATGGGGCATGTAGCACAGCTTCTGGAAGTTGGGATAGACTATCTTTTTATGCCGTCGCTGATTTCCCTCGAGGATCAAAACCCCCAAGCAGGGGCCAACTGCGCCTGCGTATATATGCAAAGCGCCCCTTCCATGCTTGCCGAGGCGGTCAATATAAGGGAGCAGAATGTGGCATTGATTGCGCCCGTGCTTGACCTGCCCGAAGGGTATGAAAAGGTCTTGACCGCGTTGTATCAAGCCGGGCTGCAGTTGGGACACAGCGAAGCCGAATGCCGAAGGGGCGCAGAGCAAAGCGCCGCCGCCATGCCAAGGCGGGGGGCCGCGCGTAAAGACGAAGGTCACGGGCGTGATAAATCAACTCTCGGAGCGGAACGCACCGCTGCCGGGGCCTTGCACAAGGATGAAGCACAACCAGGCGGCAGAGGTGGAAGGGGTGCTTTCCCTCCGACGATTGATTACAAAAACAGCGACAAACCGATCTTTGTGCTGATTAGCAGGGGATATTGCGCCAAAGACCCGGTGCTCAGCCTGAATCTCCAAAGTATGATGGCCGAAAGAGGCTATCAGCTTGTTGTACCCAAACAACTGCCCGGTGCGCTGGAAGCGGCAAATTCAGAAGCGCGGGAAGAGCTATACTGGCCATTTGCGTCACGCGCGATGCTTACGGCAAAATCGATTGCCGCAACGCCTAACCTATATGCGGTCTATCTGACCTACCACGGCTGCGGGCCTGACACTCTGGTGTCCCACTGGATTGAAGATGAAATGAAGGGCAAGCCGTATTTGCATATTGAGGTTGACGAGCATTCTTCAAATGTCGGTGTCATTACCCGTTTGGATGCCTTTATTAACAGTGTGCTTTCTCATAAGAAGAAGGCGGAGCATACTGCAAAGCCATCAGCTGCCCAAGGAACAGCCGGTTATTTTAATGATATTCAAGCATTAAAGCAGGGCTGCCCTGTGGCGATTCCGTATATGTATCCATATTCCCGCCTGCTTGCAGTGCATCTGAGCGGCAAGGGCTTTGATGTGGCCCGGCTTGCGCCCACCTCATCGGAAAGCCTGAAGGAAGGTCGGTCTTATATGCGTGGCAAGGAATGCTTTTCCTTGATCTCGCTGCTGGGCGGCGTTTCGTTAGAGGTGAAAAAGCATGATAAGCTGCAGCTGCTATATCCGCAAAACAACGGGGCGGAAGCCGACGGCTTATATGCCTACTTTGTGCATAGGAAACTCGCGGAGAAGTTGTCGGTCATCGCTCCCAATATAGACAAACTGCCTCCGCATGAGAAACACGCAGACGTATTGTTTCGCATTTCACTTGCGGGAGATATTGCGCTTTCCGCAGGAAGCGATGCCCTGGTTTCAGAAATGGAGGAAGCTTTCCGCCTGGGAACTCCGGATAATGATACGCTGATTCGGTGGGCAGGAAGCTGTAAAGATGCAGAAAGCTTTTATCTTGTGACCGGAGAGCCCGGCTGCATCATGGATGCGCTCTTTCATAAAATCATCTTGCAGAGAATCCGTGACCATGGCGCTTCGGTTCGTTTTGCGCCTTTAAGCGAAATGCTGCTCTATGAATGGAAAAAAGCAGATGAATTTGCCGCTTATGGCAGCATGGAGCAGCTCATCGCAAAGATTTCCACCGCCATGGGGCAGGGCAGTGTGTTTAACGCGCCGGCCAAGACGCCACGGCAGCAAAGCAGCAATTATTATGTATGCTCCGGCGGATATGCCCAATATCGCCGCCAAAAGGCTGACTTTACCCATCCAAAGCTGCTTGGGATCATAGCAGCGTCCTCGCAGCATGAAAACACGCAGTCGATATTGGAGTTGGCACCGCGCAGGTCAAACACCCCTCTTTTGGGTATAAAATTTGATGGCACCGATAACCCGGTTAACAGGCTCAAGATTGATACTTTTCTTCATGAGGCAAGGGAAGGATCAAGTTCCGGTTCAAAAGCGGTGTGGAAATAATGGGTTAACAATAGAAAAAGATAAAAATGCACTCAACTATATATTTTTATTGACTGCCAGTCAAAGCTCAAATTGCTTGGCTGGCAGTCTTTTTAAATTTCCAATGAAATTACTTAAAAGTTATTGACATATGACATAAACGGAGCATAATAAGAATAGATGGCATATGCCACAAACTAAAAGGAGGTGAATATTATGCCAAGAAGGGATGGAACCGGCCCGATGGGTACCGGATCAATGACTGGAAGAGGTTTAGGAATTTGCACAGGTGCTGATGCAGTAAAGTATGGAGCTGGTCTCGGAATGGGATTAGGACTTGCTTGCAGACGCGGTTTCGGCAGAGGTTTTGCGGTTAACCAGAACTCCTCAAAAACACAAAAAGAGCTGCTCAATGAACAGAAAACCATGTTGCAAGATCGACTCGAAGTTATTGATAAGCAATTGGAGAACCTATAAGGGTAATCAGAGGTAATCGGAGGACGCTCCGGTTATTTCTGATTGGGATGGAGGTTACAAATTATGGCGAGACCGATGAAGTGGAGAAAAGTTTGCTGCTTACCCGAGAGCAATAGATTCGGGCCGCTTGATTCACCTGCAAATGCAGAAAACCATGTGACCATGACTGTTGACGAGTATGAAACCATAAGGCTTATCGACTTGGAGGGCTTCACACAGGAAGAGTGCGCCATGCAGATGAATGTGGCACGCAGTACCGTTCAAGGCATTTATATCGAGGCCAGAAAAAAGTTGGCCGAGTCGTTAGTTAACGGAAAGGTACTGTCGATTGAGGGTGGTGAATACCGGCTTTGTGACGGAACGGGGAATGGCTGCGGCCGCGGATGTCATAGGCATAGACAATGCGGGCATATCGATTAGACTAATTGTAGGTTTGAAATAATGATAAGTAGGGAGGATTTAATATGAATGACGAAATAATCAATGAAGCAAGAAATAAAGCGGGTATCTATTTTAAAGATGGGTATAACTGTGCAGAATCGATTTTTTTGACATTTAGAGAATATTTAGCACCTGAAATGGATCCAGAAATGGTTAAACTAATGACAGGTTTCGGCTGTGGTTTAGGGGAAGCGGGATGTATGTGCGGAGCCTTAACCGCTTCAATAGCTGCATTAGATATGAAATTAGGGAGAACATCTAAGGAACAAGATAGACACGAAACATACAAATATGCACAGGAGTTTCATGACAAGTTTGTAGAAACCTTTGGCGCTACATGCTGCAGGGTTCTTAACCAATCCGCATTTGATACGCCTGAACATTTAAAAACATGCCTTAAAATCACAGGTAATACAAGCAAATTATTAATGTCTTATTTACAGAATAAAAATATTTATAAATAAGTATAAGGAACGGAGGATTCTTATGAAAATAGCAATTCCAGTAGATGAGAAAACTTTGGAGTCAAACGTATGTGCATCCTTTGGACGCACACCCTATTTTCTTATTTATGATACAGAAACTAAGGAAAGTGTATTTATTGATAACAGTGCGGCGGCAAGCACAGGAGGTGCCGGTATTAAAGCCGCGCAAACAATAGTAGATAACAAAGCAAATGCTTTGTTGACACCCAGATGCGGTCAAAACGCTGCCGACGTGATCAAATCTGCAGATATCGAAATATTTAAAACGACATCTGCTTCAGCAAAGGATAATATTGCTGTTTATATCGATGGAAAACTACCCTTGCTGGACGAAATCCATGCCGGATTTCATGGGCACGGAGGCAATTAATATGAGAATCGCTGTG
>CAYLLJ010000018.1:11094-25696 GCA_964384725.1 uncultured Oscillospiraceae bacterium | reverse complement strand
GTGTAAACCCCACCCGGAGCAAGACCAAGCAGGGAGGTAATTGCCGTTCGCGGCAAAGTGCCTGAAAGGCGGCGGCCCGTCGCTGCCCGGTAGGTAGGTCGCACGAGCGTACCGGTGACGGTGCGCCTAGATAGATGATTGTCTAAGACAGAACTCGGCTTACAGGCTTACTCACACTACATTAACACTCCATTAAATACTATGAAAAAGGTGATCTGCCTGATTAATAGTCAGATCACTTTTTGTGTACAATTAACAGCTTTAGGACGGGAGCTCGCAAATAAATGAACCAGCCAAGTAAAGAAATGAATAAAATGGGGCACATGCCTGTTGGAAAGCTAATGTTAGGAATGTCTATACCTGCGATGTTCTCCATGATTACTCATGCCCTAAAAAAAGCCGCTCAAGAAATGCCTATTATCAATATTGTAAACAGTATTTTTGTCGGCATGATAGGAGAATCTGCTCTTGCTTCAGTCACCCTGATCTTTCCTGTGCAGATGCTGCTGATTTCTATAGGAGTAGGGACCGGTATAGGATTGAACTCACTGATATCACGAAGGCTCGGAGAACAAAACATAGTTGAAGCAAACATGGCCGCAAATCATGGGTTGCTGCTTGCTTTGATTAATTGGGTTATTTTTGCCGTCTTCGGACTGCTTTTTTCACGGGGTTTTGTCGAACTGTTTACAGACAACCCTGTGATTATAGCTGATGGAACGAGCTACTGTTTCATAATTTCTGTTTTTTCCTTATTTATTATGATTCAAATAAAAGCAGAGAAAATATTACAGGCGACAGGAAACATGGTACTCCCCATGATATGCAGCCTTGTCGGTACAACTGCGAATATAATATTAGATCCCATCTTGATTTTCGGCTTGTTTGGAGCGCCGGAACTTGGTGTGACCGGAGCAGCCATTGCAACTGTAACCGCCCAATTCCTGGCAATGAGCGTCAGTTTGTTCTTTTTATTTTTCAAGAAACATGAGATCAAAATCAACCTTCATCATTTTAAAATTAATTGGAGAGTTTTAAAGGAGATATACCGTGTAGGTTTTCCTTCCATCGTAATGCAAGCGATAGGATCGGTAATGATAGTTGGGTTAAATGCCATACTAATCTCTTTTTCCGAGGCCGCAGTAGCTGTGCTTGGAGTATATTTCAGACTGCAGTCATTTATATTTATGCCGATCTTCGGATTAACACAGGGAGCTATGCCGATTTTCGGGTATAATTTCGGTGCCAAAAATAAGAAACGACTGACAGAAGCTTTTAAAATAGCACTCATAACAGCCCTGAACATTATGACTATCGGTATGATTCTGTTTCAGCTTTTTCCTGTTCAGATTGCTTATGCTCTTCAGCGCTTCGCCTGAAATGCTGGAAATAGGAGTCAGCGCATTGAGAATGATCAGCACATGCTTTATATTTGCCGCGATCGGAATCGTTTCATCGACATTGTTCCAGGCGATAGGATATGGTATTTTCAGCCTTTATGTATCGCTTTTAAGGCAGATAATCTTAATATTGCCGACGGCATGGGTTTTAGCGCATTATTTCGGAGTGTATTATGTATGGCTGGCATTCCCGCTTGCCGAGCTGTTGGCTTTGATTGCCTCTGTTTCTTTACTTAGATATATCTATAACAAAGAGATAAAAAACCTGGGTATAAGTAATTATAGTTAAGCAGAAGGAGGGACTACCAATGAATCTCATCACATGGAATGTAAACGGGCTAAGAGCTTGTCTGGGAAAAGGCTTTCTTGAGTTTTGTACTGAGCAGAATCCGGACATCATCTGTATACAGGAAACTAAAATGCAGGAAGGACAGATGGATGTTCCATTAGCAGAGTATGAACAATATTGGAATAGTGCTGAAAGAAAAGGGTATTCCGGGACAGCTGTCTTTACAAAACTGTTACCTGAAAGTGTACATTATGATATTGATTCACAGGGACATGATAAAGAAGGAAGAGCTATAACATTAGAGTTTGAGAAGTTCTATCTTGTGACTGTTTATGCGCCGAATTCGCAGGAAAAATTAGCACGGCTTGATTACAGAATGGAGTGGGAGGACGCCTTCAGAAATTATGTCAGGAGATTGGACGAAAACAAACCTGTGATCATATGCGGTGACTTAAATGTTGCTCATCAAGAAATAGATCTGAAAAATCCCGCGACGAACAGAAAAAATGCCGGTTTTTCCGATGAAGAGCGTGCAAAGTTGACTGAACTGATTCAGTCAGGTTTCACAGATATATATCGACATCTTTATCCGGACACGTCGGGTGTTTATACGTGGTGGTCATATCGCTTCAATGCAAGGGCGAACAATGCGGGATGGAGAATCGATTACTTTTTGGTTTCTGACAGAATCCGAGAGAAGGTCAGGGATGTTGTTATCTTTGATAAGGTAATGGGGAGTGATCACTGCCCCGTCATGATTTGTATTGATATTTGATATTCTTATATCAGGGAACTTTTCCTAAGGTGCTTCGTCTTAATAATATGACGATTTTTGATTTTAGTTTAATTGTGCACTTATAGAGGAGGTATTAAATCATGAAGAGAATTGTGGCCATAGTGCTTGCAATCAGCCTTGTTTTTACTGCAGCAATTCCTGCTTTTGCCGCCGAGACAGATAGCAAAGGATTAGAAAAGGCAATTACGAATGTGAAAAGTATTATATCGATACCCGCAGACTACAAAAATTTCGAGTATTCATCAAGTGAATACGAAGCAAATGGCAATCCTATATCCATTTGGTATTTAAATTGGAACAAGGAAGATAACAGCGCCGGCATATCCGCAACAGTTGAAAACGGTGGTTACCTCACCAATTTCAATAAATTTATCGATAAGCGTAATGAGGGTTTGGGGTCCGTATCAAGAGATGAAGGTCGGATAACAGCCGATAATTTTTTGTCCAAGGCAAGACCAGACATTTCAGCATTTATGAGATATGAAGATAGTCAATACAGCTCCAATTCGTACAGACATTACTACAGATACAGAATGTATCAGAATGAAGCAATCATCAGCTTCGTTGAGGTTGGAATCGAGGTCGATAAATATAGCGGAGAGGTGATAGGATTTAATCTCCAATCAGCCGGAGAGGATTTCTCAAAGCTTCCTGAAACTGAGGGTGTCATCGGGCTCGAAGCTGCAAAAAAGGCATATCTTGATGAAATAAACGTTGATTTAAACTATTATTCAAACTTCGATTACAATACCAAGGTTTTAAGTATATTCGCAGCATATGCTCCCTCAGGGGATGTTACCAAGGCAATAGATGCAAAGACAGGAAAGGCCGTTCCTTTGTATGACGGTTACTATGGGCGAGATATGGGCGGAATGGGGAATTCAGCCAAATCTATGGATTCAGCGGCTCAGGAGAATGCTCTGACTAAAGAAGAACTTGAAGCAGTTGAAAATATATCAAACTTGATTTCAAAAGATAAAGCCGAGAATATTCTGAGAAATATAGTACCTGGCATCACTTCCGGCATGAAGGTTACTAATATATCTCTATCAAAAAGCTACGATCAACCCGATAAATATCTCTGGGAAATAGGCTTTGACGGTGCTTATGGAGTTCTGAACGCAAAATCCGGCGAACTGATTTCGTTCTATATTTACCACGATGACAGCAGAAAAGGCAATTTACGATTAACTGAAGCAAAAGCACGGGAAAAAGCGGAAAGCTTCATGAAAAAGTATGCCCCTGAAAAATTTGAGCAGTCAAGATTCTATGAAAGTCCCGGATATGTCGTGTATAAGTCGACAGAAGATGTAACTGATTACAGCTTTAATTACCACAGACAAGTGAACGGAATCGACTTTATCGGCAATGGCTTCAGCGTAATAGTAAATAAAGAAAGCGGAATGATAACGCATTATGATTGCAATTGGTATGATGATGTTAATTTTCCTGAGATCAATGATGTAATTACTGATGAAGCTGCCTTTGATGCATTCAATGAAACAGGCAAAATGGCACTTATGTACAAGAAAGTAAATGAAGGAGAAACCAGTTTAGTATATGACTTTACCAATGAACCCGACAACTTCCTGATAGATCCGTTTAATGGTTCCAGGCTTGGATGGGATGGAAAAACATACCAGGATACCTCTGTACCGGAGTATTCTGACATAAAAGGACATTGGGCTGAAGCAACCATAAACAAGCTGCAGGAAAACGGATATTATCTAAAAGGCGAAAAATTTGAGCCGAAACGGCAGATTACTCAGCTGAATTTTTTGAGATATCTATATTCTCCTATCCAGATATATTATGATGATGATGAATTCTACAAGATGCTGGTTCGTGACAGTATCGTAGAAGAGGATGAAAAAGCGCCTGCCTCTGTAATCACCAGACAGGAAGCAGCAAAATTCATTGTAAGATTCCTGGGACAGGGCAAGTCGGCTGAGCATCCCGAAATCTTTAAGAATCCGTTCAAGGATAGTGTGGAGGAAGCATATAAGGGTTATGCGGCAATCTGTTATGGGCTGAAGGTGATGCAAGGGGACAAATCCGGAAAGTTCAACGGTACAAGACAGGTTACGAATGCCGAAGCTGCGACAATGATCTACAATGCACTGCAAGTAAAATAAAGGTATCGCGCCGCAATGCGATGGCGCAATATAGTTTCTTAACAATTCAAGAGGCATCTGCCGAATGAATGATGCATACAATTAGGAGCCTGCCAGGCATATTTTCTCGAAAACACGCTCGCTTAATGATGACGGTAAGCGACCGTGTTCCATAGGAAATATATCCGGCAGGCGCCTTAAAATTCTATTTAAATATCAGCTTAGCTACGTTTACATTCTTTCTCAGCTCCTTCGAGTCCATTTCGACCAGATCCCGAATCACAGGATCCCGGATTAAACGTTTCCATACAGTATAAGTCGCCTTGATGAAGCTTGGCTGCAATGGTATATTGTCAGCAATTAAAGGACAGCTATACGGCAGGTCAGCAGGTGATAAAATTAATCGCAATTTCCCGTCGTCAGTAAGATACGGTGCAAGCGGGTAAAAACGGCATTGCAGCGGCCTCTTTTCCCGAGGGCAATGAGGAGGTGTCTTACATCGAACAAAATAAATCTTTCCTTGCCATGAATCCGGAAATTCATAGTCCTCCGCATTCTCTACACTCCATTTAAGCCATGTTTCTTTTCTTGAAAACAGCTTCTCTTCACCGGGCAGAAGATAGATACCCATGTCAAAATCCAACCCATTTTCATCAGCGGCATCTCCACCACAACTGCAGCAGGCGGCGGAGCAAAGCTGCCCGCAGTCTGAGGGCAGCGGGCTTACCTTGTTTAAAAGGCGATAGATAGCTTTATAGGTATTTTTTCTGATTCTACTTTTCATATCAAGGGTATTATATATGAGTTGAGGATGTCAAACAACAATAAGAACAAACATTCATTATTTTGATTTTACATTGATATCATGTTATAATAAACGTGAACAATAATATAATTTATGATTGTTCAATCTCTGTAAATGCTATTAATGCAGGAGGCTACATAAGTATATGAAATTAGGAATTGATATAGGTTCTACAACAGTAAAGTTTGTTCTGCTGGACCGCGACGACAAAATCGTTTTCAGCAGATATGAGAGACATATGTCAAATGTGTTTGAAAAAGTTAATGAGCTTATGCTGGATCTTTATAATACCTTCAAAGATATACATACGACTGTATCCATAACCGGTTCCGGAGGTCTTTCGTTATCCAGCCTTCTTGGTATTCCTTTCCAACAGGAGGTCATCGCCTGCAGCAGAGCTGTGGAGACATTGGTTCCGGAAACGGATGTGGCGATCGAATTGGGTGGAGAAGATGCGAAGATTACCTTTTACGGAACGACTGTGGAACAGAGAATGAATGGAACATGCGCAGGAGGAACAGGAGCGTTTATAGACCAGATGGCTGTATTGCTCAACACAGATGCGCAGGGATTAAATGAAAGTGCAAAAAATTACAGCATGATTTATCCCATTGCGGCAAGATGCGGAGTATTCGCTAAAACCGACATTCAGCCATTGATTAATGAAGGTGCCAGAATCGAGGACCTTTCGGTCTCCATTTTTCAGGCAGTCGTCAATCAAACAATCAGCGGTCTTGCATGCGGCAGAACGATACGAGGCAAAGTAGCATTTTTAGGAGGTCCATTGTCATTTCTCTCAGAATTGAGAAAAAGATTTATCGAAACATTGGATCTAAAACCCGAGCAGGTGATCTTCCCCGAAGAATCCAAATATTACGTTGCAATAGGCGCCGCTTTGATGTCGGAAAAACAGACGCCGGTTTCGATAGAAAGTATTTTGAATAAAATAGAAAATGCGGATATTAATATGCTGTCCGAAACAAAGCATATGGAACCGTTGTTTAAAGACTTGAATGATTTCCAGACATTTAAAATTCGTCATGATAAAGATAAAATAAAGAGACGCGATATAAAACGTGCAAAAGGAAAAGTTTTTTTAGGTATTGATGCGGGCTCGACCACAACAAAAGCTGCATTGATCGACGATGAAAAATACCTGCTCTATTCTTTCTATAGAAGCAATGAAGGAAAACCTATTGAAGCGACCATGCTGATGATGAAGGAGTTATATTCCCTGCTGCCTGACGGAGCATATATTGCAAATACAACTGTAACGGGTTACGGAGAAGGCTTGATCAAGACAGCTTTTAACGCTGATATGGGTGAAATAGAAACTATGGCACATTATAAGGCGGCTGAGGAATTTCTGCCCGGTGTTGATTTCATATTGGATATCGGCGGCCAGGATATGAAATGCATGAAGATAAAAGACGGAGCCATCTATAATATAATGCTCAATGAAGCTTGTTCTTCAGGCTGCGGTTCATTTATAGAGACGTATTCGAAGTCAGTAAATATGAATGTGGAAGCATTTGCTGAGGAAGCACTTTTTGCAGAATACCCGGTAGACCTTGGGACTCGCTGTACTGTATTCATGAATTCAAAGGTCAAGCAGGCACAAAAAGAAGGCGCTACAATCGGAGATATTTCAGCCGGGCTGTCACATTCGGTAATCAGGAATGCGCTATATAAGGTAATAAAGCTTAGAAACACCGAAGAAGCGGGAGAAAAGATTGTCGTACAGGGCGGAACCTTCCTGAATAATGCAGTCTTGAGAAGTATTGAACGCATTATAGGAAGAAACGTGGTCAGACCTGATATCTCGGGGATTATGGGAGCTTACGGAGCAGCCCTTATTGCAAAAGAAAACCATGTAGAAGGAACAGAATCAGATATATTGAAACTTTCAGCGATGGATTGCTTTACTGTAACCAACTCTCACTCAAGATGCAAGGGCTGTGAGAACAACTGTCTGTTAACTATCAATAAATTTAATGACGGAGGAAGATTCATAACCGGAAACCGTTGTGAAAAGGGAGCCGGGCTGGAAAAGAAAAGCGTGGATTATCCAAATCTGTTTGCATATAAATACACAAGACTATTTTCCTACGAACCGTTAAAGGAAGCATATGCACCGCGTGGAACCATAGGGATCCCGCGTGTTCTAAACATGTATGAAAATTATCCTTTTTGGTTTACATTTTTTACCAGCTTAGGTTTTAGTGTAGTACTGTCCCCGGTATCGACCAAGGAAATCTATGAAATAGGAATGGAAACAATTTCTTCCGATACAGCATGCTATCCTGCAAAATTGGTTCACGGGCATATAAAATGGTTGGTTAACAATGGTATTAAACTTATATTTTATCCATGCATAAACTATGAGATGATTGAAGATCACTCAGCACCAAACCATTATAATTGCCCGATTGTTGCAACATATCCCGAGGTTATAGCAAACAATATGGATGATATTTTTGCTGAGAACGATGTTCAGTTCTGTCACCCATTCCTGCCTTATGATGATGATATTAGATTAAGCAGACAGCTATATGAGGGTTTCAAGAATCTACATATCAGTACAAGTGAAATATACAAGGCGATTAAAGCAGGCAGAAAAGAGGATAAAAGGTTTAAAGACGACATAAAGAAACATGGAGCCTATGCTCTTAAGTATATCAAAGAAAATAATAAAAAAGCAGTGATTTTAGCCGGCCGTCCGTATCACCTTGATCCGGAAATCAACCACGGAATAGATCAGCTTATCAATTCCTTCGGATTGGTTGTGCTAACAGAAGACTCAGTTGCTCACTTTGAAAAGCTTAACAGACCGATTCGCGTATTGGATCAATGGATGTATCATTCCCGATTATACCGGGCGGCTGAGGTGGCCGGAAAGCACGATAATATTGAATTAGTGCAGCTCAATTCTTTCGGATGCGGACTTGATGCAGTGACAACGGATCAAGTGGAAGAACTGTTAAAAAACAGGAACAAACTCTATACTGTTTTGAAGATAGATGAAGGATCAAACTTAGGAGCCGCAAAAATCAGAATCCGTTCGCTAAAGGCTGCGATAGAGGAAAGAGAAAAAAATAACATCAAACACAGTGAGAAAAAGGTTACTTTCAAGAGAAAATATTTTACAAAAGAAATGAAAAAGGAATATACGCTTCTGATTCCGCAGATGGCTCCGATTCACTTCCAGTTCCTGGAGCCTGCGCTCAGACACGGCGGATACAAAGCAGAGCTGCTTCCTTCAGTTGACAAACATGCTGTAGAAGAAGGGTTAAGGTATATCAATAATGATGCTTGCTATCCTACTATCGTGACTTTGGGGCAGATCATTTCTACACTTAAATCCGGTAAATATGATCTTGACCGGGTCGCAGTAGCAATGTCTCAAACAGGAGGAGGCTGCCGAGCCAGCAATTATGTTGCGCTTCTGAGAAAGGCATTGATCGATTTGAAAATGGAACAGATTCCGGTTGTTTCTGCAAATATGGCTGGACTGGAAAGAAATCCCGGCTTCTACTTTACATTGCCGCTGATCAAGAGGGCGCTGATGGCCATGGTATACGGTGATGTAATAATGAATGTACTTTATGCGACAAGACCGTATGAAGCAATTGAAGGATCTGCAAATGCACTTGCTGAAAAATGGTCCCAAAAAGCGATAACGGATATTGAAAAAGGCAGTTTTATAAAGTTTAAGAATAACATACACGGAATTGTTGAAGATTTTGACAGACTTCCATTGAAAGATATAAGAAAACCGAAGGTCGGCGTTGTCGGAGAAATTTTAGTAAAATACCATCCTAATGCTAATAATGATATTGTGAGCATAATCGAAGAGGAAGGCGGAGAGGCTGTTGTACTGGACCTTATTGATTTCTTCCTCTACGGCATGTACAGCAAGGAGTTCAACTTCAGGTACTTATCCGGAAAATACAGCACGATGCTTATGAATTCAGCTGCTATTAAAGTTATAGAATATTTCAGGTCGCCTGCAAGAAAAGCTTTGGAGGAAAGTAAAAGGTTTGAGCCTCCTTTGTACATAAAGGATATGGCGGAAAAAGCAAGCCGTATAGTGTCTCTGGGAAATCAATGCGGTGAAGGCTGGCTTCTGACAGGGGAAATGGTTGAACTGATTGATAATGGCGTTGAAAATATCGTTTGCCTGCAGCCTTTCGCATGCCTGCCAAACCACGTTACAGGAAAAGGCATGATGAAAGCCTTGAGAAAATACAATCCTTTAACAAATATTGCAGCTATTGACTACGATCCAGGAGCAAGCAATGTAAATCAACTTAACAGAATAAAACTGATGATGGCTACAGCTTATAAAAATATGGAGAAAACAATTAATTTCCCGAATGTCGCTGAAAATAAAGAAAAACCAATGGCCGCAAATGAATAGACTTAACTAAAGCACGGAGTGCGGCATATAGCGGAAATCAGGGATGAAGTAAAAATTGTAATGAGGAATAACCTATGGTACAATATACCTGATGTAAAAAAATACCTTGAACGGCGATGCAGGTTGATTACAGACGGGAGGAAAGCAAAATGGGAAGACACGGAACAATCGCAAACAGAAAAGCTTCACAGGATTCAAAACGAGCTCAGGTATTTACAAAATATGCAAGAGCCATAACGGTAGCTGCGAAGGGCGGCGGTGATCCTGAGTATAATATAGCGTTAAAACATGCAATAGATAAGGCCAAGGGCATAAATATGCCTAATGACAATATCACAAGAGCTATAAAAAAAGGAACAGGGGAGCTTGCCGGAGAAACATATGAACCGGGCAGCTTCGAAGGCTATGGAGCAGGCGGAGTAGCGGTAATCGTTGACGTACTTACAGACAACAGAAACAGAACTACCGCTTCCATGAAGCATGCATTTGACAAGTATGGCGGTAATTTGGGAGTCCCGGGGTGTGTATCTTATATGTTTGAACGAAAGGGGATCATCCTGATAGAAAAGACTGATGAGATTGACGAGGATGCATTGTTGGAAGCAGCTCTGGAAAACGGAGCTTTAGATATGCTCATTCACGAGGATGCGTATGAAGTACAGACATCGACTGACACCTTTAATGAGGTTTCAGAAGCGCTGCAGGCTGCCGGATATGAGCCGGCGGAAGCAGATATAGAGTATGTGCCTTCTATGGAAACCGTCCCGGCGAACGAGAATGACATCAAGAATCTGAAAAAAATGATTGAAATTCTTGAAGAGAACGACGACGTGCAAAAGGTGTATCACAACTGCAGTCTTGACCTTGAAGAAGATTAGACAATAATTGGCTTTGTAAAATTAGTAAAATTAGTATATAATATAGTCACAAGCCGAAAATAAATCATATAATAAAACATAATCCTGAAGTGTTCGTTAAGGAATTATAATTCAACCTACGTTTTGACATTGGGAACTCGCGTTTCCCGGCCTATGTCAAGCCTCCCTTAGAGAGGAAGACAGAAGCAGGAATAGAGTACCCCCCTATCTTTGATAGGGTGTGAATTATATCCTGACGACATGTTCGGGATTTTTTTTACTTTTTGTCAGGCATATAGCATTTTTGATATAGGCATATTGATTTAATGATTTTCATCGCAGTTTCAATACAAGGCTTGATTTTAAACACTTTATGGAATAAAATCAACTATATTGGAATCGGTCTTGGATTTTAGGAGAAAATTATGTTGAATAAAAGCTGTTATGCATTTATAGACGCCCTTGCTTCCAAGTCTCCTGTACCGGGAGGCGGCGGTGCTTCTGCTCTTGTGGCCTCAATTGGGATCGCACTGGGCAGCATGGTCGGAAATCTTACTGTTGGCAAAAAAAAATATATTGATTCTGAATCGGACATACAGGAACTTTTAAGGAAATCTCAGCTATTGATCAATAGGTTGAATGAACTCGTTCAGAAAGATGCTGATGCATTCGAACCTTTATCCAAGGCTTATGGCCTGCCGACAGATACGCCGGAACAACAGGCGGAGAAACATACAATTCTCCAGAAATCACTGGTCAGGGCGGCAATGGTACCTATGGAAATTGCAGAATGCTGTCTGGAGGGGATATATATATTAGATGAGTATGCAAAAAAAGGAAACAGGCTTGTCATAAGTGACGCAGGGGTAGGAGCTTTATTCTGCAAATCTGCATTGCAGGGAGCAAAGCTTAACGTCTTGATAAATATTAATCTCATGGATAATGAAACACTAAAACAGGAATTGTTGGACAAAATAACAGCATTGGAATTAGAAGGCATTGTATTGGCAGATAAGATTTATCGGCAGTTGGAGGAGCTATTATGTTCCTAATTTGAAATGGAGGAAATTCAAATGGCTAAAATCACGACGCAGAAGACACAGGAAATGAAGGATAAGGGTGAAAAAATCACGATGGTTACAGCCTATGATTACCCTACTGCATACCTGGTTGAAAAAGCAGGTCTTGATATGATCCTTGTAGGGGATTCTCTGATGATGGCAGTTCTTGGGGATAATTCGACGGTTGCATGTACGATGGATCAAATGATACATCACATCAAACCCGTTGTTCTGGGAGCACCTAACACACATATTGTCGGAGATATGCCATTCGGCTCATACAATGCATCCAGGGAACAAGCCATAATCAATGCATCACGAATGCTGAAAGAAGGCAGATGCGACTCGATTAAACTTGAGGGCGGAAGAGAAGTATCTGAAACGGTAAAGGCTATTGTGGATGCGGGAGTTCCGGTCATGGGGCATATCGGGCTGACACCGCAGACGGTATCTAAACTTGGAGGCTTTAAAATTCAAGGAAAAGGAGATGCTGCCGATGATGTGCTAAATGACGCACTTGCATTGGAAGCAGCAGGTGCATATTCTATTGTGCTTGAGTGCATTCCCGAACCATTGGGAAAACTGATTACGGAAAAGCTGAGCATTCCGACTATCGGGATAGGAGGCGGCAGGTATACTGATGGTCAGGTTCTGGTATTTCACGACATGATGGGTTTGTTTGAAAGATTTACACCGAAATTTGTCAAGCGATATATAAACCTTAGCCCGGAAATCGTAACAGCTCTGGAAACTTACAAGGAAGAAGTTAAATCAGGTGCTTTTCCGGAAGAAAAACACACATTCAAATGAAAATTGGAGTAATAGGCGCAGGGGCCATGGGATGTCTGTATGGTGCTAAGCTGTCTGCGCACCCCGAAAATGAGGTCATTCTTATTGATATCTGGAAGGAGCATGTTGATGCTGTCAATGAGAATGGTCTTATCATGGAGGAAAATGGAGATATCATTTCCTTCAGAAAATTAAAAAGCACCACTGAAGCCTATGAAGCCGGGATCTGTGACCTTGCTATCATATTTGTAAAATCAACATTTACCGGGATGGCTGTAAAAGGCAGCAAAGCAGTTTTCGGGCCTGATACTGTTGCCTTGACACTCCAGAACGGCCTTGGAAACATCGAACAGATATGCGGCGTAATAGGAGCGCAAAACGTTATCTCAGGGACTACAGCTCACGGGGCAACAATGCTGGGGCCCGGCAGAATACGTCATGCGGGAAGCGGTAAGACCATCATCGGCGAACTGGACGGAACGATATCAAACCGTATCAGTGAAATTTCAAGTGTTTTTAATAAAGCAGGGTTGGATATAGAGATCTCTAAGAACGTTATTGGCATTGTATGGGATAAACTTCTTGTTAATGTAGGAATCAATGCATTGACCGGTATTACCCGACTTCATAACGGTGAACTGCTGGACTATCCGGAAATTGAAATGCTTCTTGAAGCCGCAGTTCGTGAGGCTGATGCGGTAGCCGCAGCAAAGGGAGTCAAACTGGACTTCCCCGACCCCGTAAACCATACAAAAGAAGTCTGCCGTGCTACGGCAGCAAATAAGTCATCTATGCTTCAAGATATTTTGAATCATAAACAAACGGAAATCGATATGATTAACGGAGCAATCGTTCGGGAAGGGAACTCTTCAGGTATAGATACACCTGTTAACATGACATTGACAAATCTGATAAAGTTTATTCAAAATTCACAGATTAAATAAGGTTTGAAGATAAGGAGTCGATACCCGGACAGAACCGCAGAATGACAATTATAGCGGGGAGGGAAATCTATGTCTGACAACACGAAGGGTGTGAAATATGCCGCTTCATTCAAAGAACAGTTTACAGTCCGAGGAATGGCAATCGGAGCAGCCGGAGCAGCTATACTGACTATGAGTTCTATGTATGTTGCATTAAAGATGGGTGCATTGCCATGGCCGATTATCTTTGTAGCACTTGTATCCATGTTCTGTTTAAAACTTTTTGGAAATACGAATATAAACGAAATCAATGTAACTCATACAGCTATGTCTGCAGGTGCCATGACAGCGGGGGGACTTGCATTTACCATTCCGGGAATATACATGCTGAATCCCGAGGCTAATCTGAGCGCAGCCGCATTATTTGTGACAGTTTTGGGTGGCGTTATATTAGGTCTGATTTTTACTGTACTCATAAGAAAATATTTTATTGTTATAAAAGAATTGCCTTATCCGATGGGACAGGCCGCAGCCGAAACACTGATAGTAGGAGATGAAGGCGGCAAGAAAGCCGGTACCTTATTCTCATCAATGGGTATAGCTGCAGTTTTTACTTTCCTCAGAGACGGAATGCCGCTGATCAACTTAAGAAATCTGATCCCCGGGACATTTATGAATTCCGGTCTTGCCGCAAAAGGGATATATGCCGGAATCTGGCTTTCACCGATGCTGATTGCCGTTGGTTATATTATCGGGCCTCTTTTTATCGGAGTATGGTTTTTAGGTGCAATTATTGGTGATTTCGGCATCGTATTTGGAGGAACCAATTCCGGTTTATGGGATGCAGGTGCAGCATCTGCAATCAAATCATCTCTTGGCATAGGTCTTATGGTAGGCACCGGAGTCGGTATCATAATAAAGGGTATCCTTCCGAAAGCAAAAGAGATTTTTGGGCCTATGTTCAGCAAGGATACAATGTCACATGGTTTTATAAATCTGAGATGGGCGCCGATAGCAATGGTAGGCATTGCATTTATTTTTACCATCGTATGCGATATGGGTGTTGTTGCCAGCATTATCACGATATTCGGCGTATGGCTCGCAACTTCTATGTCCGCTCAGATTGTCGGTCAGACCGGAATAAATCC
>CAYLLJ010000018.1:328-11084 GCA_964384725.1 uncultured Oscillospiraceae bacterium | reverse complement strand
AGGTCTTTGGAATAATAGTATTGCTTGCAGCGAAAGCAGTTACCAGCATGGGACAGACAGAAGCGTTTTTAGTTGCTGCAGTTGTTGCCATTGCTTGCGGCCTCACTGGAGACGTCATGAATGATTTTAAGGCAGGACATATACTTAAATCAGATCCTAAGGCCCAGTGGCTTGCCGAGTGCGTCGGAGGCGTGATTGGGTCCTTTGTAACTGTAGCTGTATTTTATATAATTCTTACCGCTTACGGACCGACCTCATTTGGAAACCCTGAAATGTTTGCAGCTCCACAAGCTGCAATGGTCGCTGCAATGGTCGGAGGAATTCCTCATATGACTTCTTTCATGATCGGCTTGGTATTAGGCTGCATTCTATATATAGTCAACTTCCCTGTTATGACGTTAGGGCTTGGTGTTTATCTTCCATTCTATCTTTCTGCAACCGCTTTTCTGGGCGGCGCTTTGAAGTTTATCGTAGAGAAAGCCGCTCCTGAATGGGATAGAAAAGGAACAGGTTTAATTATCGCTTCCGGACTCTTAGGAGGTGAGGCAGTCATTGGGGTAGTAATAGCCCTGATTCAGGCATTCCAAGGCATGAGCATTATATAGAGGCAAACGGGGGATTTTAAGCAATTGTTACAAGAGTGAAAAAGCAAGAGGGTATCAAAGTCGGTCATGCCGGGAACAAGAAAGGTGCCACGGGCTGTACTGTAATTATTTGTGAAAAAGGAGCCAGGGCAGGGGTAGATGTCCGCGGCGGGGCTCCCGCATCAAGAGAAACGGAGCTTTTAAAATCCGTCAACATGGTTGAAGAGATACATGCCGTTATGATCAGCGGAGGCAGTGCATACGGTCTTGATGCGGCCGCCGGAGCAATGGTTTACTTAGAAGAAAAAGGTATTGGGTTTGATGTCGGAGTCGGAGTTGTCCCTATAGTCTGCGGAGCATCTCTCTTTGACCTTGTCGTCGGCGATCCAAAATGCAGGCCTGATAAGAAAATGGGATATGAAGCCTGTAAAAATGCAGAAACAGATCAAGATTCTGCAGAGGGTAATGTAGGAGCCGGAACAGGAGCCGCTATAGGAAAGTTCTTAGGCGTTGAACACATGATGAAGAGCGGATTGGGCATTTATGCGGTTCAAATCGGAGAACTGCAGGTAGCCGCCGTTGTTGCAGTGAATGCATTGGGAGATGTGATTGACGTAGATTCGGGTAAAAGAATAGCGGGACTTCTTAATGAAGATAACACGATGCTTTCTAATACAGAAGAAACAATGTATGCCCAGTATGCTGAAGATAAAAATGTATTCAGCGGCAACACTTCGATTGGCTGTATCGTTACTAATGCAAAGCTGACGAAGCCGCAAGCGAACAAACTTGCTTCGATTGCACATAACGGATTTGCGCGTGCTATCAGGCCGGTGCATACAATGGCAGATGGGGACACAATATTTGTTATGTCAACAGGAGAAGTAGATGCTCTGCCGGATGCGGTTGGAGCTCTGGCGGCGGAAGTGATGTCAAGAGCTATAAACCGCGCTGTCAGAAAAGCAGAGCCGGCTTACGGATTAAAAGCGGCAAGGGATTTTGTATGAATATCTGAGTATACGATTTGATTTATAATTTGAATTACAATGAATCAAGAGGGATAAAAATCTGTTTCCGCTGGTCATAGGTTGCAAGATACTTAAGACCGGCGGATTTTATCATTTCTACGGCCAGTTCAAATCGGCTGCCGACATCAACGGTTCTGTGGGCGTCGGAACCGATAGTAACAATTTCACCGCCAAGTTCCCTGTAGCGCTTGAGTATCTCATTGGAAGGAGTTGTGATTCCAAGGTTCAATCGAAAGCTTGAAGTATTGAACTCAATTCCTTTGCCATCATATATTATTATTTTTAATATATCATCAACTAAATCCATAAAGTAAGAGAACGGCACGATTTTAGATGTGTATCGGTCAATGACATTAAAATGTCCAAGTACGTCATATTCTTTATATAATTTCAGACAATTTAGCATGTAAGTATAAAAAGCGACATAAGAATCCTCAGGCGAGCGATTTTCGAAAAACTCACGGCTGTTTAAATCCTTACCTTCAGCACAGTGAAATGAGCCTATTATAAAATCATAGTCATAGGACTTAGTACATTCAATACATTTGTCAAGGGCTTCTCCATGCTGAATCCCAATCTCAATGCCTTTTATAACCTTGATTTTGCTATGGTAAGTATCCTTTACTTCGTTTAAAGTTTTATGATATGCCGGAAAATCCAGCAAAAATGGGTAGTTCGGATCAGGGTAATCAGGATCGTAATGATCAGTTACTGCTATTTCTTTCATCCCGATATTGCATGCTGCTTCGATCATATCATTCATTGGCGTGTGACCGTCATCAGAAAAAGACGAGTGAGTGTGATAGTCATATATTTGCATTATTGTCTCCTTGCGGTTGTCAGCTGCCGTATTAAAAACTATGGCTTGCTCAATACACCCTATGTTATAATAAAAAGGATTGATTTGAAACAATTATAGCAAATAACATAATGCTTGAAAAGGTTTTTGAGATGACGTCGTACATAGGAGAAAAGCAACTGATCAGAAAAGCGAAAAATGGGGATGAGAGCAGCTTTGAGTCTCTTATTTTGGGCTGTCAGGGAAGAGCTTTCAACGTTGCACTGCGTTATTTACGAAATGAAGAAGATGCAATGGATGCCTTGCAGGAAAGCTTTATTAAAATATATAGACATTTGAATTCATTTAAGGAGGACAGCCGATTTGATACATGGGTGTATCGCATAGTTGTAAATACCTGTAATGATATACTTAGAAAAAAAAGCAGCCGGAATACCACGGACAGTATATACAGGAACGATGACGAAAAAGATATGATTATCGAAATCCCGGATGTGTCAGGTGCGCCTGAAGAGGTTTATGATAATAAAGAAAAAACAGAACATATCCTATCATGTCTGGAAAAACTTAATGCAGATTAAAAGGAAATTATCATCCTCAGGGACATACAGGGATTCTCATATGAAGAGATAAGCGAGATCCTTGAATGTTCAATCGGTACGGTAAAATCCAGGATAAGCAGATCCAGACTGCGGTTAAGGGAAATCATACTGGAACAAAAATAGATTATAAATCGTCTAAAATACATAAAACGCGAAAACAAATACAAATATTGTTATTAAAACTCATTTAAATATTATGATGAAAATCCACAGGGAGGGGGAGCGTAATGAAATGTAATGAAATAAGTGAATTGCTCTCGCTTTATATTGATCAAATGCTTGATGAAACGAAGAAAAAGGCGGTTGAAGGACACCTTTTAACTTGTAATTCATGCAAAAAGGAATATGATAATATTAAGGAAATGACGGAGCTTCTAAATCAGGTCGAGCCTGTTTCAGTTCCGGCTTCCTTTGAATACAGAATGAAGAAGGCACTAAAAGAAGAAAAGACAGCTTCTGCCGGCTTCGGATCTAAGTCGGGATCATCGGGTAAAACAAGAAAGCTGAGACTGCTCACTTCAGCAGCCGCAGTATTTGCGGTAGGCATCATATCATTCGGGTTGTATCAAGATGTTACAGGTGATTGGCCGAATAATCTTACAGGTACTGAACAATCGTCCGAACAGGTTTCGCCGGAGCAATCTCAAGCAGATCTATTTGATATCGATACTAAGGAATCAGATGCTTATAATAATGAAGCTGCAGCCGGTAATAAGAAGAAAGAATCTATAACAGATGATGAAGCAATCATGTATTCCGGGACTTCCGAAGAGTCCGATACAAGCTTTAACCAGAGCACTGACGTCATATCACCTTCTTCTGTCCCTGTAGAACCTGAGATGAGTGTCTGCAAAATGAGTGACAGCCGGGCGCCTGAAGAAGCCCCTGCGGCAGATTCATCAAAACAGTTGATGATGGAATCCTCTTTAATCGACTGCAGCCGTTCTTTGACATCATCGGGGGTTGAAAGAAATGTTGCCGCTGTGCAATATTACACCGGGCTGATTGAGGAAGAACTTGCGGATTTTGAATATCAGATTCTGGAATCCGGATTTATTCAAGCCGGAGAATGGGAATTCAAGGTATTAATATTCCGCGGAAAAGACGGTTATGCTTTTAACGAAGAGATTTTAATCATTGGCAAGGATGGTGAAATTGAAATTATCTGCAACAATGAATTTATGGGGTTATAACATATGAAAATGATAATTATTGACGGTAATAGTCTGATCAATCGTGCTTATTATGCCATGCAGCGGCCTATGATGACCAAGACAGGGCTGTACACGCAGGGAGTATACGGATTTCTAAATATACTGAATAGACTTCGAACTGATTACCAGCCCGATTATATTGCGGTTACATTTGACAGGAAAGCACCGACATTCAGACATATCGAATATGCGGATTATAAAGCAGGAAGGAAGAAAATGCCTCCCGAGCTTGCGATGCAGATCCCTCTGCTGAAGGAAGTTCTTGATGCAATGAATATAAAGATACTTGAAATGGACGGATATGAAGCTGATGATATCATTGGAACCGTTGCAAAACGAGCTGAAGCGGAAGGCCTTGAAACGATGATTATTACCGGAGACAAAGACGAGCTGCAGCTTGCTACAGAACGTACCAAAGTACTGATCACAAAGAAAGGGATTTCTGAATTTGATCTTTACGATCAAGCTGCAATTATGGAAGAGTATGGATTTTCACCGGAGCAGTTTATAGACTTTAAAGGACTGATGGGAGATCCATCTGACAACATACCGGGAATACCCGGAGTAGGCGAGAAGACTGCACTTAAGCTGATACATGAATTTGGCAGTGTCGCAAACCTTATTGCAAATGTCGATAAAGTTGAAAGTAAATCTATAAAGAGTAAAATAGAGGATAATGCTCAGCTTGCATTAATGAGCAGACGGTTAGCGACAATTAATACCGAGGTTCCAATTGAAATAGATTTTGAAGAATTCAAGGCAGAGGAGCCTGATTACAACGTATTAATCGACCAGTATATAAAACTTGAATTTAATAGCTTTCTTAAAAAAATGCCGATCGGAAAGAAAGAAAAAACCGTAAGCCGCAGCACGGTAAAACAGATTCAGATAACTGATGAAATAGGGATGAAGGTTCTTAAAGATGAACTGCAAAATAACCCGAATATTATCATTAAGGTATTTAACGACCATAATCATATAGACAAACCAACTATTTACGGGATAAGTATTCTGTCAACCGATGCCTGCTTTTTTATTAAACCGGATAGTATAAATTTATTACACTCCTTGTTGCAGCTGCTTCAAGATGACGTTAAAATATCAGGCCATAATCTGAAAGAAGATTATTACGCATTGCTGTCTAACAATAATTTTGATACTTTGGCAAAAGACGTCTTTTTTAACACAGAATTCGATACGATGATTGCACAGTACCTTATTGACACTTCAAGAAGCAATTACAGCCTTAAATCTCTGATGCTTGAATATTTCCATGAGCAAATGGAAGAAGAAGCGGATTTTCTTAAAGAGAACGGTCAATTAGGATTTTTGCCTCAATCGGAACAAGCCTTTATGGATTATGGAATAAAATGGTGCCTTTCAGTCGAGAAGTTAATACACGTGTTAAATGAAAAATTAATAGAAGAAGAACTCCACTCCGTTTTTAATGATATTGAACTGCCTTTGATAGAAGTGTTAGCTTCCATGGAAAACATCGGTTTTGCTGTAGACAGAAAAGAATTGACGGATTCGGGGGATACAATCGGCGAAAAAATCAAAGAATTGACCGTTAAAATTTACAGTCTTGCAGGAGAGGAATTCAATATAAATTCACCACAGCAGCTTGGGGTAATTCTATTCGAAAGGCTTGGAATCCCTTATGCCAAGAAAACAAAAAGAGGTTATGCAACCGGCGCGGAAGTCTTGGAAAAAATTAAAGATGATTACGAAATTGTAGAACTGATTTTGGAATACCGCATGTATTCCAAATTGAAAAGCACGTATATAGATGGTCTTTTGCCGTTAATCCACCGTGATAATAAAATCCATGCCCACTTTCAGCAGACGGTAGCTTCGACCGGCCGTATCAGCTGTACTGAACCAAACCTGCAGAATATACCAATTCGTCATGAATTGGGCCGGAAACTCAGGAAAGCATTTATTCCTGAAAGTGAAGAATATATATTGGTAAGTGCAGACTACTCACAGATCGAGCTTAGAATTTTGGCACATTTATCTCAGGATCCGCTGCTTATCGAAGCCTTCAACCAGGGAGCTGATATCCATAAAATCACCGCTTCAAAAGTATTAGGTATTCCTGAGGATCAGGTTACGGCTCGAGAGAGAAGCAACGCAAAAGCCGTAAATTTTGGAATAATTTACGGTATGAGCGGGTTTGGCCTGTCAACCGAATTGAATATCACCAGGAAAGAAGCAGAAAGATATATACAAGAATATTTTAAGAAATATACAAAGGTTAAAGAATTTCTTGACGGTCTTGTGGCAAGCTGCAGAGAGAAAGGATATGTTACTACCATATCTAAAAGAAAACGTATAATCCACGAAATAAACGCAAGCAATTACATGGTTAGACAGGCAGGCGAAAGACTTGCTATGAACAGCCCGATTCAGGGAAGCGCTGCAGATATCATAAAGATAGCCATGATAAAGGTATATAGTGAACTGAATAGAAGGAATCTGAAATCAAAACTCATACTACAGGTACATGACGAACTGATAATCCAGGCGCATATTTCAGAACTGGATACTGTTAAAGATCTGATTGCAGCCAATATGGAGAATGCTGTAAAATTAAGTGTAAGACTTACCTCGGAAGTATCAACCGGGAAAAACTGGTATGAATTGAAATAAAGCTTTATTATTATTAACAGGCGGAGGTATTGTTATGAAAATAATAGGGTTGACAGGCGGCATAGGTTCCGGAAAATCAACAGTCACAGATTATCTGACATCAAAAGGTTTTCACGTACTGGATGCGGACAAAGTAGCAAGAGAAATAGTTATGCCCGGTTCAGAAATGCTGATCAGATTGTCATCAATATTCGGAACTGATATTTTACAAGAAGACGGCAGTCTCAACAGAAAAAAACTCGGCGAAATTATTTTTCTGGATCATGAAAAAAAGAAGATACTTGATGAGCTGATGCATACCAGAATCCTTGAAATCATTCACGACAGAATTTTCAATATACGTGAGGAGTACAAATATTCAGCAAAGTCAGCACTTGAACCCGATCAAATAAAAAATGGAAAGGTGATATTTATCGATGCACCTTTATTATTTGAAACAGGACTCGATAAAAGCGTCGAAGAAACCTGGGTAATTGATGTTGATGATGAAACACGTATTCAGCGCATAATGAAACGGGACGGTTTGAACCGGCAAGAAATTATGATGCGAATAAATGCCCAGATGACAAGAGAAGAAAAAAGCCAGCGTGCGGATGTACTCCTTGACAATACGGGAGACGAACAAGCGCTCTACAAGCAGATCGACCGGATGCTGGAAGCAATTTAAAATATCGGAGAACGAAATATGTCAAAGAGAAACATTGCACTTGGTGTAATTTCTATCATAATTCTTATCAGCGCTGTAGGCTGCGGACAGACAGCCAACTTTCTGGGCAATACAAGTGAGAATGAAAAAGAAACTGTAAAGTCCACGGAGATCTATATTCCTATCGAAAAGGTCCGAACATTTAATCCTGTCATTTCGAAGGACGAGGATGCTTATTATGTCAACAAACTTATCTATGAAGGTTTATTTGGTTATGATCAAAATCTTAATCTGATCAATATTCTGGCAAAAAGTTATTCATATGCAGCTGACGGCAGCTCTGTCACTATCAAGCTGAAGGAAGGTATCCGATGGCAGGATGGAGAAGAGCTGACAGCTGAAGATGTTAAATTTACAATGGATACAATTGCCGGTACTTCTTTTTCAGGCAGCAGTCTCTACATCGTTAATATGAACAATATCAGGAATACTAAACTTGACAGCACAGATCCGTACAGCATTACCGTCTTTTTTAGCGAAAACCGGAATAATTCCATGCACAATTTTACATTCCCGATCATACCTAAGCACCGATTTAAAAGCATAGAAGATGCCAAAAATTCCGATGCAGAATTTATGCCGGTCGGTACAGGCCCTTATCGTGTAACAGATTACAATCAACTATCCCATATTGTATTGGAAGGGTACAAGAAATACCATGGAGGTGACGCTCCATCCAATAAACTGTATTTTTCGATCATACCTGAAAGGAATAATGCAGTTAATTTAATGGGTGTGAACAATATTTCTCTTATATTTTCCAAGGAAATGGACAGGGATACTATTTATTCAAATAAGGATGTAAATGTCACAAATTTCTCATCCAATGAAGCGGAGCTTATAGGGTTTAATTTTGGAAAATCCGCAATGAGCGATAAAAATGTAAGGCAGGCTATCGCCTATGCTATCGATACAAAAAAAATCATAGAAAGCGCTTATTATAAAAATGGGATACAAAACAATACGATTTACTACCCGAATTTTTTAAATGTGAAAAGCCCGGATATTGAATATGATGTTGATATTGCAAAGGCAAAGGAGTTATTGACAAAAGCAGGTTATATAGATAGAAATGGCGACGGGTTAGTTGAAGATATCCATAATAAAACGATTTCTGTCAATATTTTAGTCAATGAGGAAAATCAAAGCAGAGTCGCCGCTGCGCAAATTATCAAAGAAAGCCTTGATCAACTTCCAATAAAGACCTATATTTCAAACCGTAACTGGAATGCTTATAACACAGATCTTGCAGCCGGAAATTTTGACATATATATAGGCGGTTATCAATTTAAAGAAAATTATGACCTTAGGCCTCTGCTCCAAACAGGCTCCGGAAATATTATCAGTTATTCCAACACTGCGCTTGATGCTTTGCTTGATAAAATGGAGTCCGGTATTTCCACGGAAGAGCGGAAAGCAACATTCATGCAGGTTCAAAACATCATGATCGATGACCTGCCGTATTACTGCCTGCTTTATAAAACCTATGGCGCCATTTCAGCTCCAACGATGAAAGGTGAAATCAAACCGGTATTCTTTAATTTGTTTCAGGGTTGCGAGCAATGGTATTCAGAGTACGAGATTCCTGCAGAACTGCCGGATGAAACAACCAAAGCTGAAGAATAGGCAATTTTTTTTCGTTGACAATTAGAAAGTTATTGGGTAATATGGTGTAGGATGTTTTATTAGATGACATCCATTCTTATGCGGTCGTGGCGGAATAGGCAGACGCGCACGGTTGAGGGCCGTGTCCGCGAGGGTATGGGTTCAAGTCCCTTCGACCGCACCATTGAAAAGACCGTCAGTTTTGAACTGACGGTCTTTTGCTTTGCCTGTATTCATGCGGATTTGCGAATGATAAGTCCCATAATTCCATTGCAATGCCTGATGGAATTATGGGACTTGTTTATTATGTTGTTTTTAAGAGCAAATTCAGCCATAATTAAATTAACCAAAAGGGCGATGTGCCAGATTAGCATTATTTACAAACTGAGCATCGCCCGGAAGTCCAATATCAAGGATTGAATCCGCACCTTCCTGAACACTAAAACCTAAAGCTTCGTGATTGTCACGGAGGATTTTGCGTATATCGCAAACTTTGTGCGGTATACAAATGCGTCTGTAACTCCGGATCTGGTGGTTTGAAATGCGCCCGGCGTGACCGGAAAATTACTTGAATCCGTAGAGCCCGCAATATAAATGCTTCCATCCGTGCCGATGGCAATGTCGACATGAGTATAATTAAGGTCGGCTATATAGCCGCCTATATAGTTGGATACTAGAAAAGAAGTCCCGTCTTCCGATACGATCGTGAGGAAAACGGAGCCATCACCTTGCAGGGCGGTAGGCCTTACCCAGGGGGTTGTCGGGAAATTGGATGACTGCGTGTAGCCGGTCACGCATGCGCAGTTTCTGGCAGTCAACGCTATTCCACCATACCCTATGTCAGTCTTATCGCCGCCTAAATAGGTGCTGTAAACCAGTGCCGAGCCATCGGCCGACAGTTTAAACACAAAAGAATCAGTTTCGCCGCCGCCATAGGTGCTTTGCGCCGCGCCGGCTGTTATAGGAAAATCGGCGGAATTTGTTGCGCCTGTCACATAGGCGTTTCCTTGTTCGTCTATACAGATAGCACGGCCTGCGTCTTCCTCACTACCGCCCACATAGGTGGAATAAACAAGGCTGGAACCGTCCGGTGAAAATTTCGTTACAAACGCATCGCTATAGCCGTTCCTGGTTGTCTGAAACGCGCCGGGTGTTACGGGGAAATTTGCGGAGAGGGTTGGTCCCGTGGCGTATACGTGGCCCGCCGCGTCGATTGCAATTCCTATAATTTGTGTGAGGTGGTCGCCAAGATATGTGGAATAGATCAGCGCCGTGCCGTCCGCAGAGAGCTTTGAGAGAAATCCATCGGTGTATCCGCTGAGAGAAGGCTGAAACGCCCCCGGCGTTATGGGGAAATTCGACGAGGTTGTGCTCCCGCCCACATAAGCGAAGCCATCCGCGTCCACCTGGATAGAATTACCGTTATCCATGCTGTCGCCGCCAAGATAGGTGGAATAAACGAGGCTCGCACCATCCGGCGAAAGCTTGGCGATATAACAAGAATATAGTCCTTTAATACTCGTCTGAAACGCCCCAGGAGTAACAGGAAAATCCGTTGAGCCTGTT
>CAYLLJ010000018.1:0-300 GCA_964384725.1 uncultured Oscillospiraceae bacterium | reverse complement strand
GCTGTCTATCGCAATTGAGAGGCCATACGTTTCATTATTACTCCCTCCAAGATAGATGGAATAGACTAAGCTGCTGCCGTCCGCGCTGAACTTTGTAACATACGCAGAAGTACTGCTGGGAAGGCCTGTTTGAAACGCCCCCGGCGTAGCGGGGAAATCAGTAGAAGTCGTATAACCTGTAACATAGGCGCAGCCTTCGGCGTCGACCGCAATGGCGTCGCTGGTGTCGGAGTCATTTCCCCCTAAAAGCGTCGCGTAGGGCAACAGCGGGTCGATGATAAGCTCCCGCGCGGGGTCGTA
>CAYLLJ010000017.1:23598-26526 GCA_964384725.1 uncultured Oscillospiraceae bacterium | reverse complement strand
ACTTGGTTCTGTAAATGGGAAAAAATGAGGCCTGAATTTTGTTTTTACCTTGGAGCCGAACAGCTGCTTCGCAAAGGAATCCAAGGTGCCTTTCAGGTCCGACATGGTGATGCCCTCATCAACGTTGAGTCCCTCAACCTGATGGAACATGGGGGAATGGGTTGCATCCGCCGTATCGCATCGGAAGCAGCGGCCTGGTGAAATTATCTTAATCGGCGGATCCTGTTTTATCAGTGTCCTCGCCTGAACCGGGGAAGTCTGAGTTCGAAGCAGTACGTTTTCAGAAATATAGAATGTATCGGTAAAATCTCTGGACGGATGATTCGGAGCCGCATTCAGCGCGTCAAAATTGTTGAATACTGTCTCAACCTCCGGTCCTTCAGCTATACTGAATCCCATACTCATGAACACTCGGGATATTTCATCTATCGTTATAGTAATCGGATGCTTGACGCCCAGCTTAAATTTAGTGCCCGGCTCGGTTACGTCAATTCTTTCCGTTATAAACATTTCGTTTTTTTGCTTTTCCTTTAAAGATGCAAATTTTTCTTCCAGCAATTCTTCGATTTCTGATCTAACCGAATTTGCGGCTTTTCCTAACTCTTTGCGTTCTTCAGGGCTGTAAGAACCCATGGAGCGCAGAATTTCAGTAAGCTTACCCTTTTTTCCGAGCAGCCTTACTCTGACTTCTTCTGTTTCTCCTATTGAGGAAGCCTGAAGCAACTGTTCCTTTGCCTCCTGCAAAATGTTCGTCAATTGATTTTGCATAAACCGATCTCCATTTCTTTTTAACTTTCTGTTAAATCACAAATCTCCTATTTCTGGGTTTTATCGTCTGTTTTATATAATTCCTTTCTGATGTCTCTGCCTTACCGACTCAAACATCAGGATTCCTGCCGATACCGCTGCGTTGAGGGATTCAATAGTTCCTTCCATTGGGATTTTTACCAGAATTTCCGATTTTATCAGAAATTCATCGCACACTCCGTTGCCTTCATTACCAATTACCACTGCAGTGTTTTCACTCATATCAATATCATAGTAGTTTTTGCTGCAGTTCGGTGCGGTGCATATGATACGTTTACCGTATTTTCTAAGAAGTCCGGTTACACGGTCCGGTGTATCCTCTATCATAACAGGCAGACGGAAAAGTGAGCCTGCAGCTGCTCTGACTACTTTAGGTGAATATATATCACATGTTCCTTTTAAGAGTATTGCACCCTGAAATCCTGCAGCATCTGCAGTCCGTAATATTGTGCCTATATTTCCGGGGTCTTGAAGCCTGTCCAAAATGATAAGATTTGAAGCCGACATCTTTAGATCAAAAAACTCTTCTTCCGGATATATCCTTTTCTTTACTATAGCAAGAATCCCCTGAGGCGTCTCTGTATCCGACAGCTTGCAAAAAAGCCCCGTTGTCATCACTGACATCGGAGAATCTGATTTAACCGGGATAGATTCGGTATAGCCTTCGCTTTGGACTATCATCTCTATATCGGCACCGTTATTATATGCCTCACGGATAAGATTAGTCCCCTCAATCAAATATAAACCCTGCTCGTCTCGATATTTTTTATGCTTCAACTGTGCTGCACGCTTATATATATGATTATCAGCGGAGGTTATCAGTTTCATTTCCCCATCCTATTAGAAAAAGCCGGCTATTACCCCGACTCACTATTCAAATCGTCTTGCTGAATTTGAATGACCATGCTATTCAAGACTGGCGTCTGTTTTCACGGCATTCGGATTGTTAATTTAAATCAATATTAAAAATCTATAGTTTTATCCTTTTGTAGGAATTTCGGGATGTCAAAAACTCCGGTTTCTTTTGATTGCATGATATTGTCCTGCTCTTCATTACCCATATAATCCCCGGGGCTTTTATCTGTGGTCTCAGTATTTACAGCGTTGGTTTCCGGCTTATCTTTGCCCGGCGTCAATATGTCAGACGGCCTGTCTTCAAATCCCGTAGCAATAACTGTTATTACGATTTCATCCTGCATGTCTTCTTTCACAGATGCACCGAAGATTACGATTGCATCCTTGTCTGCCGCCTTTTCAATCTGATCTGCAGCTTCATTGACCTCAAGCATTCCGAGATCATAGCCACCCATAATATTAAGTAAAATTGCCTTTGCTCCATCGATGGAAGTTTCTAAAAGCGGGCTTTCGATGGCTGATTTAACAGCATCGGCAACACGCGAATCCCCTGATCCTCTACCAACGCCCATGTGAGCGATCCCTCTGTCGTTCATCACTGTTTTTACATCCGCAAAATCAAGATTGATCAGTCCTGCTTCAGCTATCAAATCTGAAATCCCCTGAACACCTTGTTTTAATACCTCATCTGCCATCGAAAATGCTTCGAGCATGGAAGTATTCTTCTCTGCGATCTGCAGCAGTTTGTCATTTGGAACAACAACGAGAGAATCCACATATTTCTTAAGGAATTTAATTCCTAATTCTGCATGATCTTTTCTTTTCTTTCCTTCAAAAGTGAATGGCTTAGTTACAACTCCTACAGTGAGTATGCCTAAATCCTTTGCAGCTTTTGCAATAATAGGTGCAGCCCCTGTACCTGTACCTCCGCCCATTCCAGCCGTAATGAAAACCATATCCGAACCGGTCATAAATTTCGTTATGTCTTCAAGGTTCTCTTCTGCTGCTTTCTGTCCGACTTCCGGGTTTGCACCGGCACCCAAACCTTTTGTAAGCTTTTCCCCTATTTGCAGCTTCGTCTCTGCCTTTGAACTTGACAATGCCTGCTTGTCCGTATTTATTGCCATAAATTTTACGCCGTTAAGTCCGGCATCTATCATTCTATTGACGGCATTGCTTCCGCCGCCGCCAACTCCTATAACCTTTATCTGGGCTGAATTTATCTCGTTCACTTCGAAATGTAGCATAATCCCGCAACCTCCTGTG
>CAYLLJ010000017.1:531-23557 GCA_964384725.1 uncultured Oscillospiraceae bacterium | reverse complement strand
TCTATTTCTTAATGCCGGCTTCATCTTTTTTTGCCAATATTTTGTCAATCAGCAGCCTCCGGATAACAGCCAGATTCTGGAATAACCTTCCTCCGAAAACAAGGATTGCGGCATAGTAAAGAGGAACGCCAAGACGGTCGCCAAGATAGGCCAAAAGCCCTGCCAGAATTGCATTGGTGACAAAGCCGCTAATAAAGATCAGGTTGTTGTATTTCCCTTCCAGATGGGATCTGGCAGCTCCCAAAATCGAATCTATAGCCGCAAGAAGTCCCATGGTAATATAAAACGAATATTCCGTTGGATAGGAAATGTTCAATGTAAACCCTAAAGCAATACCTCCTATCAATCCCAATATCATTGCAATTATCATTTTACTCCTCCTCTTTTACCTTGGTCATATATTCATACGCTTGATATTCCATGAATTTTCTTATTTTCACATCTTCTTTGATGGTGAGTTTGAAAATCACTCCGTAGTCTGACAGCAAAGTACCGTAACCTTCCGGTCCTATCAAGGCTGCTGCCATTCTTTTTGAATCACCGATTGCTTTTATTTCAAACGGTCTTGCAAAGAACTGATCATTTATTCTGATAGTATATCCGGAGCAGGAAATAGAGGACTCATTAACGATTCTCTGGCCGTTGACCGCAAGGACTTCCGCACCTGAGCGATTAAGCTCATTGATTACGTTTAGAATGTCCATATCATGAACAAGAACTGTATTGGGGTCTTCGCCTTCATAAAGCGGCCTGGTTCCATCATCAATAATTATGACAACGCCTTCCCCCTGAACATCTGCATTTCCGCTGAATACCTTGTATTCTTCACTTTCCTTCTGTAGTTTATCCTGCAGTATGTTGTCTTCGCCGGACGAAAGAGCTTGATAATCCCTCAGTTTTATTCCGGCTTCTTCGGTCAGCTTATCAATTCGTTCTATTTCCTTTCTTTCACTGTCTATCGTCGTCTGATAATCTGTAATTGTCTTTGACGACACATAAAGGCGCTGCCCGTTGTTTGCCTTGGCTTGTACAATAATCGAAAACCCTATTGCAAAGCAGATTATGAAAAGGCCAAGTGTTCTAAGTTTCATATTTCTCACCAGCCTATTCTTCGGCCTTAACCGGTTTTGCATATCGGAACTTCAGTATCCCGCTGTATCGAGGAACCTCTATCTCCTTTTCCTGTTGGATCTTGATCCTCAAGTCGAAGTTCTTCATTTGCTCAATGATACCGAATCGGATAGTAAGCGTAGATTCTATAGTATCCGGATTGCCAATGGCTTTGATGATGTATGGCGGAGCTGTCGGAACAGCGTTGATGTTAACATTATCACCCGCAAGGCTTATTTCCGTTGTCGCTATGATCCTCTGCCCATTTATCGAAATCGCCTCTGCACCTGCATCCTTCATCTTGTTTACAAGGCTCAGAAGCAACTCATAGCGAAGCATGATAACACTATATTCATCTGAAAATTCATCTGTCTGAATAGGATCTTCCACAGTTATAACAACACCGGGGCCTTTCACATCTACAACACCGGCTGCCATTTTATATTTTTCAAGGTCGGAAACGAGTCCCGCTAAAAAAAAGTCTTCATTTGCTTTTTCTGCTTCAATTTTAGCTATTCTATCCTCAAGTTCGTTCAGTTCCTGTAAGGCAGCATCCTTCTCTGTCCTTACCTGCTTCAATTCTTCAAGGTAGCCCTGAGCTTTGGCGTACGGTATCAGCCCCCCGGGATCCGAACCTTGTGTAGTCGTGATTTGGATGGATATCACCAGTCCGATAAACAGTGCAAGCAGCCCTATCAAGATAATACCGCTGTTCTTTTTCATTTGTTATATATCTCCTATCGTCGTTTATTCCACCAATGGGCTGAACGAAAAATACTCATCGCTTCCCATTTTAATCACACCACGTTCAATTCCTTTTGTATATAAATCATACAGCACATCCTGCAAAGAGTCCAGATTGTCCATAATATTCTCCGCCGTACCCTCACAAATCAGCTGATCATAAATATGTGCTTTAATCACAAGGTTTGAAATATCAATCTTTTTAAAATACAGTTCATGCTCCTTAGCTTGCTGAAGCAGTTTCAGTGTGTCTGTCAGCAGGGCGTTCTGTTCCACTTCCAAAGGAGTACCCGGTTCCATGTTGATAACGACCATACCGGTAAGCAGCGTAATGGCTGGCTCTGCATCCGATATTCTAAGAACCATTCCCTCACTGTCGATAAGGATATACCTGCTTCCATAAGGCACTGCGGCATCCTCTTTGCGCTCTTCGACACTGATGACAACCTCGGCGGGCAGCCGCTTTTTCAGTTTAACATTCTTTATATAGGGATCTGTCAACAGCTTCTCTTTCATCTTGGATAGAGATGCATCAAACAGATTCTCTCCCGTCTTTGCTCCCGCCAGGCTGATCAGTTGTTCTGTTGTATAATGACTATTATTTTCTACCGTAATTTTCTGGATATCAAACATACTTGATGAAAAAAAGAAATACAGACCCGTTGCTAATGCCAGTAAAATAACAAATTTCAATAAATAATGCTTCTTTTTCCTCTTTCTCTTCTTCCTGACCTGATCCGTTTCCTTCATTGTCTATTCCCTCAAGTTCTATCCCGTATCGTTTCCCGTCTGATGTCGGCGCCTATTTTGCGCAGCGCTAATTCAAATTTATCATACCCTCTGTCAATATGGCAAATATTTTCTACAATTGTTTCCCCTTCTGCACTCAAGCCGGCAAGCACTAAAGATGCACCTCCTCGAAGGTCTTTTGACACGACTCTTGCTCCGGTAAGTTTATTTACTCCGGTAACTACTGCGGTTCTGCCGTCCACCTTGATTTTGGCTCCCATTTTCATAAGCTCATCTATAAGCTTGAAACGGCTCTCAAATATAGTTTCTGTAATAATACTTGTACCCTGCGCTAACGTCATAAGTGTCAGAAACTGAGATTGCATATCGGTTGGGAATCCGGGGTATGGCTGGGTTATCAACGTGTCGATGGCATTCAATTTTTCCGGAGCCGTCATAACTACGAAGTCATTGCCTTCACGTACTCTGCAGCCTGCTTCCCTCAGCTTTGATAAAGTCATACTCATATGTTCCGGTATGGCATTTCTCAGGAAGACGCTGCCTCCAGTCATTGCCACTGCCGCTAAAATGGTACCTCCCTCGATTCTGTCGGGAATTACCTTATGTTCTGCGCGGTGATATGATTTTTTACCGCAAATCAAAATTTCTCCTGTCCCTGCTCCTTTGATGTCTGCTCCGCATGCATTCAGATAGTCTTGAAGGTCAATGATTTCCGGTTCCTTCGCAGGATTGATTATCCTGGTCTCCCCCTCGGCGGCAGTTGCCGCCATCATTACATTTTCAGTTGCTCCTACGCTTGGAAAATCAAGCGGTATTCTGCATCCTGTCAGCCGATCCGCTGTGCATTCCAGGAAACCATGTGCCTCCTTGATCGTAACACCCAGCTTTCTCAGTGCTGATAGATGAATATCGATAGGCCGCAATCCGATTTCACAGCCACCCGGGTAACTCAACGTTACTTTTCCGCACCTGGCGATCATGGGTCCCATCAAAAAAACCGAGGACCTCATTTCTCTCATCAAATGTTCAGGTATCGTATGGGAATTTATCGGTTCCGTATTTATTATCACTTTGTCTTCATCTTGTGTAATATTGCATCCAAGTTCTCTTAAAATGGTGAACATTGTCTGTACGTCCGAAAGATTTGGGCAGCTTTTTATTATACTTTCGTTTCCTGTAATGATGGTAGCGGCCAGTATCGGTAAAACCGCATTTTTGGCACCTGTAAGCTCATACTCGCCGGTCAGCTTCTTTCCGCCGCCTATCAGAAATTGTTCCACGAGAATAACACCTCTTTTTCGGCTCAATTTGCAGCAAAAATCAACTATTTGAATATCCGTGATTTCCTTGCATAGTTCGCCGTCAATTTGTAATACAAATCTGGCGAGCCGGTTGCCGTTAATTAAAGGCTGAAGTTCGTCAGCCTCTAATTATAATATGATGTTCTTTAAAAGGTGTTACATCTAAGCATTCTGACCGGAACTTCGACAAAGCAGGCAAAAATGCTGATTTTCAAAACTATATGTCTAAATTCCGAGATTATCATAAATCATATCGACTGCATCGATTCTGCCAACCTTTGCGCTTGCTGCTGACATGTTGTTTAATGCTTCTTTATTATTTTTTAAGCGAAGTATAATACCGAGCAGGCTTTCATCGGAAAGATCCTTCTCTTCTATGATTATCGCACCGCCTTTGTCTGCTACTACCTTGGCATTGTAATACTGGTGATTCCCGGTCACATTGGGAGACGGAATTAGAATAGATGCTTTCCCGCAGGCTGTAATTTCCGAAACGGTCAAAGCCCCTGCCCTGCTGATAACAAGATCCGCAGCAGAAATATACTCATGCATATTATCCGCATATTCAATTACATTTATATTGTCATTCAAAACAATATCCTCTTTTTCAATTGTATTGCATACATTTGTATAATAATATTTTCCGGTAATAAAAAACAGCCTGATTTCCGGCATGCCGTTAATCGCCTTAATCACATGCAGCATTGTGCTATTGATTTTTTCCGAGCCGAGGCTTCCTCCAAAACAAAGTATCACGAACTCGGTAGCTTTGATCCCCATTTTCTCTCTGCTGTTATTCATGCCGCAGATTATAAAACTTTTTCGAATCGGATTTCCCGTTATAATTAGCTTGTCTTGATTCTTAAAATGCTTTTTTGATTCTGGGAAGCTGACGAACACCTTCTCCGCATATTTTTCTAATAGCTTGTTTGTCAACCCGGGATAAGCGTTCTGTTCATGAATATATGATCTGATGCCCTTCTTTTGTGCCGCGCGCACCACGGGAGCGCATACATAGCCTCCTGTGCCAATGACCATATCGGGTCTGAATTCCTCTATGATCCTGCTCGCCTGTCTGTATCCTATAGCTAGGTCTGCTGCTGTTCTGAGGTTTTTCCACAGTTTTTTCCTGTTAAACCCGCTGACTGTGATAAAGCGAATCTCGTATCCATTTTTCGGAACAAGGTCTTTTTCCATGCCGCGCTCGGTGCCGATAAATAAGATTTCCGCTTCAGGATGTTTTCTCTTTATTTTGTCTGCGATAGCGATAGCCGGATATATATGTCCTCCGGTTCCTCCGCCTGTCATGATTATTCTCATTCTGTATCCTCCAGAAGCGGCTGCCGGAGTATTCTCTTGGAAACCGCCCACTTAATCTATCTGGCTGAATGTCTTGAAATGTTTAATAATATCCCCATTGAGCCCATAAAGAGTATCAAGGCATTCCCCCCATAGCTTATAAACGGCAGTGTGATTCCGGTCGGCGGCAGCGATGATGTGACTACGGCAATATTTAGAATTACCTGCAATGCCAGCATGATCGTAATACCTGATGCCAAAAGAGTACCAAACATATCAGGCGCATTAAGGGAAATATGTATACCGCGCCAGATGAGCACGATATAACAAGCTATGAGGATCAGGCAGCCTATAAAGCCAAGCTCCTCTCCTATGATTGCAAATATGAAGTCATTCTGAGGTTCCGGAAGGTAAAGCGTCTTCTGGATGCTTCTGCCAAGACCAACACCAAAAAGCCCTCCTGATCCTAACGCTAAAAGAGACTGTATTACCTGATATCCATCACCTAAAGGGTCCTGAAACGGATCCAGGAAACTGGTAAGCCTTTTTAAGCGATATCCGCCTTCATCGGTCAATATCAGTACTGCTATACCTGCCGTACCGAGTCCGACGATACCTGCCAGGTACAATATGTTCAAGCCGGCCACAAACATTATTCCGATTATAATGCCGCAGACTGTTATGGCTGTCGACAGATTCGGCTGCAAAATAATCAGACCGAAATAAAGTCCGCAAAGTGCCAGCATTGGCAGCACGCCTTTAGTGAATGATCTGATTCTCTTTGGATCGCGGCTTAAATACCAGGCAACAAATATGATAACTGAAATTTTAGCCACTTCTCCGGGCATAATAGTGAAGTCACCCACTCCGATCCATCTTGTTGCATAATTTCTTGTGACGCCTAAAGGAGTGAACAGCAGCCCCAATAACAAAAGACTTATAGCCAGTATCGCCGGCGCAAACTTCGCATAAACTCTATAGTCTAAATAGGTACAAAATAGCATGGCGGCCAACCCTAACATTGCCCATACTATATCCTTTTTCAAATAATCATAAGGATCCCCCGAATCATTGAGGGCATTATAATAGCTGGAGCTGAACACCATAATCACTCCGAAGACCACAAGCGCCAAGACAATGATGGTCAGGATAAAATCCCCTGATTTATTCAGTGACTTATTTTTATGCGCCATTTATTTCTCCTTGCTTGTTAATTTGCACAGCCTCTATTTCTCCAGATCTCTTACACAGTTTTTAAAATGATCTCCTCTTTGCTCAAAACAGGTATACATATCCCAGCTTGCGCAAGCCGGAGACAGTAGAACGGTATCTCCCGCAGCTGCCTTTTCATAGCCTGTTTTTATACATTCATCCATGGTTTTCACCATGGTTATATCTGTAAAACCTAACCGTTCTGCAGTTTCTTTAATTACGGGTGCTGTTTTACCTAACAGAATCAGATGTTTGACTTTTCCATTAAATGCTTTAATAAATTCTTCATAATTCGAACCCTTATCATAGCCGCCTGCTATCAGGATAATGTTTCCTTTGACTGCTTCAAGAGCCTTTATGGATGCATCCGGATTAGTTCCTTTTGAGTCATTGATAAATCGGATCCCGTCAACTTCTCCGACAAATTCAAGACGATGTTCAACCCCTTCGAATTCCCTCAGAGTTTTGCTGATCACTTCAGGTGAAACACCCGAAAAGTAACTTGCTGCAGCTGCTGCCAAGGCATTTTCCAGGTTATGAGCACCCGGGATTTTCAATTCATCAGCTTTACATATATCAATGTACTGTCCCTCTTCATTTCGTATGACTATATCTCCGTCAAGTACGAAGCATCCAAAATCAAGCGCTGACTTTCTGCTGAAAGGAATTACTTTCGCCTTGCAATCTTTTATCAGTTTCCGGGATTCGGCATCATCATAATTTACTACAAAATACTGGCTTTCATCCTGATTCTTAAAAATCATAGCTTTCGCATTCGAATAATTTTCCATTGTTTTATGCCGGTCCATATGGTCCGGCGTAATATTCAGAAGTACAGATATTTCCGGTTTAAAATAGCGTGTCGTTTCCAGTTGAAAGCTGCTGGTTTCGGTTACAAGCCAATCCTCTTCGGAGGTGCAGAGAGCCTTTGATATGACAGCAACTCCCACATTTCCCACAACGTAAGTTTTTCTGCCGGAATTTTTAAATATCTGACCGACAAGAGTAGTAGTCGTAGTCTTACCGTTAGTTCCTGTAATTGCTGCGTATTTTCCCTTTCCGACTCTGTAGGCAATTTCCAATTCGCCAATCACCTCAGCTCCGGCATCCTTTGCTCTTTTTACAAAGCCGGTGTTCAAAGGTACCCCGGGGCTGATTACTACCATATCCAAATCTTCCGTATTTTTTGGTTCTTTACCGAAATAACAGGTTACATTCTTGTTCCTCAAAAATTGTATCAGCTGGGTATCAAGTTTGTCTTCTTCCTTCTGATCGTACACAGAAACAACTGATCCCAGTTTCAATAATGCCTGCGTTGCGGCAATGCCTGATTTTCCCATGCCGACTACCAGTATTTTTTTATTTGCTAATTGATTCACTAAAATTCCTTCTTCCTTGAATTATATTATCAGCAGACTGATTGAACACAGAATAAAAGTGGCAATCCAGAACACCGCTACTACTTTCGTTTCTTTCCATCCGCTTAACTCAAAGTGATGATGCAGCGGGGCCATTTTGAATATCCTTTTTTTCCTTGTTTTATAACTTACTACCTGTAATATTACCGACAGTGCTTCGACGACATACACTCCTCCTGCCAGTGGAATTACAAGTTCAATATTCATCAGAATCGCTGCCGCAGCGATCCCCCCGCCAAGTGCCATAGAGCCGGTATCCCCCATAAAGACTTTTGCGGGATATCTGTTGAACATCAGAAATCCGAAACATGCACCGGCCATTGCCGAACAAAAAACCGGGGTTGTTGTAAAACCATATTCAGAACCTGCAAATGCTAAAAACAATGCAACAATCAATGTTACTCCCGAGGCCAGGCCATCAAGCCCATCCGTCAGATTTACACTGTTTACCATAGCTACGACGACGAATGCCGCAAATGGGACATACCATATGCCAAAATCTACATATTCTCTTATAATTGGAATAAATACCGTGGTTCCATACACGGAAACCCTTGATTGATAGTAAGCAAGCCCTGCCGCAATCAGTATCTGTAAAACAATCTTCTGCTTTGCTGTCAGGCCCAAATTTCTCTTAAGGGAGACTTTGACAAAATCATCCAGAAACCCTAAAATTCCGTATCCGACAAATGCCATAATAATTATCATCATATCAGTATTGATATCACCTGCTGTCAGGCAGGTTATCAGTACAGCACCGACAATTGCCAAGCCTCCCATGGTCGGGGTACCGGATTTTACCATATGCGTCTGCGGGCCGTCTTCCCTTATGCTCTGCCCTGCCTTATTACGCTTTAGTATCATAATCAGCAGGGGGGTGGCAATTATTGTTATGACGAATGCGATTGCCGCCGTTATCCCTATCTGTAAATATCCCATACTCAGTTTATCTCCATTATTTTTTTAACCACTTGATCCATAGCCATTCCTCTTGAGCCTTTAAGGAGGATAACATCCCCGGATGATATCATACTCCCAATATCTTTGACCAGCAACTCCTTTGTTTCGTAATAATGGATTTTATTCTCTTGGAGCTTTCCGCTTGCACCTTCTGCTATATATTTTGCCATTTTGCCAACCGCTATCAGCATATCAAGGCCGCTTTCCGCCGCATACCGTCCCACCCCAAGGTGAAAAGCTTCCGAATTTTCGCCCAGTTCAAACATGTCTGCAAGAATTGCGATTTTTCTGAAACCCTTTGTAGCATTCAATACATCAATAGCGGCTCTCATTGAATCCGGACTCGCATTATATGTATCATCGATTATTTTCATCCCGTTTTTCCCTTTAATATTAAGACGTTTATCTGTAATTTTGAGCTTCAATAGTCCTGCCGCGGCCTCTTTCATGGTAATCCCGCAGGATATCCCTGCAGCAACGGCAAGAGCTGCATTGTATGCATTGTGACGTCCGGGCACATTAAGGCGGAAATTTTGCGAAGATGAGGACATATTGGACCCTTTATGCTCAATAGCGAACTCGATTCCTTTTTCTCCAAAATCACTTATATTTGAAATAATAAAATCGCTTCTGCCTGTCTCACCTATGGTTATGGTCTGGTAGTTTCCGGTTGATTTTTCTTTTGATAATAAATCACTGTTCTCATTGATGATCAAAATGTTGTCTTGATCGAAATAATTCGTAATTTCCAGTTTTGCTTTTAATATATTTTCTTGAGTCCCTAAGTTTTCAATATGGGAGATCCCTATATTGGTAATTATTCCGATATCGGGGTGTACCAGTTCAGCAAGCAGATCTATTTCACCAAACTCACTCATTCCCATTTCAAATATTCCGACCTCTGTGTCTTCAGGAAGTGATAGCACGGTCAGGGGCAAGCCGATATGGTTATTCAGATTGCCTTGGTTTCTTGCCGTCTTATATTTTTCCGAAAAAACACTGTAAAGCATTTCTTTCGTGGTCGTCTTTCCGGTACTCCCCGTTACTCCTATCTTTTTTATTGATAAAAGAGACAGATAATAAGCTGCAAGCTTTTGAAGCGCCTCAACCGTATCCTTGACCAGGATAAAACCTGCTTTACCGGTTTGGAGTATCTGTTCACCCGGCATTTCTGACAGAACCACCAGGCTGCATCCACGTTTTAGCGCCTGCGGAATAAAATCATGTGCATTATGATTTTCTCCTATCAGGGGAAAGAAGGTTTCTCCTTCCGTGATCGTTCGTGAGTCAGTTGAAACACCTCTCACCGCAGTACCCGGATCTCCGCACAGCAACTCACCGTTTAGAGCATCTGCAATTTGTCTTATTGTTAAACTTCTCATTTTATTCACCGTCTTCTATGATGTTTTTCACTGCTTCTCTGTCATCGAAATGGTACTTTTCCTCACCTATGATCTGATAAGTCTCATGACCTTTGCCCGCTATTATTATTATGTCACCTTTGTTGTAAATAGAAACAGCTTTTTTTATAGCATCGTATCTATTCTCGATAATCTCATAATTACAGCCGGTATCATAAATGCCGGATTCAATATCCGCAGTGATATTTTCTTGTTTCTCTGTTCTGGGGTTATCGCTGGTTATGATGCAATAATCACTGTATTTTCCCGCTATCATCCCCATAAGAGCTCTTTTCTTAGTATCACGGTCTCCCCCGCATCCGAATATGCTGATCAGCCTGCCTTTTTTAAAGTCAGTCGCTGTTTTCAAAACCTTCTCAAGTGCATCCGGAGTATGAGCATAATCGACGATGGCGATTATACCTTTATCGTTTTCCACCAATTCAAATCGCCCGGGAACACCTTTCAACAGTTCCAGCCCTCTTTGAATCGTCATAATAGATAAACCGCCGGACCGGGCACAGGCTAAAGCAGCCATTCCGTTGTATATGGTAAATATACCCGGTGTGTTCAATTTAATCATATTGCATTCGGCTCCTTTTTCCGTAACTTGAACGACAGAGCCCTTTTCCGTTGTCTCAATGATTACACCGAAATAATCTGCTTTTTTATCCTTTAACGAATAACCCATTACCCTTTTTTTATCCCCTTTTAATTCATCATACAGCATTCTTCCGTGATTATCATCAAGGTTGACAACGGACGTACCATGTGTCTTATAGAACAGCTTTTTTTTAGCTTTATAATAATCTTCCGTATTCTCATGAAAATCCATATGATCTGCAGTAAGATTTGTAAATATAGCAGCATCAAACATAATATCATCCACTTTTCCAAGCGTTAATGCGTGTGAAGAAACCTCCATAACACAATTTGAAATGCCTTCCTCTCTCATTTCTGCAAACATTCGCTGCAGATCGCATGATTCGGGAGTTGTGTTATGTGCCTCATACTCTTTGCTGCCGACATAATAACCTGTTGTACCTATCATCCCGCATGGCCTTCCCGATACTTCGATGATTTTTTTTAGCATATATGCTATTGTCGTTTTCCCGTTGGTACCTGTAACACCGTAGATATGAAACGGCATACCCTTGTTTTCATAAAAATTAGCTGATATCTTTGAAAGCATCCTCCTGCTGTCTTTTACCTTCAAAACCGGAATTGCCGTCATAGCAATATCTTCTTCACAAATTATAACGGATGCACCCCGAAAGGCTGCATCCAAAGCGAATATATGTCCGTCTGTATGATATCCCTTAATACAGAAAAAAGCGTATCCCTTCTCCACAAGTTTTGAATTATATGCAAGTCCTGTTACCTCAAGATCTCTGAGGTCAGCGGGATACGATACATCTGTTTCTCGTAACAGATCTTTTAATTTCATCTTGCTGGTTCCTCCTTGCAGATATTATTATCGGTTTTGCCGATTTAGGCTTTTCAGTCCTAATTTTTATACAAGCAAACGGTTCCTCCCTTTTGCATTTTTTCACCCGGTTTTGGATATTGATCTACTATTACAAAGTCATAACCTGAATCAGTGGCAGGAGTGATAGTAAAATTAAGAGATGCACCGCCCAGGATACCTATGGCTTCGCTGAAATTGACATCTGTGACATCCGGCACCTCGGTCTGTTCAGTCTGCATCCTCTGCAATTCCTCTTCGCTGTAACCCGGCTGTATATTCAAGTATCTCAGTGTTTCCTCAAGAATCAGCTTAACACCCGGCGCCGCTGTCTGACTTCCAAACTTTACGCCTTTTGGATTATCTACGATCAGAAGGATTGCGATCTGGGGATCGTCCATTGGCGCCATTCCTATAAAAGAAGAATAGGTCTCACTTGTATATACGCCATTTTTGACCTTGTTTGCCGTACCTGTCTTGCCTCCTATCCTGTATCCCGGAATCTTGGCAGTTCCGCCGCCGCCTTCACCTACGACAGCTTCCATTATCAGACACATCTCATCTGCTGTTTCTTTTGAAACGACATTGCGTACCACTTTCGTGTCAAAACTCTGTATCACATTACCGTCACTGTCACTCAGCTCCTTAACAATTCTTGGCTGCATCAGCTTACCTTCATTTCCTAATGCTGAAACAGCTGTTATCAGCTGAATCGGAGTAACAGCAATACCCTGACCGTATGACATAGTTGCCAGCCCTACAGGGCCCGCGGTTTCTTCAGGCTGAAGAATAGCATACCCCTCTCCCGGATAATCTATCCCTGTTTTCTCACGAAGTCCAAATAACTCCAAATAGTCAAAATAGGTTTCATATCCGGTTCTTTGAGCAAGCTGTACAAAGACGGGATTGCATGAATTTCCGACAGCTTCAACAAGATTCTGAGCTCCGTGCGGGTTATAGAAACGCCAGCATTTCAGTTTTTCACCGGCTACAACGATGGAACCGGTACAAACGAATTTGTCATCCAGATGTGTAACTCCTTCTTCAAGCGCTATTGACGTCGTCAGCAGTTTAAAGGTGGAACCCGGTTCATATGTATCGCTGACCAGCGGATTTCTCCACATTGCATTCCAGTAATTTAGCTTATCTTTGTCAGATAAACTATCAACATAAGCCGCTCCTCCTGATGTCAGCGGGACTCTTGAATTGTTCGGGTCATAGTCCGGAGTTGTTGCCATCGCAAGAATGTCGCCCGTCTTAGGATCCATAACAATACACATTACACGATCTGACTGCGTATTAACCATTACCGTATCAAGTGCCTTTTCAACATAGTGCTGAATGACCTCATCGACGGTAAGAACAAGATTCAATCCGTTTTCTGCCTGAAAATATTTTTCAACTCCGTAAGATAGGCTGTCACCGTCGCGGTCTGTATTTTTTATCCATCGTCCCGGAATACCGCTTAAATATTTGTCGTATTTCAATTCGATTCCTGCAAGACCCCTATTGTCATCAGTGGTGCTTCCAAGAAGATGTGCAGCGAAGGCACCCATGGGATAATACCGTTTTACGTCCTCTGCAATTTCGATTCCCCTTAGTCCTTCCGCTCTGATTTTATCTGACTTCTCCTTATCAACATACTTGGCGATCTTTACCAGGCTGCGCTCCTGGCTGATTATCTCAAGGATTGCATTTTTATCCATACCCAGGATCTCTGCAAGTTTAGCGGCGGTTTGTTCCTGTTTAATTGCAGATTCTTCATCTGTAGCGGCATTTTTCACCACACCCGGCCTTGCCCATATACTGCTGGTCACTGCGCTGATAGCAAGTTCTTTTCCGTTTCTGTCATAGATAACGCCCCTTTTTGCCGGAATTGGCACGTCCCTGGTCTGTTGCTCTACTGCAAGCTTTGCATATTTTTCACTGGCGACGACCTGAATCCATCCCACCCTAAAAGCTAATGCAGTGCATAAAAGACATGAGATTACAAAAAGAAACACAAGCCTTCTTTTATTTTTGTTAGTAGTCGGTGACATCTTGCAATACTCCTATCAACATGTTAAAAGCCAGATTACACACTTATTCCATTATCATTAAGTTCTCTGGCTTATCATAAACATTATGCAGTTATTGTTCCCTCTATTATTATATAGAACCTTCGTCAATTATATGCCTGTTCCTGGAGAACGAATGCGAAGTCTTTAGAGGTTTTTCGTTCAGCGTCTATATACACCAGTTGATTTGCAGCCGGGTATATCATCCCGAGGTCTGCTGCAGCTTTTGATTCTAATATCTGTATATTTGAAGCGCTTTCAATCTTTACGTTGAGGTTTTCTATTTCTCCTTGAATTACAGTATTTTCTTTGATCATTGTATTGATGCTTACTTTAATGCTTGCGGCATAAGCAGTGGATAAAATCAAACCTATACAAAGCATACCGATCAATATCGTAAAAAACACCATCCGAAATTTATCCTTAGCATTGATTCCTGTGTTTACGATTTTTGATTTTGTTGATTCATTTTTAACCGAAACAGGCTTCATATCAAAGCCGTATTTTTTATAGCACTCTTGATATTCATACCATTTTTCTGCTGCCATCATAAACTCTTACCTCATAAATGTTTTTCAATTATTCTAAGTTTTGCACTCCTGGCCCTCGGATTCATGTTAAGTTCATTGACAGTCGGCAAGACCGGCTTACTGCTTATTTTTTTTACATCCGGCTTTTTTCCGCAGACACAAACCGGAAAATCCTTGGGGCATGTACACGGATTTGCTCTTCTGTTGAACGTTTCCTTAACGATTCGATCCTCTAAGGAGTGAAAAGTAATGATGCATAACCTTCCGCTGTCATCCAGAACATCAATAAAATCATCTACCGCACGGCCGAGTTTGGAAAGCTCGTCGTTTACCTCTATGCGAATTGCCTGAAAAGTTCGTTTTGCGGGATGCGGACCTTCCCTTCTTGCAGAAGCCGGTATTGCCGCTTTTATAATTCCCACCAACTCAGATGTTGTTCTTATACGATGCTTTTGTCTTTCCTTTACAATGAACTCACTGATGCGTGATGCCCATCTTTCTTCTCCGTATTTTCTTATGATGTCTGTCAACTCATTCTGTCTGTATTCATTGACTACGATTTCTGCTGTCAAAGGGTCGTCCCTGTTCATTCTCATATCCAGGCCCGCATCTTGCATGTAGGAGAAACCTCTTTCAAAATTATCCAGCTGAAAGGAGGAAACTCCCAAATCAAGAATGGCTCCCTGTATGCTCTTGATGCCCTTAGAGTTTAAAATATTCTTTATGTTTGCATAATTGTCGCGGACAAATATCTTCTTGCATGGATAGCTCTTCAGACGCTCTTCGGATGCGCCGATTGCATCTGCGTCTCTGTCGATTCCTATTAAAATCCCCGTTTGATTCAGTTTCTCACAAATACCGGAAGCATGTCCTCCGCCTCCAAGTGTACCATCTGCATAAATCCCTTCCGGATCTATGTTTAGATATCGAATTGATTCCAGTAAGAGCACCGAGGTATGTTTGAATTCCATAGTATTACCTATATCCCAAACTCAGCCATTTTTTCAGCAATCTCATCCGGGCCGAGGTTTGATCCTTCGTTATAATTGTCCCACTCCTGCTTGCTCCAGACTTCGATCTTGCTTAATACACCTATTGTTACCAGTTCTTTATCAATTTTTGCATGCTCTCTTAGATTCTGCGGAATGGTAAGTCTCCCCTGCTTGTCCACTTCGCATTCAACTGCACTGGAAAAGAAATATCTGACAAAAGCTCTTGCATCCTTGTTGGCTACCGGGAGACTAACTAATTTATCCTGAAATTTGCTCCATTCTTCCATAGGATAGATATACAGACAATTGTCCAGGCCCTTTGTCAGGATGAACTTGATGCCAAGCTGCTCCCTGAATTTAGAGGGGACAATGATTCTGCCTTTTGCATCTATGGAATTTTGATATTCCCCGATAAACATAGAAAATTCTCCACACTAAAATTTTGATTATCACCACTATACCCCACTTCCCTCCACTTTTCAACCACCGATAATCAAAAAAGGTTGTTTTTTTTTTAAAACAATACCTTTCTTCCCAGTTTAATTCTGCTTTTATCACTTAAACTACAATATGTTGTGAGGTCATATAAAAAAGCCAACAAAATGTTGCTTGACGTCACATGCTTTATTCTGAGTGACATTTAAAAATAAATATCATATAATGTAGCATATTTGATTGAACCATGACCCCCATTACATAGTAACCGGGCTTACAATTTTTTACATTACAATATGCAAACCGACGGTGATGTGAGCCGGGATTACTAAAATTCAATCATAAAGAGAGGTTATCAAATATGAAACAACATCGACAACCCGATGCCGGATCATCTTCAAGGAGCTGCCTGGGTCATACCTGCGGAACCAATATTGATATCGAAGGCGTCAATTTTACGAGCAAACAATCAAATTTAGTGCATATAGATAAAGTTTTTTCGTTTAATGAAGATACAGCCAGTCCCATACTTTTCAATTTAAATACCGGTACCCCAAACAACGGCTTAAATTCCATTATCCCGAATAACAGTGATTTTCAAGTTAAGCTCTTTCTTGACGGATGTGACTGCAGTATCATACCATGCACGCTTACAGCTGATGCCGTGTTTGAGATAGACAATTCCTTTGTAGTCGTTGAGTATTTCAACACGAGGCCTCCTGGAAACATCAACGCCAGTCAGGTTACGCTGGACGGATTTCCCGTGGATTCTGTCAGCTACTCCAATGGTCAATACACAGCAAAAACAGCCAATGTCCTTCCAAGAGTCCAGAAGGACAGATGCTTAGACAAAGGACTTCCGACAAAAGCATTTTTTCTTATCGACAATGCCGGCCCCTGGGATTTCAGGGCGACATTCGTAATTGAGGGAACAGTGACCACAGGAGGCAGGCTGTGCCGCTTCCGTGCAGAAATATCCAGTGCGCCGGACTCTGCCAATATCTCGCTTCCGCCCGGAAGTCTGAGCAGTTTTGCGATCCGCGATCTGAGTCTGCCATGCGCCATAAATGGCGTCGCACCGGATATCAATTTTCAGTTCACTGCGAAGATCAACCTGGTCAATCCCAGATTGGTCGTAAATTGCGGAATGCGTCCGTATCCTTATGGGTCTGAAGCAGTTGGCGAAACTGATGAAAGTGAAACAGAACTTAATGGAAACCGCAATAAGCATTGCCTATGTCTCCTGTGTCTCCAATGTCCTCCTGTAATCAGCCCGGCTAACTGCACAGTTTCTCTTGTTACTTCGCTGGCTATCGAACCGGTGGTGCACGTTGAAACTGTTCGAAGAACTTTATTCTGTTTGGATGCCTGTGAAGGCCTGCTTCCCTGTCAGGGTTCTGTTACTGGAGCTGAGATCGAGGAAGATATTGAGGACTGTATAATAGGCGGAGTTGATCGTCCTGATTGCCGTTGTGAATCCAATGATAGAATTAATGATTGTGTATGGCGCAGGGATGCCGGAAATGACTGCTGCCCGGTACGCGATGAAGATGATGCATTCTACTGCGGCTGCAACGATGTGCAAGGCTCCGGCAGAAGAGAAAAACATCAAAGGAATGCTTTCCAATTTCACAGCTCAAACGGCTGTAGCTGGTAGACAATTATAAACCCCGGGCAGAAGAGTAAATCTTCTGCCCTTTTTAACATTATGCGGAAAATCACAAATCTTTGATTTTTAGATTTTTTCATATTAACATTCCGTCAGGCCTGTCAGGCAAAGTCAAATTTTTAAGGATTATTATATTAATTGGTCATATTTGTTGTGTTTTTTAAGATTATTGTGCTATAATACAAACAACCTGCTAAATTAGGGGGGTTTTTAAATGGCAGATAATTTTACTTCAAAGGCACTTGAAGCCAATTTAATGCAGACGAGGGATTCGGATATCGAGATAACCGAGGAGCAGCAATGGTTTATTGATATATCAAGGGATAAATGGGGTATCCACAAGCGAGCTGAAGAATTCATTATTGAATTAAACCATAAATTCGTAAATTATCAGTATGTCATTGAAGTACTGCACAATATAAGCCTCAATGATCTCTGGTTTTATAATTCTCATGAGGAATCAGAAAAAGCCCTTAATGTCCTTGTACACATCTTTCAAGATCTTATCGATTCAGACTTAACTGAAGAGCAAAGGGAACTTCTGATTAAAACTATCATTAAATTCATGGAGCGCCTTGTTAATTTATCTGAATTTCCTCATTCAATCATCTGGAAATGCCTTGATTTATTAAAGCTGGATATTCAGATTCATGAAAACCTCTATCTATTCAATTCAGGCTACTTTAAAACCTATTTCAATAAAATTGCCAAATTCACTGAATATAGGGACTGCCTGTTTCAGATGACCGCAGGACTGCTTGATAAGTGCATTGATTACTGGGGAAATACTGCCGACGTTGAAGCCTGGCTCAGCGAACGAAACATTCACTTTGACTCATTGGAACCTGATAAACTTCAGGAAATTAAGAAGCCTTTCTTTGACCGTCTCCGGTACGAACTCAAAAAGTGCACCCAATGGGACGAACTCTATGATCTCATGTTTTTTAACGATATCTCTAATTATTTCCGCGGATTCACCGAACAATTCGGATCATCGCGGGAGAAGATTTACTACCTTCATTTTTTGCTGCATCTTCCGGGTATGGTACATTTAAAGGATCATCTGCTTTACGATATGAACCGTTATCTGCGGAGTGTGCTTGAAGAATTAGATGAAAATAATATTACCTTTTTCCTTGACAAGAGTATGGTTCTCTTTGAAGAGCTGAAAACAGATCATGCCGGAACAGTACTGGATTGCGTTCTTACGTTAGGCAAGGAAATCATTCATACAAAGAATGACAGCATAATATCATATTTCGTTAAGAGTCTTATTCAGCTGGGTTTTCATTATCCGGGTCAAGTGACCATGAATTCCGAATGGCAGATAAAAATCAATGCGAACCATGTAAAAAATATAAAGGTCTGGATGGAACTGATCGAATATTCTCCTTATGAAATGAGGGAACTGCTGGCAGCCCTGATCGTGAACCTGAAACTTGGCGGTATATTCATATCCGATACCGATCTCTTCCAGAGAGAAGTAACAAAATTGCTGAATTCTGATATTGCACCTGTTTACAGAGAAATGAAACAGCTGGCCAGAATCTTTCCCGTATATTTCAGGGAAATCGGTGCAGAAGGAAAGTTGAGAGAAATAACCACTGCCATCGACGAGATCTCACGCCGGCAGGATCGTCTGATTCATTTTCTCCGTAAGCAGACTCATACCGAAAGTAACAATACTCACATTGCTCTCACCCGTCAAATCATTCTTTATTGGGTAGACGGCGACAAATCAAGATTGAAAGGCATCATTCCGGATGACGTTTTTGAGTGGCTTGATGTCAAGAGTGAATGGTATGTCAATACTAATAAAATCATGTCCGAATTATGCAAAGCGGCAGGTACCGAACCGGAGGAGCTTTTCCTTTTTGATATCGAACGTTTGAAGCAGCTTCTTGCGAATATTCCGGATAAAACAGACAGGGACGGGAAACGCGTACTTTATCTCTTCCAAATTCATTCTCTTCTTCGCGATAAATATTCTCTGGAATCAGAGGATATTATCAACATGCTGAAAAACTATCACTTCTTTACCGAAGAGGAACGTTATGCATTAAAGAAACAAATGGAGGCAAATGACCCGGAAGCATCTTTGCTTATGATATATAAATTCATGCTGCGCCTGAAAGAGATCATTCTTGATCCTGAAGAAAGCACGGCCGTGGAGGATATCTATTATAAACGTCATATCGCAGCAGGTATCCCTTCAATGTATGGACAGTATATCGAAGCAAAATTTGATGCACTCGGATTGATGTTCCGACTTGAAAAGACTGCTTCAAAACTAATGGTACAGCTGCTGCAGTCAGTAAATCTTGAATATATAACATTAAAAACATTCCGCCGCATATATAATGTTTTAGTGCTCTTCAAGGAAGGGCTTGAACTTGATGGAATAAGCAACCAGGGATTTAACTCTAATATTGATATGTTTAAATACAGTCTGTCTTCGCCAAGCTTTTCACTGGATCAATATATTAACCTCTTCCAATTTATGGCGCAGGATATTAAGAAAATCACAAGTGAGTACTTTATAGATTCATACGAACGTCCGCTTGCGGATATTATTCCCCAGGTTTTTCCTGACTACCATTCCCTCGCCGAGGCGGATAGGAGACAGTTTTCGCAGATGGAATCAGAAAAGTTCTTTCGAGATAATTTATCTTCTGCTTTTCTGGTTCAGGATCTGGATAACTTTATTACAAATATTGTCAACACGCTGCGAAGCATGGTTGAAGGTTATTCGGATGAATTTATCCATAATGTTATGAGCTACGACCCGGATCTGATTCTGAGTCCGCTGAACTCTGAATCTCTTGAGATGGATAACCCGGTTTTTTTAGGGTCTAAAGCTTATTTCCTTAAAAAGCTGATTTCCTACGGTTTGCAGGTTCCTCCGGGCTTTGTTCTGACCACAGAGGTTTTTCGGCACAAGGAAACTGTAATCCGCCACCCGCATATGAATCACGAGTTCAATCAGAACGTCCGCAATGCGATATCAGAAATAGAAAAGATAACATCAATGAAATTCGGAGACCCTAATAATCCATTGCTTTTCTCCGTCCGTTCGGGTTCTTCCCTGTCAATGCCGGGTGCTATGAAAACATTTCTCAATGTTGGGATGAACGATGAAATTGCAGAGGCCTTTAGCAAAAAAGCCGGCTATGAATGGACTGCCTGGGACTGCTACAGACGTTTTTTCCAAAGCTGGGGTATGTTTTACGGAATAGAGAGGGATACTTTCGATGAAGTGATGAAATTCCGCAAGGCGGATTATGGCCTGGAGCTTAAAAAACAGTTTTCACCAAAGCAAATGAAAGAAACTTGTTATGCCTATGAAAAGGTTCTGAAGGATAAAGGAATCCATATAGAAAAGGACCCTTTTCTTCAGCTCAGACATTCAATTTTAGGAGTAATGGATTCCTGGTCAACAAAAAGTGCAATATATTACAGAAATCATATGCAAATAGCCGACGAATGGGGCACTGCGGTAATTGTGCAAAAGATGATACTCGGGAATCTTTCTCAAAACTCGGGAACAGGCGTCTTATTTACAAACAGCCCTTTTAACGGAAAAGCCGGCATTAATCTTTTTGGTGATTTTGCCCTGTGCAGTCAAGGTGAGGATGTGGTTTCCGGATTGGTAAACACATTGCCTATCACAGAAAAACAGAGAAAACAATATAACAGTGATGCAGCCTTTTCTTTGGAATCTGCATTCCCGGAAATATATAGTCATCTGCTTGCGATAGCAAGACAATTGATTGAAAAGCATGGTTACACACATCAGGAAATAGAATTTACCTTTGAGTCAGACAAACCTGAAAGCTTATATATACTTCAGATCAGAAACCAGAATTTAAAAAAACAAAGCATAATCAGCACCTTTGTTACCGAACCGGAAAAAATGAAATCCGTTGGCAGCGGGATCGGTATTTCGGGCGGAGCTCTGTCAGGGATTTTAACTTTTGGCATGGATGACATCGAAAAATTTAAAGAAAGAAATCCTGATAAAAAAATCATATTAGTACGGCCGGATACGGTTCCGGATGATATTCCGCTTATCTTTAACTGCGACGGTTTGATTACTGCAAAGGGGGGAGCGACCTCTCATGCTGCGGTAACAGCCGCCAGTTTAGGTAAAGTGTGTATCGTAAGCTGTAAAAGCTTAAAGGTAAATGATGATGAGAAAACCTGCACCTTCCGCGGCGGGAGTTTCAATGTCGGAGATGAAATCTCGATTGACGGAAGTTCCGGATTTATTTATAAAGGTGCTTATGAGACCTCCGATGATTAAACGGCAGGTCAATTAACTTAATTCTTACTTTTTTCCGTAAGATACGGGAATATACAATTTGTTTCACAAATCAGGCGAACTATTAGAGGAGGAAATGCAAGTGGAGGCACAGTTAAAATCAAAACGGTTATTAGGAATTAACGGTATCGGCAGAATCGGAAAATTAACATTATGGAATCATCTGATTTTAAGGCATTTTGAAGGAATTGTAATCAATGCCGGAAGAGATCTCGGAAAGAATCCAAATGACATCATCCATTATCTGACGACTGATTCTACCTATGGTTCAATTGACCGATTTCTATATGGGCATACAGGCAAAACCTGCCAGATAACAGAATTGGGAGATTACCTGTTCGAATTTGACGGGATAAAGATCAAAGTGCTCACGAAAGAAAGAAATCCGAGAGATATTCCCTGGAACAAAGAAGGTGTCAGGTTGGTTGTTGATTGTACAGGCGTTTTCCTCGATCCCTCACTTCCTGCCGATTACAGCAAAGGAAGCCTGCGAGGACATCTTGAAGCCGGCGCGGAAAAGGTAATTGTCAGCGCACCATTTAAAATGAAAGATGCTTCTACCAAAAAACCGGATGACAGCGCTATGTTTGTGTACGGAGTCAATCATTCGGAATATGACCCTGTCAAGCATCATATCATATCGGCAGCAAGCTGCACTACCACTGCCTTGGCGCATATGGTAAAGCCGCTTCTTGAAACAGAAGAAACATCAAATATCGTTACTGCATCTATGTCCACGGTCCATGCGGCAACAAATAATCAAAGTATTCTTGATGCGCCGCCGAAAGCCGGCAGCAGTGACCTTAGACGGAACCGTTCTGTTATAAATAATATCATACCGACTTCAACCGGTGCTGCGATCGCATTAGAGGAAATTCTCCCTGCGATAAAAGAAATCGGCTTTATGGCCGACTCAATCAGAGTCCCGGTCAGTACAGTGTCTTTGATATCTCTTAATTTGACCTTCCGCTCAATTCTTTCTGAAAACGGGGAACCGATAATTACTCAGGATTTCATAAATGACATATTTAGAAAAGCAGCCAACGGACCCCAGAAGGACTTCCTGCTATACAGCGAAAATCAAAATGTTTCTTCAGATATGGTAGGCTGTCCTGCGGCAGTGGTCATTGAAGGCCATGAAAACCATACCAGAACCGGTTTTTTGACCATTGATTCTAAAACATTGCAGCAATTCGGAATCACTGCTGCAAAGGATATCAGTATTCCTGTCACTCATGCTAAAATTTTCGGGTGGTATGACAATGAATTCGGCTGTTATGTGAATTGCCTCGGTAAATTAACAAAATATCTGGATAAGAATATGATCTGAATATAAATGGGGGACACTGTCCCCCATTTTGTT
>CAYLLJ010000017.1:0-496 GCA_964384725.1 uncultured Oscillospiraceae bacterium | reverse complement strand
AGCAAGGTATTACGAGGTGTTGGCGGTATGTCCGTCATTTCAAAATTCGGGAAATACCTGGAAAGATGAAGCGGAATGTCTGCGGATAAGGAAGACAGCCACTTTGTCATTTCCTCCATCTCATCAGCGGAATCGTTCCAGCCGGGTATTAAGAGGGTGGTGATCTCTACGTGGCAATGTTTTACAGATTCACGTATCGTTGACTTGACACTTTCCAGTCTGCCCTTTACAAGCTTTTAGATCGATGTTCATGGCGTCAATATACGGCAATAAATTCTTCAAGGGTTCTTCTTCGATATAACCGTTGGTTACAAGGACGTTCATCAATCCCTTCTCTTTCGCCAGCCTTGCCGTTTCAAAAACAAATTCATACCATATGATAGGTTCATTATATGTATAGGCTATGCCGATATTCCCTTGACTTCTGAGAGCAAGTGCTTTACCCACGACTTCCTCACTGTTTGTATGATAGGTTTTCACTTTCTGTAGTTTTATC
>CAYLLJ010000016.1:15813-27960 GCA_964384725.1 uncultured Oscillospiraceae bacterium | reverse complement strand
CTCCATGGTCAAGCGGTTAAGACACCGCCCTTTCACGGCGGTAACCCGGGTTCGATTCCCGGTGGAGTCACCAAATATTTTGCGCGATTGGCGGAATTGGCAGACGCACTAGACTTAGGATCTAGCGGGCGACCGTGGGGGTTCAAGTCCCTCATCGCGCACCACAAAGTGTCCGAAAAGGGCGAAATGAGAATGTTGGAATATTGAAATTTCAACGTTTTTTCATTTTGCTGAAGAGTTTCAAAAAAATAAGGCATACTATGCCTCGATTCCCTCCAGGATGATGGTTTACCGTTTACAAAATAAAAACGCTGGAATACTCAATTCCAGCGTTTATTGTTAAACGTTCGCCAAATGCCTACTCCGACTCACTTTCAAATCAGGCTTCCATGAAGAGTTTAATATCATCCTCAACGTTCCCTATACCTGATATCCCGAAATTCTCGACTAAGACATTTGCAACATTAGGTGACAGGAACCCGGGAAGTGTAGGTCCAAGATGGATATTTTTTACGCCTAAATACAACAAGGCCAGCAGCACTATAACAGCTTTCTGCTCATACCAAGCAATGTTGAAGGCGATAGGAAGTTTGTTCATATCATCAAGTCCGAAGATCTCCTGAAGCTTCAGGGCAATCAATGCAAGAGAATAAGAGTCATTGCACTGGCCTGCATCCAATACTCTCGGAATACCGTTGATATCACCAAGCCCAAGCTTGTTATAGCGGTATTTCGCACAGCCGGCTGTCATTATTACCGTATCGGCAGGAAGATTATTTGCAAACTCAGTATAATACTCTCTTGATTTCATTCTGCCATCGCAGCCTGCCATAACAAAGAACTTTTTGATTGCACCGGACTTAACTGCATCTACGACCTTATCAGCAAGAGCGAAAACCTGTTCGTGCGCAAAACCGCCTATTATTGTTCCGCTTTCAATTTCTACCGGAGGCTCAAGCGTCTTTGCAAGCTCTATGATTTGAGAGAAATCTTTTTTACCATTCTCATCCGGTATAATATGAATGCATCCCGGATAACCTGTGGCTCCTGTTGTGAATATTCTTCCCCTCACTTCTTCACTTCTTGGCGGAACGATACAATTTGTGGTGAAGAGAATAGGTCCTTTAAAGGAAGCAAACTCATCGATCTGTTTCCACCATGCATTTCCGTAATTACCTGCAAAGTTGGGGTACTTTTTAAATGCCGGATAGTAGTGAGCAGGAAGCATTTCACTATGAGTATAAACGTCGACCCCGCTATCCTTAGTTTGTTCCAGCAACTGTTCAAGATCAGTCAAATCGTGCCCGGATATCAAAATGGCCGGGTTTTTCCTTACACCGATGTTTACTTCTGAAATTTCCGGGTTTCCGTACTTTTCAGTGTTTGCTTGATCCAGCAGAGCCATTACAGATACTCCATACTGCCCTGTTTTTAATGTTCTTGCAACCCACTCATCTATTGATAGAGAATCGTCTAAGGAAGCAGCAAGAGTTTCATAAATGTAGGAAGTAATTTCCAAACTGTCCTTGCCTAAATTGAGCGCATGATGAAAATATGCAGCCATTCCTTTCAATCCATATATATTCATCTCTTTTAAAGAACGTATATCTTCGTTTTGAGTGGAGAGGACTCCGATATCTGCGGCCTTTTTCAATTTCTCTTCTAAGCTGCCCGCTTGAAACGAAGCTGCATCATGGAAACTTCCGGATGCTGATTTTGATTTCAATGAATCCCTTAGTAAAATCATTTCATCAATCTGTTTTTCCAAAGCGTCCGCATCGAAGTTTGCATTAGTAATGGTCATAAACAGGCTTTTTATTACCTCATGATTGATATTTCCAAGCTTGCTTACATCCATTTTTTCTTTATTAATTATATCGGCAATTCCTTTCAGGCTATAGATCAAAAGATCCTGCAGCTTAGCAACATCTTCAGTCTTGCCACATACACCTCTGACTTCACAACCGGTGCCTTTTGCTGTTTCCTGACATTGAAAACAAAACATACTCATTAAATGTACCTCCAATTAATTATATTTTTATCAAGTGTGAAATCCCTATCCGTAAATTTATACGCATTTATAGGATTTGTGTTATATTTCAGCCTTCCATAATCCATGAAGATTACAATATTCAAAAGCTGCTACAGCAGTTTCGCCGGCGCTAAGTGCAAATTCAGCCTTAGGTTCATTACCGACTTTAAGATATTTGATCTGACCGCCCAAATTGGTCTGAAGATAGATCCAGACAATATGATGCTCCGGAAGCATCGGGTGTATTACACTGCCTACGGTTACGGTTACTTTACTTCCATCTGTCTCCACTGCAGGGACATGTTTTTCATATGCACCGTCTGAAGTACCGGGAACGAGCTCAGTCATATCATCTCCACAGCAGACTACGGGAACTCCGGAATCTTCCAATAACGTCATCAGGTTTCCACAATGTTTACAAATAAAAAATCTTGGCTCTTTACTCATGATATCAAACTCCTTTCTATAAATAATCTTAGCAATAAAATATTTATACCACTTTATTAAATTACTCAAACAAAAGACTTCGTAAACTTACTAATAAAACTAATCTTTGTTAAATATGAAATTTGAGCTTCAATACTCCGTCCTCGCTGCTGACATAATCGATGGCAAGTTCGGAGGGTATCTTTTTTGCGGCGTTTAATGCATTGATATCGACGGTAATGGTGCCTTTTTCTACCCTGAGGAAGTTTATCTTTGCCATATCTGCAGCTAACTGCAAATAGCTCCCTTTCATGCCTGCCGCTTTTACAGCCATATTCTGCATTAAATTGCCTTTTGAACTTACATCTTCCCTGAAGGAGAATTGTATTTGATGTATCTCATTATGAAATTCAAAACGTGTAACGTTAAGCATATATTTTGCTTTCAAGCGTCCTAATTGTTTTGCGTCGATATCAAGATCGATAAAAATTGAATTTTGCTGGAAGGCGATCGAATAATCATTAAGATACGGTTCGGCTTTATCTATGATCAGCATTTTCAGGTCACGGTTGATTATACTGTCTGGAACAGCAAGCAGCCCCTTTTCAATATCCTCGTGTTTAAGTTTATCAAGCAGTGTAAAAATCACGTCTTTATTTTTGAGCAGAAAGCTCAGTAAATTCTTCAATCCACTATCAGTCATCATATATCTCCTTTAAAACCGTCTAAAAAAAGTATTCTTTAACTATATACATATTCTCATCATATTTAACGATATTATAACACAGGTATTGTAAGCCTACAGTGAAGAACCAAAAATCGTCCTTTATGTTGCTTTTCCAAGGGACAAGTGGTAAAATTAATAATTATTCAATTAATTGATTTCTTTGAAGGATTTGAAAGGTTGTGGGAAATATCGTTGGAAAAATTGCAATTACATGGATTTAATAATCTAACAAAAACATTAAGCTTTAACATGTACGACATCTGTTATACAAAATCGATCGGAGACAGAAGAGCTTATATTGAATATATTGATGAGCAATATAATGCAGCAAAACTGACTGAAATCTTAAGAAATGTAACGGATATTATCGGAGCCAAGATACTCAGCATTGCAGTACAGGATTATGACCCTCAGGGGGCAAGCGTAACGATTATGATTTGTGAAGGAAGCGCTCCGCCGGAATCAGAAGTTCAAGTCGAAAACCCTTCTGTAGTTGCTCATTTAGATAAAAGTCACATTACTGTGCACACCTATCCCGAATATCATCCTTACGGCGGTGTTTGCACTTTCAGAGCTGATATCGACGTATCAACCTGCGGGGAGATTTCACCTCTGATAGCTTTGAATTATCTTATAGAAAGCTTTGCGGCAGACATGATGACACTGGACTATCGTGTAAGGGGTTTTACCAGAGATATCACGGGAAAAAAGATGTTTATAGATCATAAACTTAATTCGATTCAGAACTATATTAGACAGGACCTCATTGATCAGTATTATATGATTGACGTCAATGTTTTTCAGGAGAATATTTTTCATACCAAATGCAAGCTGAGAAGTTTTGACCTGGATAACTACTTTTTTAATTTTTCAGTGGATGACATTTCTGAGGATGAAATTAATATAATTACGTCAAAGCTAAGAAGAGAAATGGACGAAGTGTTTTATGGCAAGAACTTGCCGGATAAGTAGAAGGAGATAAAGAATGCTGACCAAGAATAATGATTTATGGTTTTCTGAGTATTATGCGGATGACGATGTCAAACTATCTCTTAAAATTGAAGAGATACTCCATGTTGAACGTACACAATTCCAGAAACTGGAAATATTCCGCAATGAAACCTTCGGTGTTTTTATGGTGCTTGATGGCTATACACAGGTTACAGAGAAGGACGAATTTGTTTATCACGATATGATATGCCATCCGGCTCTTTGCATAAATCCCGATATAAAAAAGGTTCTTATCATCGGCGGCGGAGACGGCGGTACCGCAAGAGAGGTTTCAAGATACAAGTCGATCGAGAAGATCGATATGGTAGAAATAGACGAGGCAGTTGTTCGTGCCTGTCAAAAATATTTGCCCATAACATCTTCGGTATATAATAGTGAACCAAGGCTGAATCTGATGTTTGCCGATGGTTTGAAATTTGTAAAGGAAGCCCCTGCGGGAGCTTACGATCTTATATTGGTTGACTCTACGGATCCTGCCGGACCCGGTGAAGGCTTATTTACAATTGGCTTTTATGAGGACTGCTATAGAGTGCTCAGCGATAAGGGTATATTGATCAACCAGCATGAAGGAGCTTTTTTTGATAGCGATATAGAAGAGATGAAAAAGGCACATGCAAAAATTAAAAAGACGTTTCCTATTGCGAAAGTATTTGGATTCAACACACCAACCTACGCATCAGGCTATTGGTACTTCGGATTTGCTTCCAAAGCTTTTGATCCGCTGAACGACATGAAACCGGAGATATGGAAACAATTCGGACTGAAGACAAAATATTATAACACAGAGCTTCACAGAGGAGCTTTCTCATTGCCTAATTATGTTCAGGATATACTGTCATCTGTTGTGGTAAAATAAAATGATAGACAATTACAGCAGAAACATCAGGCACATGAGGATTTCAGTCACGATAGATGTATTATGAACGACAGAAGGAATATTTACGAGAGTTCTAAATGGCGGAACTGTAAAAGTCGGAGATAATATTGAGATTTTTCATTCTTCGCCATAATATGTAATAATAAGTTATCACTTATTATATCAATGTTTAGAAAATATTTGATATAGGCAGATTGTTAATATGGAGGGGAATATGGCAAAAGTAAAAATTACAGAAACAATATTAAGAGATGGCCATCAATCGATGATTGCAACCAGAATGACAACTGACGAAATGGTTCCCATACTGGAAGTCATGGATGATATCGGTTATCACGCAATGGAAGTATGGGGAGGAGCAACCTTTGATGCAAGCTTAAGATTTTTAAATGAAGATCCATGGGATCGTCTGAGAACCTTCAGTAAGACTGTGAAAAAAACAAAGCTGCAAATGCTGCTGAGAGGACAGAACCTCCTGGGATATAAGCATTATGCTGATGATGTAGTGGATGAATTCGTAAACAAGGCTATAGGTAACGGAATTGACATTATTCGTATATTCGACGCATTAAACGATACGAGGAATCTTCAGAAAGCAATAGAAGCCACTAAGAAATATGGGGGAACTGCGCAAGGAGCTATTTCATATACAATCAGCCCTGCACATACGAACGAGGTGTTCATTAACCTTGCAAAAGAAATCGAACAGATGGGAGCAGATTCCATCTGCATTAAGGATATGGCCGGTCTGCTGAGCCCGTATAATACGTATGAGTTAGTCAAACAAATCAAAAGTGAGATAAAGATACCTCTTGAGCTTCATACTCATGCAACAAGCGGAATGGGAAGCATGACATATCTGAAGGCGGTTGAAGCGGGAGTAGATATTATAGACACTTGCCTTTCGCCGTTCGGGGAAGGTACATCACAGCCGTCAACAGAACCTTTGGTTTACACATTCAAAGGTACCGAGCATGATACAGGTCTCGATATGGGGCTATTAAATAAGGCGGCTGCATATTTCAAACCGATTCGAGAGAAATATATAGAATCAGGGCTTATGGATCCGAAACTGATGGGTGTCGATATCAACACATTGATCTATCAAGTACCGGGCGGAATGCTGTCAAATCTACTGTCTCAGCTGAAGCAGCAGAATGCTATGGATAAGTTTGAAGAGGTATTGCAGGAAGTGCCAAGGGTCAGAGAAGATTTGGGTTACCCTCCGCTTGTAACACCAACGAGTCAGATTGTCGGCACCCAGGCTGTTCTTAATGTAGTGACCGGCGCAAGGTATAAGGTTGTACCAAACGAAGTCAAGCAGCTTGTCAGAGGCATGTATGGAAAGACAACTGTTCCTATCAAGGATGAAATCGTTAAGAAAATCTTGAGAAAAGGTGAGGTAATAACTTGCAGACCCGCAGACCTGATTGAGCCGGAGCTTGATAAAATAAAAGAGGAAATAGCGGAATATATTGAGCAAGACGAAGATATTCTTACAAGAGCACTGTTCCCACAGCCTGCGATGGAGTTCTTCAAAAAAAGAAAAGAAAATAAAGAAAATAAAGACAAATAGAAAATTTGAGAGATAAAAAGGACTGGCTTAAGCCAGTCCTTTCAACTTATAGTCAAACCTTCTTATAGTCTTATTGCTTTTTATTGTGATTCAAAATCAAGTTTCTTCAATAAGGTAAATCCCCTCGTAATTGCTAAGCCTTTCAATTACTTCCGCATGCTTTATTCCTTTTGGAATTCTTATGGACATATGATATCCGATCCCATTGGTTGCTACGCGCCCATATCGGTTAAGATGGGAACTTTGTATCGCTATTCCCTGATCGGTTATAAATTTCTGATATTCCTTCAGTTTGGGAAGAGAATCCAATTCTACATATAAGTCCATAACGCGTGATAAGTCATAAAAGTAATTCTCTATATTTTTGAGGAATCTAAGCGATATAAAAACAAGAAAACCTGCAACGATGGCGCCGGAATAAAAACCGATACCCAAAGCCAGTCCGATACAGGCGGAAGCCCATAAACCCGCTGCAGTTGTTAGCCCTTTTATCTTTTGCCCTCCACCGGTTACAAGTATAGTTCCTACTCCCAGAAAGCCTACTCCCGTAATTACCTGAGCACCGAGTCTGGATGGATCTGCCGGGTTATACAAGCCAGTTTCACAAATATACTGATTAGTAAGCATTGCAAGAGTGGCACCCACACAAACAAGTATATGAGTACGGAAGCCGGCCGGGTGTCTTGTCGCTCCTCTTTCCAAACCAATGATACCGCCATACAGGACAGCAAGAAAAAGTCTGATGGTTACGGAAACAATATTGACATCGTAAAAATAATCGGGTAAAGACATAAAATATCCCCTTTCAAGCAGTTATCACTATATAAAACGAAACCGTTTTTTATTCTGTATTATACCATATCAGTGATAAATATGATACAATACAATACAGTAGAAATCCATAAATTAACATTCCATTTTGCGAAGATGGTTTTTTGAGTTTCAACGTATTTATGCGAGCTGACATGGAGAAAAATGAGAAGGCGAGGTTTGAAACGTGTTTCGTGAAATCAAAAAAAAGAAACTCATACTGGACACCAGAAAGCCTTATACCAGAGAAGCGATAAAACTTATCGATGAAATTAATCTGGTCGACTGGATATATACATCTATGAAGCTGGACGGACACAATATCACAAGAAACAGCGTACAAAAAATAGTCAACGGCGAATTTGTCATTGATGTGAAAGTCAATGATCATACTTCTATAATAAAATACCAAAAGGCAATCAAGATGTCGTATGATATGGCTGATATGAATGTAGAACCCGATGAGAAACATCTTTTTCGCTTCTATCAAATCCTTGCAGACTGTCCGGCACAGGAATATCGAAGGACAAATCCTGTTCTCTTTACACTTGGCTATAACCCGCCTCATCCAAGCGAGATAGAGGAGCAGATGGATATACTGATCCAATGGATGCAATCAGACGACTTTATAAACAACCCTATTCTAAAAGCTGCATACCTTCACAATAAATTGATTGAAATTTACCCGTATGAAACTCATACGGAAGCGGTGGCCAGAATGGCAATGTACTATGAGCTGTTAAGAAACGGTTTCCCCCCTGTGCTATTGAATTTTAGCGAAACAGAATATTATGCTGCCTTAAGAAGCTACCTTAAAAAAGAAGAAATCCAGCCCATGTACGATGCCCTTGAAAGGGCAGTTTACAACAAGCTGGAAATTATGATCCAATTAACATGCGCACCCTGATAGTTGTGGCCTATTCTGTCAGCATCTGATCAACGCTTTCAAAAGAAGTAGAGCCTTTTGATTTTTTAGCCTTAATGCAAGCGCGGATATCGATTTTCTCGTAAATGTCTTCTTCAAATTTATCGGAAAAACCTTTCAATTCATTCAAGGTCAGTTCTTCTATTGCCTTATTATGATCGATGCAATACAGAACAATTCTGCCAATGATCTCATGGCATTCCCGGAAGGGCAGCCCCTTTGAGACAAGATAATCTGCAGCATCTGTTGCATTCATAAAGCCTGATTTTGCGGCTTGCTCCATCACATCGGTATTGATCCTCATAGAAGCAATCATCTGAGCAAATATTGTCAAAGAGCTCTTTAGAGTATCACCGGCGTCAAAGACAGGCTGTTTGTCTTCTTGCATGTCTTTATTGTACGCCAACGGCAACCCCTTCATAATGGAAAGAAGAGTCATCAGATCTCCGTACACTCTGCCTGTTTTCCCGCGGATTAATTCAGCCATGTCAGGATTTTTTTTCTGAGGCATAATGCTGCTTCCGGTGCTGAAAGCATCATCCATTTCAATAAACCGAAACTCAGAAGAGCTCCATATAATCAGTTCCTCACAAAACCGGGACAAATGCATCATCGTTATTGAGCAGCAGCCGAGAAATTCAATGGCAAAATCTCTATCGCTGACAGCATCCATGGCATTTTGACAGATTTTTGAAAAGCCAAGCTGCATTGCCAGATAATCACGGTCCGTGTTATAGGTAGTACCTGCCAGAGCACCGGCGCCCAATGGCATGGAATCAGTTCCCTCATAACAGTTTTCAAATCGTTTTATATCTCGCCGGAACATTTCCCTGTAAGCCATCAGATGGAACGCCAAAGTAACCGGCTGAGCCCTCTGCAGGTGAGTATAGCCCGGCATGACGGTATTTCTGTTTTCCTTTGCAATTTCAGTCAGAACAGAGTTGAGCTCTTTTAGAAGTACAATAATAGTACGGATTTCATCCTTCAGATAAAGACGGATATCCACTGCGACCTGATCGTTCCTGCTTCTTGCTGTGTGCAGTTTTTTCCCTGTTTGCCCCAAACGCTCCGTCAGTATACTCTCTATATTCATGTGGATGTCTTCCTGTTCTATGGTAAAGTCAATTTTACCTGATTCAATTTCTTTTTGTATGTCAAGCAAAGAAGACTCTATTGCAAGAGACTCTTCCTCACTCAGGATACTTTGCTTTGCCAGCATTTTCGCATGTGCGATACTGCCGGTTATATCCTGCTTATATAACCTTTGATCTACGTCAATAGAAGCATTGAATTCTTCAGCCAATGAATTTTCTGCCTTTGAGAATCTTCCTTTCCACAGTTTCATCTTTTCTGTTAATTACCTCCTTACTTGTTGTGCTTCAATATTGCTCTGATTTTCATCGCCAGCGAGAAGAGATTTATAAAGCCTTCAGCATCCTTTTGATTGTAAACTTCATCTTCGCTGAAGGTAGCAAAGTCTTCACTGTAAAGCGAGTTTTCGGATTTAGAAGCAACCGGCAAACAATTGCCTTTGTAAAGCTTCATTTTCACAGTTCCGCTAACCGGTTCCTGTGTAGAATTAACGAAAGCATCGATGGCTTCCCGCAGAGGGGTGAACCATAATCCGTCATAAACCAGCTGTGCATATTTCTGCCCCACTATATTTTTATATGCCATAGTATCCCGGTCAAGAATCAGCTTCTCCAGGTTGGCATGAGCCTTATACAGGATTGTTCCTCCCGGGGTTTCATAAACACCTCTGGATTTCATACCGACGAGACGGTTTTCAACAATGTCAATGGTTCCGATAGCATTCTCCCCGCCGATCCTGTTCAATTCGGTGAGAAGCTCAATCGGCGGCATGACCTTTCCATTTATTCCTACCGGTACTCCCTTTTCAAAGTCAATATCGATAAATGTCGCTTTATCCGGAGCTTTTTCAGGCGGTACGCTCATGACAAGGATATCATCCAGATGTTCGTTCCATGGGCTTTCAAGATTTCCGCCCTCATGACTGATATGCCAGATATTCTGGTCTCTGCTGTAGATTTTAGCCTTGGATTGTGCTATCGGTATATTGTGTTCTTCCGCATAAGCCAGTAAGTTTTCTCTTGATTTAAAATCCCATGTTCTCCATGGTGCAATGATTTTTATTGACGGGTTAAGAGCTTTGATAGTTGATTCAAAACGCACCTGATCATTTCCCTTCCCCGTACATCCATGTGCAATGTAGAGAGCTCCTTCTTTTTCAGCGATCTCAACAAGCTTTTTTGCCATGAGAGGTCTTGCCATGGAAGTTCCGAGCAAATAATCATTTTCATAAATTGCGCCTGCCTTCAATGTAGGCCAGATATAGTCTGTTATAAATTCGTCCTTGATATCGATCAAATAATACTTGGATGCTCCGGTCGCGTAAGCTTTCTTTTCTACCGCATCAAAATCTTCCGCCTGGCCGGCATCGCAGCAGGCTGCGATTACTTCGTAATCAAAATTTTCTTTGAGCCAGGTCAAAATTATGGAAGTATCCAAACCTCCCGAATAAGCCAATACAACCTTTTCTTTCGCCATTTAATTTTCCTCCTTTTGGGACAATCTATTCAAATCGTATAACGATCTGCATTTCGTCATATTATAAAAAAGAGTATACCACCCGAAAAAAAAGATATCAAGAGAGAATTAAATATTTATTCATATTATATTATAATTATGCATCAATATGTATAAAATATCAGCTCAAAAAATTAAGGCATTTGAAAGGACGTCATCTTCTAAACATTGCTATTAAGGATTCTATTGTTTACTTTGTAATATTTATTTTATATAATGATACTATCTGAAAGATGGAGGAAAAACCTTGAATATCAACAGTATAATTGATGAATTATCATTACGGATAGATAAAAGCAGAATGATCCCCGACGCGCAAATGAGAGAATATACTTCATTCAAGACAGGGGGGACAGCAGCACTTTTAGCGGAACCGGGTAATGTGGACGAGTTATCGTATGCTTTGAAGGTGCTGAACAAAAGAGGCATTGAACATATGGTGATCGGAAACGGCTCCAATCTACTGGTCAAAGACTCAGGCTATAACGGGGTGATATTGCGAATCGGAAAACCGTTTCAGGAAATCAGCATTACAGATGAGCGAATGGAAGCCGGAGCAGGGGCTTTGCTTTCTGATGCGGCAAACGCAGCTTGCAATGCCTCACTTACAGGATTTGAATTTGCATCCGGAATTCCGGGCACAATAGGCGGAGCCGTATTTATGAATGCCGGAGCCTATGACGGGGAGATCTCGCAGAGCATTGAAAGTACGGAAATACTGTCTGCAGATGGATTACGCATTATAACAATGAGCAAAGATGAACTTAAATTGTCATACCGGCACAGCATCCTGCAAATTACCGGAGATATTCTATTAAAAGCCGTCTTCTGTATGGCAAAGGGAGATAATGAAAAAATAACTGCAAGAATGAACGAACTGACAGCAAAAAGAAATGAGAAGCAGCCATTGAATTATCCCAGTGCAGGAAGCTTCTTTCAAAGACCTCATAATAATTTTGCGGGAAAACTGATACAGGATGCTGGACTGAGAGGACTGACACTGGGAGGGGCACAGGTTTCCTCTCTCCATTCGGGATTTATCATCAATACCGGGGAGGCGACCGCATCCGACATAATCAATCTGATGGAAATCGTGAGGAGTACTGTTTATGAGAAATCCGGAGTCTTGCTCGAGCCGGAAGTAAGAATTATTGGT
>CAYLLJ010000016.1:0-15803 GCA_964384725.1 uncultured Oscillospiraceae bacterium | reverse complement strand
AAGCAGGAAAAAGAAATATGAAACAAAGAGAAGAGACGGATAAAAACCGATACCGATTGCGGTACGACCTTCATACACATACCACTTTTTCTCATGGAAAAGGTTCTGTCGAGGATAACGTAAAGGCAGGTATTACAAAGGGCTTGGCAGCAATTGGCATATCGGATCACGGACCGGGCCACATAACATATGGAGTGAAAAGGCGTGACATCACCCTAATGCGCAGCGAAGTAGACCGTTTGAGGCCGCTTTATCCCGAAATAGAGATATTGCTCGGAATTGAGGCGAATATTATAAATAAATCGGGAAGAATGGATGTTACACCTGAAGAGTTGGAACAGTTTGACTATCTGATTGCCGGATACCATTACGGGGTGCTGGGCGAAAACCCGATGCGCGCCATGGGAATTCATTTACAAAATTTAATTATTAATGGATGGCTGAAAAAGAGCACGAAACAACAGAAAATATTAAATACGGAATTAGCGGTTCGAGCTCTCTATGAAAATGATATTAAAATATTAACACATCCGGGAGATAAGGGAGCATTTGATATAAGGGAGATAGCAATCGCATGTGCGGACAGGGGAACACTGATGGAGATAAGCACATGGCATGATTGGCTAACAGTGGAAGGAATCAAAGAAGCTGCCGGGACGGATGCTCTCTTTGTAATCAGCAGTGATGCACATACTCCTGAAAGAATCGGCGACTGCCAAGGAGCAGTGAAAAGGATAAAGGCAGCCGGTCTCGAATATGAACGCGTAGTCAATTTGATCGTGGAATGAGAGGTATTGATCCATGGATGATATAATTATCGTAACAGGACTTTCAGGAGCGGGAAAAAGCCAGGCCGTAAATTGTATGGAAGACCTTGGTTATTACTGTATAGACAACATGCCGCCGGCATTGATCAAAAATTTTATGGACTTGATCTTGAGGGATAAAGTCACAATAGAAAAAGCCGCTTTTGTAATAGATATAAGAGGCGGTGAATTTTTTGATGATCTGAAAGCGAGCTTAATAGATCTAAAAAATTCCGGAATAAAATTCAAGATAATGTTTTTAGAAGCCTCAGATGAGATATTGATCAGAAGATTTAACGAAACAAGAAGAACACATCCGCTTGCCAGTGCCGGCAACACGCTGGAGGGAATTACAGAAGAAAGAAAGCGGCTTGAAGAAATAAGAAAAATTGCTGATTATATTATAGATACATCCAGTATGAAAACATCCCAATTGAGTGAAGAAATTAAGAAACTGATTATCTCTGATGGTGGCAATCCCAGCTTTACCCTGAGTATTCAATCTTTTGGATACAAAAACGGAATTCCGCTTGATGCAGATATGGTCTTCGATATGAGATTTCTTCCAAATCCATTCTATTTAAAGAGCATGAAAAAACTGACAGGAAATAGCGAAAGGGTGAGCCGTTATGTGATGAAATCTCCGGAAGCTAAGGAATTTTTAGATACCGTTCACGATATGGTTGATAAGCTGATCCCTTATTATATCAGAGAAGGAAAATCCCATCTGGTTATTGCGATTGGGTGCACCGGCGGGCAGCATCGCTCAGTAGCAATAGCAAATGAATTGTCAAGTCGTTTTCTTGAAGAAGGAAAACGTGTCATTAAAGTTCATCGCGATTTGTAGGATCTTAGTCATCGGCAGCGGAAAGGAAAAACAGATGAATGGTGCACATAAGGCCGGACCGAAGATAGTAGTAATCGGAGGAGGTACCGGCTTATCAGTTATTCTAAGAGGTATAAAAAAGGTTACCGATAATCTCACAGCTATTGTTACAGTTGCCGATGACGGCGGCGGTTCCGGCATTCTCAGAGAAGATTTAGGCATGCTCCCTCCGGGGGATATCCGGAGCTGCATTTCAGCAATGGCAAATGAGGAAGACATTATGACGGAGGTGCTGAAATACCGATTTGCCGAAGGCAGATTAGAAGGACAAAGCTTTGGAAACCTTCTAATTGCAGCTTTAAACGGTATTTATGGAAATTTTGAGGAGGCTGTCGCTAAGACAAGTGAGATTCTGCGTATCAAAGGCCAGGTCCTTCCGGTTACGGGTAGTGATATACATTTATGTGCCGAGCTTGAAAATGGGGCGACCGTCTGTGGGGAGTCAAGGATACCTATAGAGGTGATGCGCCAGGGCAGCCCGATTTACAGGGTATATTTGAAACCTGATAAACCATCAGCGACAGATATGGCATTACAAGCCATTCGGAATGCGGATTTAATTCTCATCGGTCCGGGCAGTTTATTCACAAGTATTATACCCAACTTCCTGGTGGACGGCATCAGCAGCGAGATAAAAGCATCAATTGCTCGAAAAATCCTTGTATGCAATATGATGACTCAACCCGGAGAAACTGATCGATATTCCGTTTGGGATCATGTGGCCAGAATCTCCGAGTATCTGGGAGACAATATAATTGAATACGTCATTGCAAACAATAAGATAGTTGATGAGGAAGCGTTGAAACCGTATAAGGAGGACCAGTCGGATCAGATTATACCGAATGACCGGGATAGACAGCTGCTCCGTGAGAAAGGAATCGCGCTTATTGAGAATAATTTTGTTGATGTACAAAAAGGATATATCAGGCATGATGCTGATCGTATAGCGGGTGTATCATACAGCCTGATTTGTGATTAGGAGCTCCAAATGTCTTTTTCAGCGACGACTAAAAATGAATTATCACGAATAGAATCGGAAAAAAAATGCTGTGAACTGGCGGAAATTGCCGGATTTATTCGTATGTGCGGGACCATAAAATTATCGGGCGGCGGAAAGCTGACGGTAATAGTTGTTACAGAGAATCCCGCTGCGGCAAGGAATTTTAAGAGATTGATTAAAGATTATTTTGGTATTAAAGCATCTTTAGTGATTACAAAAACAGCAATCTTAAAGAAAAATCATTATTATGAATTGATAATCGACACGGATATGAATGCGGAACAGATTCTAAGAGAAACCGGCATACTGATGGTTAAGGAAGGCTGCAACTATATCAGTGACGGGATTTATTCCGATCTGATCAGAACGAAATGCTGCCGCAGGGCGTATCTGAGAGGTGTTTTCCTGGGAGCCGGAACGATCACCGATCCTGAAAAAGCTTATCATCTTGAGATCGTGTGCAACAGTGAGATCCTTTGCAATGACGTGAAGAAGCTGATAAACAGTTTTGGACTGCACTCAAAATCGATTAAAAGAAAGAATAACTATGTTGTTTACATAAAGGAAGCGGAACAGATAATTGATTTCTTGAATATACTCGGCGCCCACAGTCATCTTCTTTATTTTGAGAATATACGGATCATGAAAGAGATGAGAAATAAAACCAACAGAATCAGCAACTGCGACAGCGCAAATCTGGATAAAACGGTCAACGCTTCACTTAGGCAGGTACAGAACATAAAACTGATAGAACGAACAAGAGGGCTTGCTTCTTTACCGGAAAAGCTTCAGGAAGCCGCAAAGCTGCGTCTTGAAAACCCCGAATCATCGCTGAGCGAACTGGCCGAATTGATGGACCCGCCAATCGGGAAATCAGGGCTCAACCACCGCTATATGAAAATCGAAGAGACAGCAGAGAAAATCCGGTTAGCGGAGAAAACCTGAACCGCAAAGAAAATTTCTCATTCTTCTATTAATCAAAAATAGAACCTGAATATCCCCTTTTTTTAGCTGGGAGTATTCAGGATTTTTTATTTTTTGTACGGAATACCGGGAATTATATAAACGGTATGATTTAATCCCGACGCTGCTGTTTAATATCGTAATCAATAACCTAAGCCTATAATAATTTATCGAATAACGATAAATTGTTATTGACAATCAATAATACCGGTCATATAATAACAATAACATTGTAGAAGGAAGGAATCAAGCAAATGTGGAATTCAAGCAAATCTGTACTGGCATCATCTGTTTGCACCAAGATCGTAATAGTGATCGTCATCTTGACAGCAGCCGCATCACCATATCTTGTTAAAAACTATATTGCATACACAATGAAAGACCCGGATATTATTATACCCTTAGTAATGACCATTTTCGCCTGTGCCGTGCCTGGGCTGATTGCACTGTTTTCATTGGATAGACTGCTCACTAATATCAAAAGGAAAGAAGTTTTTATAGAAAAAAACGTGCGGCATCTGCGAGTAATATCATGGTGCAGTTTTGCTGTCTCGGTTATTTCATTAGTTTCAGGATTTTATTATCTTTTATTCTTAATCATTGCGGTTGCCGCTGCATTTTTCGGACTAATTCTAAGAGTGGTAAAGAATGTGATTGAACAAGCAGTAATTATTAAGGATGAAAATGATTTTACTATTTGAGAGGGGATTCGGCATGGCCATCATTGTAAATTTGGATGTCATTATGGCAAAGAGGAAAATTTCAGCAGGAGATTTGTCGAACATTATAGGAATTACACCCGCGAATCTCTCTATTCTGAAAAATAATAAGGCAAAAGCAATTCGATTTTCTACATTAGAAGAAATTTGTAAAGCGCTTGATTGCCAGCCCGGCGACATTCTTGAATTTAAAAGGGAGGATTGACCGGTATATGAAGGGAGAATTATCAGGGGGAAAGAACGGAATGTTATATGAAAGATTGGATAAGGCACAAACGTATGAAAATACGGATGGGAGAAAACACGTGCCGATGAATTTTACGACAATTGATATTGCACTTGCATTTGGCATGCTGCTTATAGGGTTCCTCTATTGGAATCTGATCACTCCTTTAACTTTTGGATTCGGCGTATTCCTTTTTACGGTGATGCTGTGCATGGTGACAATGATATACTTTCAAACCGCAGGGTTGCGCCAGTCTAAGGAAAGCCTCGTGCTCCTCGGGATTATTTTCTTATCTTCAGCAATCTTCCTGCTGTTTGATGGTGTTCTCATCAAGTCGCTTAACTTCATATTCATATCGATATCTTATGTGTATTGGGTTTGCATTTCTGCGGGAAACAGACTGGACAAAAGGATTTCTTCTTTCATAGTGAGCGATATGCTTTCTCAGCTGTTCATTGTTCCTTTCGCAAACTTTACAGGCTGTTTTTCCGGGATCAGACAGATACTTCTGAATTACAACAGGGGAAAAGGTATATTAGGCGGAATTATAGGAATCTTAGTTTTCCTGCCGGTTCTGATTTTGGTGATTTCACTGCTTTCTCAAGCAGATGCTGCTTTTGAAAGTTTCATTGATAAAATTCAGCTTTATGTTTCGGAAAGTATGTTGGAATATCTAAGGGATATCATCTTGGGATTGCCGGTTGCATGTTATCTGTTCGGGTTACTCTACGGAAACCGATATAAAAGGGGGACCGGAGATATAACGCAGGAATCAGTGAGTGAGCGTGTCAGAGCTTTTCGGTTCGCACCGGATGTAACAGTTTATTCCGCATTGACTGCGCTGAATCTGGTCTATCTGATTTTCTTTTTGGCTCAGGCAGGATATTTTTTCTCTGCCTTTGGCAACAACCTCCCTCAAACTATGACTTATGCTGAATACGCACGAAGGGATCAATCTGGCAGTAATCGCGGCAGCACACCTGATTGTGAAGAGGGATAAGGCTAAAATACTACGCGGAGAAACCGCAGTGATTTGTGTATTCACACTTGCACTGATTGCAACCGCTATAAGCAAAATGGGAATGTATATCAGCTATTACGGTCTCACCAGACTTAGAATATATACCTCTTGGTTTATGATTCTGCTGCTTCTGCTGTTCGTAATCGTTCTTCTCAGACAGTTCAAAAGCTTTCAGGGAACGAAGATCGCTGTCATCAGCTGTATCTGCCTTTTCATAGCTTTATGCTATAGCAACGTGGATGGTTTGATAGCTAAGTATAATATTGACCGCTATCAGGCAGGGACACTTGAAACGCTGGATATTTCTGCATTTTACGAGCTGTCTGACGGAGCGGTTCCTTATATGTATGAACTGTATCTGGATACTGAAGATCCTGTTATAAAGGCTGAACTAAAGGAAGTTATAAAATGGCCTCTGCACGGAAGCTATGCTGATCATGGCAGCTTCAGGGACTTCGACCTGCAGAGTTACAAGGCAGATCAAATACGAAAAGGGATATAATTCAAGCAGATATGATTCTTAGTTTAACTCAATTTATAATTTTCCGTAGTCGAAAAGTTTCTGCGGATGAGATATAATATATGCAGACACCGAACAAACCTGAGTTTCTGAAAAGATTCCGGAGTCAAATTATGGGGAGTTATACCAATGACAGGAGGCGCATTGTGAGCGGGAATAAAACAACGGTAAGAGTAATATATGCAGATACTGATACCATGAGTGTTGTGTATCATACGAATTATATAAAATGGTTTGAGGTTGGAAGAACGGAGCTGTTTCGCAGCATGGGTTACGCTTATGCACGCATGGAAGAGGAAGGAGTTATGCTTCCTGTCGCAGAATGCAGCTGCAGATATATACTGCCTGCCGTATACGACGATTTGCTGGAAATCACCACACGTATTGCAGAGATGAAGGGAGCCACGATTACACTAAACTACGAAATAAGAAGAAATGCGACGGATGAACTGCTGGTCACAGGTTGGACTAAGCATGCAATCACAGATTTGAAATTTAGACCTATTCGACTTCGTAACAGCAACAGAAAATTATATGACAGCTTGAAGAAGTGAGTGTAAATGATATTTTATTTATGCACTATTTGATGATGTTTTCTTGGAACATCACCTGATGATATATTGGCATAAAACAACCCGGCCTTTCCGATTTCGAAAAAGCCGGGTTGTTTTCTTCTGTTAGATCATAGTAAAGCAGTCTGTCGTTTATTCCAATATTCTTCCATCTGTTGAAATGGTCACGACTTGCCATGGTATCATCTTGCCGCTATTTTTTAACGCTGTAACAGCAGCATTCTGAATTCCTCCGCAGCATGGCACTTCCATACGAACGACGGTAACGCTTTTAATATCATTATTAGCCAGAATGGCCGTCAGCTTCTCAGAGTAATCCACATCGTCCAACTTAGGACAGCCGATAACGGTGATTTTGTTTTTTATAAATTCATTATGGAAATTTGCATAGGCGTAGGCAGCGCAGTCCGCAGCAATCAACAGATTTGCACCGTCGAAGTATGGAGCATTCACCGGAATCAGCTGTATCTGTACCGGCCACTGCTGCAGCTGTGACTCTATGTTTGCCGGTTGTACCGGTGCAGAAGCATGCACCCTGTTTACGGCGTTATCCCTGTTGAGAGTTCTTGACTGACTTCCCGGACATCCGCAGGCAAGGTCGGGCTGATTGTGCTGATGCATATGCTGGTGAGCAGCAGCTTGCTTTTTTTTCATGTTCTCATCCACAGCAGCCTCATCAAAAGCAGCTGCTTCTCTTTCTACAAATGTAATTGCTCCTGTTGGACAAGCGGGAAGACAATTCCCGAGCCCATCACAGTAATCATCTCTGATTAATTCTGCTTTCCCGTCAACTATGGCGATAGCGCCCTCATGACATGCACTGACGCATAATTCGCAGCCGTTACACTTTTCCTTATCGATGTTAATAATAGTTCTTATCATTTATCTGTTCCTCCTCATATATCAATTCATAATATTCTTTGCTTTTATGTTTTAAGTATAGTAGAATTACATCATGATAATCGTTGCATTTGCAACATAAAGGTTAAATTATGAAGAATTATTTAAAAATATTAATGAAATCCTCATTATTTCAGGATGTTTCGGAGAATGATCTGGAAGCTATGCTGATTTGTCTGGGAGCAACGGAACGTAAATATGAAAAGAACGATGTAATTCTTTTGGCGGGCACAAAGGTTACTTCCGTTGGAATTTTAGTTGAGGGGAATGCTCAGATAATTAGAGATGATGCGGAAGGCAATCGAGCCATCTTGTCTGAGCTTGAAAAATCAGACATGTTTGCTGAGGCATATGTGGCAGTCGATCATGCAGAAATTCCAGTAACTGTCATCGCCACTGCAGACTGCCGTGTTGTCTGGATTCCATTCAGTAAAATAATCGGCACTTGCAGCTCGTCTTGTGGGTTTCATAAAATTTTAGTACGGAATATGATGCGTGTCATAGCAATAAAGAATATATCGATGAATGAAAAGATGCGGATTCTTTCATGTAAGACAACGAAGGAGAAGCTGATGACGTATCTTAATGATTATTCGGAGCGGATTGGTAAGGATAAATTTAAGATCCCGTTTTCCAGAAGCGAGCTTGCAGATTTTCTAAGTGTGGATAGAAGTGCTATGTCCAGGGAATTAAGCAGATTAAAAGATGAGGGATATATAAGGTATAGTAAGAATGAATTTGAATTATTGTAATATGGGATGAGATTGCTGATGTAACATAGGGATAGGGTTACAGTTACAGATGTAACATATAGATGGTATTGTTGAGACCTTGGGACCTTGTTTAACAAGCCTGCGCCCATACATTATAGAAAGAAAGCGAGAAAGAAATAATGGAAAAAGGACAAATATATGATTTAGCCATTGAAGATATGAGTACTGAAGGCCAAGGAATAGGCAGAGCCGAGGGACTCGCTGTATTTGTGGATGAAGCAATAGTAGGCGATGTAGTAAAAGTGGAATTGACTAAGCAGAAAAAGAATTATGCGTTAGGGAGAATGGTAGAAATATTGGAGCCATCCCAAAATCGAATCAAACCGGCTTGCAGATATGCTGAGGATTGCGGCGGATGTTCACTGCAATCCCTTGATTATAAAGAGCAGCTGAAGCTTAAGAAAAAGATGGTAAAAGATAAGTTAGTTCGTATCGGCGGTATTGAAAACCCGGTTGTTCATGATGCCATCGGCATGGATAATCCATGGAGATACAGAAACAAGGCACAGTTTATAGCGGGAGAATTAGAGGCAAAAGCCATATCAAAAGGTGGACTTGCCAGACCGGCGGCAGTAGGCTTTTATCAAGCCAAAAGTCACAATATCATTAACTGTGATGAGTGCATTATACAGTCGGAACCGGCAGAGAAGCTGGCGAAAGTCCTGCGGGAATACATGAAAGCCGATCATATTTCCGCCTATGATAGTAAAACCGGAAAGGGACTCATACGCCATTTAATAGTTAAAACAGCCTTTGGAACCGGAGAAGTCATGGCAATTCTGGTGATAAACGGCAAAGGGCTGTCTAACATGGAGAAGCTTATCTATATGATGGATGATGCTATCGATGAACTTGGTCCGGATCCGGTTACAGGAATTGAATTTACATTAGAAAGCGTAATACTGAACATTAACAAAAATAAAACTTCGGAGATCCTGGGGGAAAAGAGTATAACAATTGCAGGCAAACCGACCATATTGGAGCATGTATGCGGACTGAACTTTGAAATATCCCCAATGTCCTTCTTCCAGATCAATCCGGTACAGATGGTGAAGCTTTATGACAAGGTTTTAGAATATGCAAACTTAGCCGGGACAGAGACAGTGCTCGATCTTTACTGCGGCGTTGGAAGCATCGGTCTTTACTGCGCGATGCATGCCAATAGGGTAATTGGAGTCGAATCGGTCAAGAGCGCAGTCATCGACGCAAACAGGAATGCGGTCATCAACCGCATCGTCAATGCAGAATTCATTTACGGTAAAGCAGAAGAGGAATTACCGAAGCTCCTTGGGCAGGGCGTTAAAGTAGATGTTGTTATCATGGACCCGCCAAGAGCAGGATGCGCACCTTCTTTACTGGATGCTGCAGCGGAGGCGAAACCGGATCGTATAGTATATGTTTCCTGCGATCCGGCTACTTTGGCGCGTGATGTTAAGATCCTTAGGGAAAAGGGGTATGAGTTCATAGAAGCTCAGCCGGTGGACATGTTCCCTTGGACGGGGCACGTTGAGACGGTCGTATTGATGTCAAGGGGCGATAAATAAGAGTGTAAAAGTGCTTGATATAAAGGGATTTCCGTGATTTTGAACTCATATTCAAGCTGGGTTCAAAGTCACGGGATTTTTTATTGTGAGAACATATCTAAAACCATAAAAACACAAGGTTGTGTGGACATTATTACTTTTTGGCTACCGAGTTGACGAAATTACTGTCAAAAAGGTGGTGAGTTGATAAAATTACTGTAAAAATGGGGTTGAGTTGACTTAAATGTTGAAAATTCAATGTGCTAAATCAATAAAACCTTAACATTAATCCTTAGTTGAATCTTTATTTGAGTTTTATTGAAAACCTATTTATTAAAATATAAACCAAATATATTGACAAAATCATCTTATTTATGCCATAATATTAAATGGATTTGATTAATTTACAGAACGGAGGACGGTTATATGATAAAAAACAATATTGAAAAAGATATTAAAATAAAATGTGTTGAAGCTGATACAACACAAGCTGCTTTAGCTGAAAAAATAGGAAAAACCGTACAGTATGTAAATCGTATCGTAAAGAAAGATGATGGTGTTGTAAATAAAACTTTTATTCAAATGATGGAAGGATTAGGTTATGACATTAGGCTTATCTACGAAAAAAGGGAGGACACCGACAATGAATAAACAGCAATTGGCTTCTACAATTTGGCAGTCAGCAAATCAAATGCGTTCCAAGATAGAAGCAAATGAATATAAGGATTACATCCTCGGTTTTATGTTTTATAAGTACCTTTCAGAACGTGAAATTCAGTTCTTGAAAGATTTGCTAATATAGTTTTTCTCGCTAAAGAAAATGCTTTAACTAAAAATACAGTATTATTACAAGGTCCGAGTGGAACAGGTCAAGGCACAGACATACTAACTCGTATAAATAATGAGTTGTATTATATCATGCCTAATAACAGTGAAAATGGTGCTGTATTGACAGATGGGTATGAAAAAGAAATAGAAAAAGAGATATTAGAACCAATAGGAAATTCTGATGATTGGTATGGTGAAGACGTAGATTTCTCGTATGATTTTGTATTAGGATTAGAGCATGTAGGTGGTAGTGGTTCAGGTGGTGGAGCTTCACTTGTAGTGGGTATAAATGTGGGTGGTAATCGTGTAGAGGTTGAGATTCCTTTAGAAGAAGGGGTTAAGAATTATAAAGGTAAAATACCAATTAAATTACCCACTTTATCAAAGGGTCCAATCGTAATTGATTATTACGTAAAGGCAGAAGATGAAGACGACCGGTATTACTGGTTTATTAGAGCAGGAGCATTATGGGGTTTTGAGTCAGAGATACCAAGAGACAAAGTTGGGGAAATACCTATATTAGAACCTAAAAAGTTAATGATAGAGTTTTTTAAGTTTTTTGATTATTGCGTGATAACTAAGGACAGTCCTGGTCCTTCACCTTCTCCTACATATCAAGGAATAGGCGAACTGTTTAAGTTTATAGATACTTTGAATATAGAAACGTTTATAGAAAACTTAAAAACAGATGGAGACTTGTTTAGTTTTAGTGATGAAGTGGGTACTGCTAACATTTCAGAAAAGAATAAAAAAGACAAAGATGGTTTTAGTTTTAGTGATTATGTGATGATTAGAAAAGATTAAGGGGGTTTTTATATATGGGTTTTAAGTTTAAAGGTCATATAAAAGTAATGTCAGATGACAGAGTTTTATTTGATGGTGAAAATACAATTACAACGTTATTTGAAGAGTTGGTTATGTCAGGGTCAGTAGATTCCTTGTTTTGTAATGCTTCAGCAATAGAAGCAGGACAGAACTTTATAGAGTCAAAAGCAGGATTTTTTAGTGGTAGTTATTTTGGGTATATAAATAATCAATATCTTTTGACTGTGTATCTTTTAAATCTATCAGAAGCAGAAAAAAACGCATTAAGTAGTGATTCTCATATTTTGCCTGTGTTTGATGGTACATATAATATAGATAATACTAAATTAGTTGGGTATGCTACTGCCACTTTCACACCTGCAGCCGCAAAAGAAGGTAAATTAACAAATATATCGGGTATAAATGTGATAAACCCAAAACGTCATACTCAAGCGTGGAAATGGGATGCGGGTGTTCTGAATGGTTCGTATAATTGTATTGCAATAGGAGCGAATGTTATAACAGACAGATTTGCAGGATTTAAAATAAATAGAGGGTTAGATATAAATAATGTTGTTTTGGGTGATACAGCAGCAAGTGGGTATTTTTTAAGACCTGGGGTTAAAACAGCAGACAACAGTATTATATATACTACTGATAGTGAGATTCTTTTGGGTAATGCATCCTCTTTAACTAATGCTCGTAGAGTTTTAAACCTACAAACTGGAGAAGAAACTATACTTGAAACAACAGACCCACGTTATAATTTTCCTTTGTGTTTAGCAACAGAATGCCAACTAATCAATGGAAATAATTTAATTTATAATAGAAATAATACGTTATATCGTAGAGACCTTACTACTAAGGTTGAAACCAGTATAGTGAGTAGTACATATGGTGGTTTCATACATAATGGGTATTTATATGGTGTGTATAATACTACTGATATAAGGGCATATAATTTAAGCACGTTTGCTTATACTTCAAGTCAAAATTTGAACCTTTCAAGCATAAACCTACCTGCAGAGTTTAATACAGTGGGGTCCAATGGTCTAAAAATATCAAATGTGGGTTCTGACTTTATAATTTCAATAGGTAATACCACTATTACTAACTTAGATAATACAAAGCAGAGTATAATTTGTAGTGATATAACAAATATATCAGGGTCTATTATAGACGTAATCCCACAAATGGCCTGTGCGAATGGTTATATAATAGCAAATAAGAAGATGTTTTTTATGGGTATATGCCCATCAATATACACCCTTAGTGGTCAATATACTTATAAAGATTCTTCGGGTTCAACTAAAACAATAGCAAAAACAGGCACAAAATACACAACAGCTGGGATGTATGGGAATTTGTTGAGTTTTAAGGTATTTGAAGAATCACAGACCGTATCAGCAAGTGAGGGTTTAACAGTAGAGTATTATTATTCAACGGAAAATTAAGAGTATGGACATAAAATATTTTGTGGTACTACATGAAGAATTTGAAAAAGGATGCATAAATTATAGCATGTATTATAATAGAATAGACGGGTAATATAAACTCGTTTAAAATGAACAAAGAATACAAGTTAATGATTGATAAATAGATAAATAAGATGGATTCCTTATAGGGTTCATCTTTTTTTCTAAATAAAGCAGCAAACAGAAGCAAAATATAGAATTATTGAGTATATAGCGTAAAACATCTCATGAGTTTATTTTGACAAATTACGCCATGTTGTGGTATAATAATTATCTTTAGAGATAGATTTATGGGGGTGTAAGTTTGAAAAACATAATAGATGCAATAATAACCTTAGTCCAAAATCCTAAGGTTGATTTGGTGAGACATTATGCTTCTACAAATAGAGCAAATAATATGGGTGATGCCCTTGAAGAATACATAAAAGATTTATATGCTGATACAGTAGAAGAAACTGATGAAAATGAAAGAATAAGGAAAATATCTTCTGTATTTTCTTATTTGGGTAATGCTTCGTGGTGGTGGAGATGCTATTGAGGTTAAAAAATTGCAAGGTATCAATGACTTAGCCTTAAATTCTTCACATCCAAAACGTAAATTACGTATAGATAATCCTAAAATAAGCCAACATTGTAGAATTTGTGAATCTTGGCAAGAGCGTGATATGCTCTATGTTGTGGGTATCTGTACTGCTCAACAAGTAAAGTCTTTATGTATGGTTTATGGTGATGAATACTGTGCTGATATAGAAACTTATTCCAGAATAGAGGATGTTATTAAATCAGGATTACATAGTATAGAGAATGTAGAATTAGCAGAAACGAATGAATTAGGCAGACTAAATAAAGTAGACCCTTTGGGTATTACTAATATGCGTGTTCGTGGTATGTGGACTATATCTAACCCATTAAGGGTTTTTAGTTCTATTTATTCACTTGACAATACAAAAGCCTTTAATTTTATGGCATTGATAAATAATGAAAAATACGCTACATTAAATAATAGGAATGAACTTGAACAGTTGGTGGGTAGAATTTAGCAATTATCGATGTAAATGTAAGAGAACCAAACAACCCAGCAGTGTTAAAGAGTTGTAAATTAATTACATTTACAGTGTAAGGAGCGTATCTATGAGTTTAAAATTAATAAGTTTATTTGCTGGTGCTGGTGGTCTTGATTTAGGATTTGAACAGGCAGGGTTTGAAGTAGTAGCAGCGAATGAGTATGATAAAACAATATGGGCAACGTATGAGAAAAACCACACAGCACCTTTAATAAAGGGTGATATATGTAAAATAGGGTCAGATGAGTTTCCAGAGTGTGATGGTATTATTGGGGGTCCTCCCTGTCAGTCGTGGTCCGAGGCAGGTAGTTTAAGAGGAATAGACGACCCGAGGGGTCAATTATTTTATGAGTATATTCGTATTTTAAAGGATAAACAGCCTAAGTTCTTTTTAGCTGAGAATGTATCAGGTATGATGGCACAACGTCATAATTCAGCAGTAGAGGGCATAGTGGGTCAATTTGAGGATGCTGGGTATGATGTCTTTATTCAGATGTTAAATGCCAATGATTACGGAGTAGCACAAGATAGGAAGCGTGTGTTTTATATTGGTTTTCGTAAGGATTTAAAGGTTAATTTTGAATTTCCTAAACCTCATGATTATAAGCCTGTATTTAAAGATATAATATGGGATTTAAAAGATAGTGCTATTCCTGCCTTAGATAAAAATAAAACTAATGGTACTAATTGTGCATTTTTAAATCATGAGTATTTTATAGGCGCATACTCAACAATCTTTATGAGTAGAAACAGAGTCAGACAATGGGATGAGCCGGCTTTTACAGTTCAAGCATCAGGTCGTCAATGTCAACTACACCCGCAAGCACCTATAATGCCTAAAGTAGAAAAAAACCTCAATAAGTTTGTAGAGGGTTCTGAGCATTTATATCGTAGATTGACAGTAAGAGAAGCAGCAAGAGTTCAAGGATTTCCTGATGATTTTGAGTTTATTTATACTTCACTTAATGATGGGTATAAAATGATAGGTAATGCTGTACCTGTTCAACTTGCTTATTCTGTAGCAAAACAGATTAAACAGTATCTATAATCTTAAATATTTTACATAATCTGACCTACTAAGTAGAGTAGGTCAGATTATGTATTTAAGCGTCGAAAAAATACCTCATATTTTTCAACCGCATATATTTTTTGTATTTTACCATAGAAAATAACGTATTTTACCTACACCTAAAATAAGAGGGAGCCAAAATTTTGGCTCCCTCTTATTTAAATTATAACTCAAAAACTTGAATATCAACAGGAGTTAAGCACTTACACCACTCAATTTCACCCTCAAGCTGCCCTTTACTGTAAATAAAAATAATCTGCATTTTTGTTTTGGTACTTAAAAAGTTTAGGTCTGGAAAAGTTATGAGCTTATTAGGGTCAAATTTGTCTTGAAACCCTACAACCACATGGGTCACAGTGCCTAAGTCGTAGTCTTTTAAGGGTTTATCTTTCTTTCTATAACATGTGCGTAAAAACCCGCCATTGTCATCAGAAGTCCATGTGGCGTAATCAAAGAACTTACGGGTATTAGGTGTGTAGTTGTTATTAAGTAGTTCTAAAACATCATATATTTTCATTTTTACAGTTCTCCTATCTTTTTAATTTCAACATCTTAAACATCTTTTATAAAAGATAAAAACAGTGATTATAAAAGGGAAACACATGAGTGCGTATTTCGGTGACATCCGGACACTGATTTCGGAAACATCCGGAC
>CAYLLJ010000015.1:38470-39215 GCA_964384725.1 uncultured Oscillospiraceae bacterium | reverse complement strand
GAAATAGATGCTGTAGGAAGAAAAAGAGGTGCCGGACTGGGCGGTGGCCATGACGAAAGAGAACAGACTTTGAATCAGCTTCTTGTTGAGATGGATGGTTTCGGTGAAAATTCAGGGGTTATCATATTGGCTGCGACAAACAGGCCGGATATTTTGGATTCAGCATTGCTTAGACCGGGAAGATTTGACAGGCAGGTAGTAATAGGCATTCCTGATATCAAAGGCAGGGAAGAGATTTTCAAAGTACATTCCAGAAATAAACCTCTTGATGAAGGAGTCGAACCTAGGGTATTGGCAAGAAGAACACCGGGGTTCACACCGGCAGATATAGAAAACATGCTGAACGAGGCGGCACTGCTGACTGCCAGAAGAAACGGCAAAAAAATCCGGATGGATGAAGTTGAAGAAGCAATTACAAAGGTAATTGCCGGCCCTGAAAAAAAGAGCAGAGTTATCAGCGAGGCTGCAAGAAAGCTTACCGCTTATCATGAAGCCGGTCATGCGCTGGTAGCAAGAATGATGCCCAACACAGATCCGGTACATCAGATCACCATAATACCAAGAGGAAGAGCAGGCGGATTTACCATGATTCTGCCTAAGGAAGATAAATATTATATAACAAAAACGCAGATGATAGAGCAGATTATTCACCTGCTTGGAGGAAGGGTTGCGGAAAAGCTGACGCTGAATGATATCAGCACCGGGGCAAGCAATGATATCGAAAGAGCTACAGAAATAGCGAGAA
>CAYLLJ010000015.1:30514-38460 GCA_964384725.1 uncultured Oscillospiraceae bacterium | reverse complement strand
TACAAAATACGGATTCAGTGAACGTCTGGGTCCTGTAAATTATAGCTCATCCGATGAAGTATTCCTCGGAAAAGACTTTTCAACAAGGAAAAATTACTCTGAAGAAATGGCTTCGGAGATAGACGAAGAAATCAGGAATATCATCGAAGATGCCTTTGCAACAGCGGAAAAGCTGTTATCAGATAATATTGACAAACTTCATATGGTTGCCAAGGTGCTGCTGGAAATTGAAACATTGGACGGAGAGCAGTTCGAGGCCTTATTTACAGGAGGAAAGACACCGGAACAGCTGATTGAGGAAGTCGAGCATATGGAGAAGGCTCTGAAGGAAGCCAATGAGCTTGAGGCAGTGCAAAGTCTTGAGGAAGAGGACGATGAGGAAAATGCCCCTGGTGATCAGGGGATAGACGATAAGGAAGGCCCTCTTGATAAACAAGAGTTGAAAGAAACCTCTCCAGATGAACGGGATCTCGAAGAAGAGACGGATCTGCATAAGGATACCAAGAAAGAGAAAAAATAAATGTATGCTTGAGGCAGGTAAAATACCTGCCTCTTTCAAAATATAAAGAGGCGGCGATGATAAAAGCGAAACGAAAACGATATTCAGCAGCACTGCGGATTGCAGTCATAACACTGATTCTAATTATTACCCGAATTACCACAGCATCTGCCGATGATTTACAGGAAAACATATACGAAAAGATTATTGCCCATGGAGGGAGTACATATCATGGCTATGAAACCACCAATTCAGTGGAGGCCATAAATCATGCGATTCAAAGCGGCTATAAGATTATTGAGCTTGATATGGAGCTTTCATCGGATAAAAAGATCATTATGCTTCACGACTGGGATAGAACGGCAATGCATTATTACAATACAAGCTTCCCCAAAAAGATATCCCAAAAAAGCTTTGCCAAACTCTCTGTTCACGGTAAGCTTGAGGTTCTTACCTTTGATAAACTTGCCGAAATACTTGAAAACAACTCTGATATACGAATTGTAACAGATACAAAAGGCAATAACTTAGAGCTTCTGTCAATAATTAAGAAGGAATATCCAACACTCGTTAAACAAATTATACCGCAGATTTATGATTATGATCAGTGGGCAATAGTAAAACAGATGGGGTATTCCGATATTATATTCACGCTGTATGCAATGGACGATATAGAGGAAGAGAAGCTGATTTCATTTGTAAAAAAGAATGATATCTATGCGGTTACAATGCCGGATTACCTGGTCGAACGAGGGTATTGCAGCAGTTTGTCGGAACAAGGAATAAAGGTTTATGTCCACACTGTATCTGATTATGAGGATGCACTGCAATATATGGAACAGGGCTCCTATGGAGTGTATTCCGGAATATTGCTTCCTGAAGAATTTACCGGTTTTGAAAAAGACTGCTATTTAGCTGTTCGTGATGATAACGGCACAGTTAATAAACTGACAGATGACAAGATAGACTCATTAACGGATCTGATAATCCATGGTATCAAGGATGATGAGACGGCGTACTTTTTTATCGATGGATCAGACCAAAGTGTAGATGATGTGACACTTTCTGGTCTGAGCACGGGAAAACATGAACTGAAGGTAAAAATATTCAGGGACGAGATTTTCCGGGGAGATATCAATTATTTTATCTATAAGGATGGAGACAAGTTTCGGATTTTGCATAAAAAGTATGAGTATAGGTTAGATGAGGCAAAAGAAGAAAAGGAATTCACCTCAGCAATGATAGACGGCAAGGTCCCGCAAGAAATCAGTGACATATTGAAGAGCTCATTAATAGCAAAAAAAGGAGAGTATATATTTTATTTGGAAGGAAAACCGAAATGCTATATGAATGGGGATGATGTTTTCCCGGTCAGGGAAGGCAGTTTTGGAAAACTGCTGATGCCGCTGAGCACAACGGCTCAGTGCCTTGGCGCCGATTCCGTAACGATGAGCCGTGATAATGACATCTCGATTATTAATAATAATGAAAAAAGCATGATCATGATCAACAGCAGTCTGCTCAGAAAAGGATTCGCCCGTCCTGTCAAAATGTCAATGCCCGTTGTGCTGTATCTGAATAAGGCTATGGCAAGCGGGGAATTCTATAAGCATCTGACAGGAAGAAACTTTATTGAAAAGGAAGATTTGATTATCTTTCTGCCGCATAAGATGAAAATAGCAAGCGGCATGGAGAATTCAATTATAAATGCAGCTAACAATTTATTTAATTAATGTAGTGAGAATTATGAAGGATTACCAAATTGCACATCTGATTAAATCAGAAGACTTAAATCATCACGGGACCTTATTTGCGGGACGGTCGGCCGAACAGCTCATGTTGACGGATTTTTGACATTTGCTTGCGTCGAACCGGATACAAAGCGAAAACGTCCCCATGGTATAGTTATGGATGAACCCGAGGATGATGAAGAAATCGAGATCAGGAAAAGGGCAGAAAAGCTGGTAAACGAAAGAAACAAGGTTACTTGACGTATGCTCAGAGAACAAATATAGGAGGAAAGTATTTTATGAATAAGCTTGAAGATCTTAAAACCAAAAAAGCAGCAATTGCTTTAGGCGGAGGACAGAAAAGAATCGATGCACAGCATGCACAAGGAAAGCTTACAGCAAGAGAAAGAGTAGATCTTCTGTTTGATGAGGGAAGTTTCGTAGAGATTGACGTTTTCGTTTCGCACAGGTGCAGCAATTTTGATATGGCAGATAAGCATGCTCCGGGAGACGGAGTTGTTACCGGATATGGAACTGTTAACGGCAGATTGGTATTTGCTTTTGCACAGGACTTTACTGTACTTGGCGGATCCTTAGGCGAGTATCACGCAGAGAAAATCGTAAAGGTGCAGGAAATGGCACTCAAAATGGGTGCACCTATTGTTGGTTTAAACGATTCAGGAGGCGCCAGAATTCAGGAAGGAGTCAATTCACTTTCGGGATTCGGAAAAATATTCTATAACAATACGATTTCATCCGGAGTGATTCCTCAGATTTCGGTTATCATGGGTCCATGTGCCGGCGGTGCCGTTTATTCTCCGGCAATCACAGATTTTGTCTTTATGGTTGATAAAACCAGTCAGATGTTTATCACCGGACCACAGGTTATCAAGACAGTATTGGGAGAGGATGTATCGGCTGAAGCTTTGGGAGGAGCTAAGACCCATAACAGCATCAGCGGAGTTGCCCACTTTATGGAGGCCAATGACAAGGACACACTTGCTAAAGTGAGAGAGCTGCTAAGCTACCTTCCTTCAAATAATACAGAAAAAGCGCCAACGCACGATACCGGCGACGATGTTGACAGATTAATCCCCGAACTAAATGAAATTCTTCCCGAAAACCCCAACAGGGCATATAATATGTACAAGATTATCGAAAAGATTGCCGATAATGGTTCCCTCTTCGATGTTATGAAACATTATGCAAAGAACATAATTACTTGTTTCGTAAGAATAAACGGACAAACAGTTGGAGTGATTGCAAATCAGCCTATGGTTGCTGCAGGCTGCCTTGATATTGATTCCTCGGATAAGGCAGCAAGATTTATCAGAAGATGTGATGCTTTTAATATTCCGCTATTGACTTTAGTCGATGTTCCAGGTTTTCTTCCGGGAACAAAACAGGAATACGGCGGGATTATAAGGCATGGTGCCAAGATGCTCTATGCTTATTGCGAAGCGACTGTTCCGAAGGTCACTATGATTGTAAGAAAGGCCTATGGCGGTGCATACATAGGAATGTGTAATAAAGAGCTGGGCGCAGATATCGTTCTTGCATGGCCAAATGCACAGATTGCAGTAATGGGTGCGGAAGGTGCGGCAAATATCGTATTTAAAAATGAAATTAATCAAGCAGCTGATCCGGCAGAAAAGAGGCGGGAAATGGTCGCAGAGTATGAAGAAAAGTTCAATAATCCTTACAGAGCCGCTGAGATGGGTTATGTGGACGATGTAATAGATCCGGCAGAATCGAGGCAGAGAATAATTAGTGCTTTCAATATGTTGAAATCAAAGAAACAATCGCTTCCCATAAAGAAGCATGGAAATATTCCACTGTAAATCATTATAGAATTCAGCACCTTTGAATAGCCGTGTTTCACTCTGTGAAACAACGGCTGTTTTTATGGGCAAGTCTGTAAAAAGAGTTAAGCTGAAAATCAGGTTGAGCTGTAAATGAATTGTTTATGCGATATTGTAAGTAATTACAGCGAAAAGTTTACAGCAAATGGCAAGATTTTTTATTGTAAAAACTCAGTGTTTGAATTATACTATACTAATTAATTTGCATGATGATTTTCTTGGAGCATTTTGTTGGGATTCTCTGAGAAAATTTAATATACGAAGGGAGAACAGATATGTTGCTAGCATTCGATGTCGGGAATACAGACATAGTTTTGGGAATCTTTCAAGATGGCAATCTGATTCAAAACTGGAGACTGGAAACGGATTACAATAAAAGTGCTGACGAATACGGTATGCTTATCAACCAGCTATTTAACTATGAGCATCTGAACACCGAAGAAATAGAAAATGTCATTATTTCAACGGTAGTTCCATCGATACTGTACACGTTACAGCACTTATCAATGAAATATTTTAAAAGAAGACCAATCATAATAGGTCCGGGAATCAAAACCGGTCTGATCGTAAAGTATGACAATCCGAAACAAGTTGGCGCGGATAGAATTGTCAATGCCGTAGCCGCTTATGCAAAGTACGGCGGCCCTCTCGTCCTGGTTGATTTCGGAACTGCCACGACATTTTGCGCGGTGACGGAAAAAGCCGAGTATCTTGGCGGAACAATTGCACCGGGTATAAAGATAGCATCTGATGCTCTGTTTGAAAAAACAGCCAAGCTGCCAAAAGTAGAACTGGAAAAGCCGGGACGTGTTATTTGCAAAAATACTATAGAGAGCATGCAGTCCGGACTTGTCTATGGACATATGGGAATGGTTGATTTCATCGTAAAAAAAATGAAAGAAGAATTGATGAAAAACTCAATAACCGGCAAGACCCCAACAGTTGTTGCAACAGGCGGACTTGCTTCGCTTATCAATAGCGGCATTGACTGTATCGATTACGTCGATAAGCTGCTAACATTGGAAGGGTTAGAAATAATATATAGAAAAAACAAAGGCCACAGGCATGAACATAGGTAATATCTCACTAAACAATCCTTTTTTTCTGGCCCCTTTGGCAGGCATCACTGATTCACCCTTTAGGAGAATTTGTAAGGAACAGGGAGCCGGTCTTGTATATTCAGAAATGATCAGCGGCAAAGGGCTATACTACAATGATAAGGCAACGGAAAGGCTACTCAGGATTTATGAGGATGAGAAGCCCATTGCATTTCAAATCTTTGGCTCCGAACCTGATATTATAGCTGATGCCGCAAAAAGGCTTGCAAACAGAGAAAATTGCATTTTAGACATTAATATGGGCTGTCCGGTACCAAAGGTTATAAAAAATGGAGAGGGATCAGCATTGCTGAAGAATCCTGATCTTGTTAGCGCCATTGTAAAAGCGGCAGTTTCATCGGCAGGAAAGCCGGTTACGGCAAAGATCCGGATAGGTTGGGATGCCGAAAGCATCAATGCTGTACAGATTGCAAAGGTTGCGGAAGCTGCGGGTGCCGGTGCGATAGGAGTTCACGGAAGAACCAGGGAACAATACTATTCCGGAAAAGCAAACTGGGATGTAATACGACAGGTGAAAAAGGCTGTATCGATTCCGGTAATAGGAAACGGCGACGTTTTTTCGGGCATGGATGCGATAAGACTAATCGAATACACCGGATGCGATTTTGTAATGATTGCCAGAGGTGCACTGGGAAACCCTTGGATATTCAGAGAAGCATTAGCATTATGGAAAGGGCATACGACCCCTCCTCCGCCGACTATAGAAGAAAAAATCGATCTTATACTTAGGCATTTTGATCTGCTTCTTGAAGAAAAAGGTGAGTATGCCGCAGTAAGAGAAATGAGGAAGCATGCGGGCTGGTACCTGAAAGGCATTCCGGGTTCTGCAGCAGTCAGAAGAGAATTGAACTCTGTAATCGAGGCTGAAGTTCTGAAAGAAAAACTCTCTCAAATACTGGCATAGGCGATGAAAAAGTCATGTTCCTTGACTTTTATTAGGGAACAATTTATAATATTGCGCATATGAGCGCATCTTTTGGACTATAATGGGACCAATAAATAGTAATAAAGGAGATAATAATATGGCTGATGAAATGCTGCTGACAAGAGAAGGATATGAAAAAATTGTTATAGAGCATGAAGAACTGGTTACGGTTAGAAGAAAAGAAGTTGCCGAAAGGATCAAAGAGGCGATCTCGTATGGTGATATATCTGAAAACTCCGAATATGACTCTGCGAAGAATGAACAGGCTGAGCTTGAGGAGAGGATAAATAAATTAGAAAATATGTTGCGTAAAGCTAAAATAATAGATGAAAACGCTATACCGAAGGATCGTGTTGGAGTAGGCGTAAAGGTAAAGGTGAAAGAACTCGGAACGGATGAAATTCTGGAATTTGCTATTGTTGGTTCAACAGAGGCTGATCCGTTCAATGGTAAGATCTCAAATGAATCTCTCGTTGGAGCGGCTCTTCTGGGAAAAATGAAGGAAGAAATAGCGGAGGTTCATGTGCCTGACGGAATCGTAAAATATCAGATAATAGACATTTTTAGATAGATGATTTTAAAATAGCGGCGCAATTAATTAAGGCTTCATATGGCAAATGAATCCGGGAAAGAGGATAAGTTATGAGTAAAGAGGACAATATAGCGCAGACAGGGAAGGAAGCGGAAACAGAAGCAGAAATAACCGAAGAGAGTTTAAACGAACTTAGATTGATAAGACGCGAAAAACTAAAAAAACTTCAGGAATCAGGAAGAAATCCATTTTTAGTTGAAACCTGGGATGTGACAGACTACAGCAAAGACATCAAGGATAACTTTGATGCCATGGAGGGTAAAACTGTTACATGTGCAGGCAGAATAATGGCAAAGCGCCAAATGGGTAAGGCTTCCTTTATTGATATTCAGGACAAACAAAGCAGAATCCAATGCTATATAAGGCAGGATGTAATTACAACGGAAGAATATGAAATTTTCCTTACTTATGATATAGGTGATATCGTTGGCATAGTTGGCGAAGTATTCAGAACAAGGCATGGCGAGATCTCAATAAAAACCGGTGAGATAAAGCTGCTGACGAAGTCTTTGCAGATACTTCCAAACAAATTCCAGGGATTAAAGGATCTCGATATCAGATATCGTCAGAGATATGTGGATCTTATAATGAACCCGGAAGTAAGGGAGACATTTATACTTCGTTCAAAGATGATTAAAGAAATAAAGAAATTTCTCGAAGGCAGAGGCTTTTTGGAAGTCGACACGCCTGTCTTGACGACTATAGCCGGAGGAGCAAATGCAAGGCCTTTCGTTACACACCATAATACACTTGACTTGGACATGAAACTTCGAATTTCAAATGAGCTCTATCTGAAAAGGCTAATTGTCGGAGGATTTGACCGGGTTTATGAAATGGGTAAAATGTTCCGTAACGAAGGTATGGATCGAAACCACAATCCGGAGTTTACGTCCATGGAGCTGTATCAAGCATACGGAAACATGGAAGATATGATGGACATTACCGAAAACGTTATCGCCACAGTTGCTCAGAACGTACTGGGAACAATGGTGATCGAGTATCAAGGAAAAACATTCGACCTTACCCCTCCCTGGCAGCGCTTGTCCATGCAGGATGCCGTGAAGAAATGGGTAGGAGAGGATTTTGATAAAATCACTACAGATGAAGAAGCAAGAAAAGCAGCGAAACGACATAATCTTGAAGATATAGATAAGATGACCAGAGGCCACGTTATATGTGCATTATTTGAAGAGTATTGCGAAGAATATCTTGATGGCCCT
>CAYLLJ010000015.1:25798-30504 GCA_964384725.1 uncultured Oscillospiraceae bacterium | reverse complement strand
ATTCATAACAGGACATCCGGTAGAGGTATCACCTTTAGCCAAAAGAGATCCGAAAGATCCCAGGATAACTCGAAGGTTTGAGGCGTATATCAATACATGGGAGATAGCTAATGCATTCTCGGAACTGAACGATCCCATCGATCAATATCAGAGATTTAAGGACCAGCAGGAACAACTTGAAAAAGGCGACGATGAAGCCCATCCGATGGATGAAGATTTTGTAAATGCCCTTGAAGTTGGAATGCCGCCTACAGGAGGTCTGAGGTACGTTCCGAAAAATAGATATGAATTGGGAAAGTTTGCTTGAGCAAACTTTCTTTTCAATAATAAAATATAAATGAAGGAGTCAGAGATGAAAGATATTCAGTTGCGACAGCTCTATGCAAATACTGAGCAGTATGCCGGACAAGATGTCATCGTCAGGGGCTGGATCAGAACGAACAGAAGCTCAAACAAATTTGGCTTTGTTGAGATTAATGATGGCAGCTGCTTTAAATCGGTTCAGGTAGTTTATGAAGAAGGAAATATAACGAACTACGATAAAATTTCTAAAGCACCCATATCAGCAGCGCTTTGTGTTACCGGCGAGCTCGTATTGACGCCGGAATCCAGGCAGCCATTCGAAATAAAAGCAAAAGAAGTGATAATCGAAGCTGATTCCGATGCGGATTACCCTCTTCAGAAGAAACGTCACAGCTTGGAATTTCTGAGAGAGATTGCACATCTAAGACCGAGAAGCAACACTTTTTCCGCAGTATTCAGGGTAAGATCACTTGTTGCTTATGCCATACATCAATTTTTCCAGGACAATAACTTTGTTTACGTGCATACTCCGATAATAACAGGGAGTGATGCTGAGGGAGCGGGGGAAATGTTTCGGGTTACTACCCTTGATATGGACAAGCCGCCTAAAAATAGAGACGGAAACATAGATTACAGCCAGGATTTCTTTGGTAAGGAGACAAACCTTACAGTAAGCGGACAGCTTGAGGCGGAAACCTTTGCGCTGGCATTCAGGAATGTTTATACATTCGGACCAACCTTCCGTGCAGAAAACTCGAATACTGCGAGGCATGCCTCGGAATTCTGGATGATCGAGCCGGAGGTCGCTTTTGCCGACATCGATGACAATATGGAACTTGCAGAAAACATGATCAAGTATATTATTAACTATATTCTTGAGCATGCGCAGGATGAAATGAAATTTTTTAATGAGTTTATCGATAAAGGTTTATTGGATAGGCTCAACAATATTGTAAGCAGCGATTTTGCAAGGATCACATACACGGAAGCGGTTGAGCTGCTGAAAAAATCCGGCAAGGAGTTTCAGTTCCCAGTGGAATGGGGTATTGACCTGCAGACGGAGCATGAAAGATATATCACGGAAGAGATCTATAAAAAGCCTGTATTCGTAACAAATTATCCAAAGGAGATCAAAGCATTTTATATGCGTATGAACGAGGATGAGAAAACGGTAGCCGCGATGGACTTGCTGGTTCCCGGAGTCGGAGAGATTATAGGCGGAAGCCAGAGAGAAGAGCGCTACGACATGCTGATTTCAAGGATCAGAGAGCTTGGCCTCAATGAAAAGGATTACTGGTGGTATCTTGATCTGAGAAAATATGGAGGCGTAAAGCATGCCGGTTACGGTCTTGGCTTCGAAAGAATTATCATGTACATTACCGGAATGAGCAATATAAGAGATGTGCTGCCCTTCCCGAGGACACCAAAATCAGCTGAATTTTAACATAATCGAGACCCGATTTTAACTTTTAATGAAACTGAGGTTCAGCGTGCGTACACCGGGCACGCTTTGATGCCTTTTATATTTGCTATTCGAATCAATAAATGATATACTGATTCCACTATGTGAAATTTTTATGGGAGGTCTGAACATGAAAGGCTATACGAGCGACACTGTTAGGAACGTTGCACTTGTAGGACATGGCGGATGTGGGAAAACCACTTTTTTAGAGGCCGCATTGCTCACTACAGGAGTAATTAATAGGCTTGGCAAGGTAGAAGACGGAAATACGGTATCAGATTACGATAAGATGGAGATAGAAAAAGGTTATACAATCAGTACATCAATTGTGCCGGTTGAATACAATAAAGTTAAGATTAATTTTATTGATACGCCTGGATATTTCGATTTTATCGGAGAAGTAAACTCTGCTATGAGAGCTGTTGAAGCAGCTGTAGTCATTGTTGACGCGTCGGCTGGGATACAGGTTGGTACGGAAAAAGCATGGAAATCATGTAAAGAATACAACATGCCTACTTTTATTCTCATCAATAAAATTGACAAGGAAAATGTCGATGTGGATAAGGTTATCGCTGATTTAAAGAATAAGTTTGGTACATCCATAGTTCAGTTGTCTGAGAAGGATACCCTTATTGAAGCGGTTGCCGAAAGCGATGAAGGGCTATTAGAGAAGTTCTTTAACGGAGAAGAATTTACCGAAGAAGAATTTAATCGCGGATTAGTGGCAGGTATTTCTTCAGGCAGCATTGTTCCTGTGATGACCTGCTGCGCTTTGGATGGTAAAGGTATTAAAGAATCTCTGGACACGCTGATTAAGTATGTCCCAAATGCAAAGGGACATGCTGAATATATAGGGTTGGATGATCAAGACAATGAAATCAGCAGAAAGTGCGATCCGGCAGCTCCGGTATCAGCATTTGTCTTTAAAACGATAGCCGACCCGTTTGTAGGAAAAATTTCACTAATGAAGGTGATTTCAGGCAAAATAAATTCCGGGACGGAAGTATATAATCCCAGATCAGAGAAATCTGAAAAGTTAGGGAACTTGTTCTTCCTGAGAGGTAAAACACAAATGGATGCCGATGTGGCAATGGCAGGCGATATTGCTGCGGCAGCCAAGCTGCAGTTTACTCAAACCGGAGATACCCTCTGCGATAAGGCAAATATCATTAAATATCCGCCTGTTTCATTCCCTGAACCATCCCTTTATATGGCAGTTGAACCCAAGGCTAAGGGAGATGATGAAAAAATCAGCTCGGGTCTTCACAAACTCATGGAAGAAGATCCATCCTTCGTACTTGAAAGAAATACAGAAACACACCAGACACTGATTGGCGGACAGGGAGATATACAAATCGGCATTATTACTGCTAAGCTGAAAGATAAATTTGGTGTAGAAGTACAATTGGTAGATCAGAAAATACCATACAGAGAAACAATAAAAGGAAGTTCTGACGTTCAAGGTAAACACAAGAAGCAATCCGGCGGTGCAGGGCAATACGGAGATGTTCATATAAGATTTTCGAAATCTCAGGAAGTCTTTGAATTCTCAGAAGAACTCTTTGGCGGTTCTGTCCCAAAGAACTATGTGCCGGCAGTTGAAAAAGGACTTAGAGAGTCCATGGATAAAGGACCTCTTGCGGGCTTCCCTGTTGTAAATATTAAAGCGGTCTTTTATGACGGGTCATACCACGATGTTGACTCTAACGAAATGGCATTCAAAATTGCCGCATCGCTTGCATTTAAAAAGGGTATTGTAGAAGCGAAACCGATTCTTCTCGAACCCGTTATGCATGTTGAGGTCCAGGTTCCCGATGAATATATGGGCGACATAATGGGTGACATGAACAAGAGAAGAGGGAAGATCCTTGGAATGGAGCCACAGCATGGCGGCGGTCAAAAAGTTCTTGCCGAAGCCCCAATGGCAGAGATGTTTAAATATGCCATCACACTTCGTTCCATGACACAGGCAAGGGGGAGCTTTACAATGAAATTTGACCGTTATGAAGAAGTCCCCATGCACCTTGCAGAAAAGATCATTGCAGAGCATAAGAAGGAAACTGAGGAATAAGTCTCAGTCTGATATCAGGATTAATCATCGGCAGCTTTACCGGGAGTAAAGCTGCCGTTTTGCATCGTCGGCGGAGGGAGTACCTTAATGAGCAAAAAATCAAGAACGGTTTTTGTCTGTCAGGAATGCGGTTTTGAAAGTCCCAAATGGCAGGGACAATGGATCTGCGGACAATGGAATACCATGGTCGAAGAAAAGGTAATAGAACATAAAGAAGAAGATAAAAGGCATCGAGGAAATGCAGGAAATATTATAAAAGCGAGTAGGCTGTCCGAAATAAGATCGGGCAGCGAGACGCGAATGGATACAGGTATAGGGGAACTGAACCGTGTCTTGGGGGGCGGGCTCGTGAAAGGTTCGCTGACTTTGATCTCAGGAGAACCCGGCATAGGTAAATCCACCATTATTATACAGGCCGCTGCAAAAATATCACAAAATTACGGCAAAGTCTTATATGTCACCGGGGAGGAATCGGCGGAACAGATTAAAATCCGGGCGGACAGAGTCTGCAAGGATTCATTAGACAATCTTTTCCTTCTTGCTGAAACAAACATGGAAAACATAATACACGTCCAGAATGAACTTGAACCCGCATTTTTAATTATTGATTCCATACAGACCATGTATTCAGAGGAGCTGGAATCTGCGCCGGGCAGCGTTTCTCAGGTAAGAGCCTGCGGAAATGAATTGATGAAAGTTGGAAAGGGGAAAAACATTCCTGTTTTTATCGTCGCCCATGTAACTAAAAGCGGAGACCTGGCTGGGCCAAAAATCATAGAACATCTTGTGGACTGCGTTCTAAACTTTACGGGGGAGAGAGATCAGGACTTGAGAATACTGCGAGCATATAAGAACCGTTTTGGAACAACA
>CAYLLJ010000015.1:18843-25788 GCA_964384725.1 uncultured Oscillospiraceae bacterium | reverse complement strand
TTGAAATGACGGAAGAAGGCTTGAATGAGATTCGAAATTTATCAAAGATCTTTCTTGAAGAAATGGAAGACGGAGCGGAAGGTTCCATGGCTACTGCCGTATATGAAGGCACTCGCCCGCTGCTGTTGGAAGTCCAGGCATTAACCTCACCGACTAATATAGGATTTGCAAGAAGAACCGCATTAGGGGTTGATTTGCCTAGGTTAAATATGATACTTGCAGTATTGGAGAGAAAAGCAGGCCTTTCTCTGATCAATCAGGATGTCTATGTCAATATCGTCGGCGGATTAAAACCGGATGGAACCTGTATCGATCTGGCAGTTGCTCTTGCGATATACTCTGCATTTAAAGGATTAAAAGGTTCAAGCAGGGTTATAGCCATCGGCGAAATCGGATTGACAGGAGATTTACGATCTATACAGAATGCGGAGAAAATTGTTAAAGAAGCTGCCAGAATGGGCTTCACAAAGGTGATAATGCCGCAAAAAAATGCCGCCAGATTGAATGGTATGCAAGGCGGCATAAGGGTTGTAGGTGTGAACAGCCTTAAAGAAGCAATTCGGGTTATTGAGCAGCCAATGTAAGTATTATCGTCAATTATCGCCAATATCTTCTTCTGCGCCTGCCGAAGAATTCGTTAAGCAGTATGACAGTGATTAAATCATTAAAAAAGCCGCCTTGATTGAACTGCTGTGCTTCAACATAAGTATCTGAAATGCTGCTATATGATTCTGCTGACCCGTAAGTCATTCCACGATACTGATTAGGGCTCACAAGATCCGGATGTATTTTACAGACGTCCTCATAGATACGATCAGTGGTCTCCCTTATCATTGCAGGGGACAGCATTTCATGATTGCTTACATCAAACTCGTCACATGCCATCATGACAAAAGGCATGACTTTGTAATAAACATCAGGATAGACGCATTGGTATGCCATGTTCAAATCTTCTTGCATAAACACTCTTTATAACCTCCATCTTATTATAGGGTTGATATTGCACAGATATCAACTTCCTCATAATATGCTTGGTGAAACTAAAACGTTAAGGAAAGGAGAATAACATTGGTAAAAATAAGAAAAGCGTATAAGATGACCTGGAAAGCTTAAAAGAAATATGGAAACTGTGTTTTGAAGATGAAGACAGTTATATTGATTTCTATTTCGATAATAGGGATTGGACAAGCGAAATGGCAGTCCTGCTGCTTGACGGCAGCATTAGATCAATGCTGACAATGATACCGGTGGACCTGATTGAGGGGAACGGGAGAAAAATCAGAGGCTCAATGTTTTATGCAATAGCCACACTTCCGGAATACAGGAAACGCGGGCTTGCCAACACGCTGATGGAATGGAGCAGCAGATATCTTCTTTTGAGTGATACACCCGTAACGGTTCTTGTCCCTGCGGAACCGAAACTTTTTGACTTTTATGACGTGTACGGCTATAAGACAGCCTGCTTTATACGTGAAGAAAAACTGACGCGAGTGCTGATAGAAAAAATTGACTGCTCAAATCAGCCGGAATGCCGGCTTTATCCGGCAGAACCGGACAGGTATAATAGAATCAGAAAGAAGCTTCTGGCCGGTACCTCTTATATAGATTACCGGGAAGCTGAGATTTTATATCAAAAAAAGGCATCTAAATTATTTCATGCTGATATTTATGCCATTACAGCCGGAAATGAGGAGGGCTGTGCCATAGTGGAAAGAATAGGAGAAAAGGTTTTTATCAAGGAAATTTTGATTCCCCGAGGATGTCTGATGTCAGCAGTTAAAGAGATCTCAAATCTGATGCCGGCTCAATATTATATATTGAGAACCCCATCCTTCACATGTGCATGTGAAGGAATGAGGGGAAATATCAGGTCTTTCGGTATGTTGAAGTCAAGCTGCAGCGGGACAGACATACAGGTAAGGGACATTTATCTTGGAATCGCATTTGATTAATGTATCAGCATTCTGTCGAGTGATTCTTATTTTTCGCCGGCATAGATCTTTTTCAGAGTTGCATACCTTGGCAGACCGTCTACTATTGGGATTTCGCATTCCCCCTGAATAAGGGGAAGTGCATAATCTATGAATGGCTGAAGCAATCCGTTACCGGCTTCATTGATCCATTCGCGAGGCAGCTTCTTTTCTACATTTGCCACTTCCACAAGGTCGACCAGGGTAGTATGACAGGAATATCCCGGCCCTGGTCCTCGTTCAAAGGCCACCATCTTATCGGTTTCACCAGACTCGGCAGCCTTAAAAGCATCAGCTCCGGCCATATATGCCTCCCTTACGTCTGTTTCTGAAGCCACATGCGCAGCACAGCGCTGTATCAGGCCGAATTCAATCCCTCTGACCTTCGCATTAATTTTGGCATTCGCATAATCCGCAAGATTGGCAGCCAAACCGCCAAGCTTTGCATGCCCAAATACATCTGTTTCCTTCGTATCGTCGGTGAAATACGATGTGATATATGATCCGTTTTTATCCTTTATGCCTTCTGATACGGCGACTAACACATCACCTTTACTTTGATAAACTTTAGTGACATCTGTAATGAAATCAGCCATATCAAAAGGTATCTCGGGTAAGTATATCAGATCCGGTCCGATACCTTTATATGTAGCGATTGCTGAGGCAGCAACCAGCCATCCCGCATTTCGGCCCATGATCTCAAGCACGGTTATGGATCCGGTATCATATACCGTAGAGTCACGATAGATTTCCATGCAGGTAGTTGCAATGTATTTGGCGGCACTGCCGTAGCCGGGGCTATGATCGGTGCAAGCCAGATCATTGTCGATGGTCTTCGGAATTCCGATCACTCTGCATTCATAATCATGTTGAGAAAGATAGCTGCTGATCTTGCTGCAGGTATCCATTGAATCGTTCCCGCCGTTATAGAAAAAGTAACGTATATTATACTTTTGGAATATATCCAGAATTCTCCTATATTCAGAGTCGTCGACCAGAAAATCCCTGAGCTTATATCTGCAGGTCCCCAAAACAGATGACGGGGTATGCATCATAAGTCTTAGCTCTTTAGGGTCTTCAAGATTTAAATCATAAAGCCGATCGTCCAATACACCCTTGATACCGTGAGCCGCCCCATAAACGCGTGTTACGGCATCGGATTTTAAAGCCGTTTCAATGCAGCCTAATGCACTGGCGTTAATGACTGCTGTCGGCCCGCCTGACTGACCTATAAGGCAGGCACCTTTTAATATAGACATAGTTTTACCTCCATAAGACTATTTGGTAATTAAATTCTATCATATGTTAAAAATACCGCAAGTCATTTTGCCGGATTCGCACCGAAAATCATGTGAATTCAAAATAGAAGTGAGAAATATTTGACGGCGCGGTGAAAAAATATCCATTGACACATAAAAAACAATGTGATAGACTAAACAATTGTTTTCTTGACAGCACCTTTCGGTTTGGCTTATACTGTTATAAGAGACTGGAGGGCTTTGTTATGTTTGTCATCGGAGATAAAATTGTATATCCAATGCACGGCGCCGGGATCATTGAAGAGATAGAGGATAAGAAAATCCTAGGTGAAATAAGGCGATACTATATTCTAAAAGTACCGTGCGGAGATATGAAAATAATGATACCTGTAGAAAGCTGCAGGGAAATTGGTGTGAGGGCTGTTATTTCTATTGAAGAAATAGAAGATGTTTTGCGCGTATTAAATGCGGAAACTACAGAAATGTCAAGTAATTGGAACAGAAGATACAGAGAAAATATGGAGAAGCTTAAAACGGGAGACGTCTATAATGTCGCAGAGGTTGTAAGAAATTTGATGCGCACAGACAAAGAAAAAAAGCTTTCTACAGGTGAGAAAAAAATGCTTTCAAATGCGAAGCAGATATTAATAAGTGAAATTATTTTGGTTGAGGATATCGATCAGGATTCTGCTGAAGATATTATAAATTCTGCCGTTTGACAGAATTTATAATTCAACGCAGCCAAACCTGTGAAAAATAATAGGAGGGGGATTAAGAAGGGTTAATGATAAAAAAAATACTAAGAATATTTTTCGGCTTGGTCGGAGTTGTATTCGGATATGGGATTTATTTATTATTGAGGGGCTTAATCGATTCAACAGGCTTTGTGGATAAGATTCTTGTGACAGAAACACAAAACCTCATTGCGTCAGTTATATGCTCAATTATTTTCGGTATTATTTTCTTTTTACTAACACCCATATTTCGAAAAAATGGCGCCAAATTGGCAAAGAACATCGAAACCGATTTGCAGAAGATACCTACAAACGATATAGTGACGGGGACATTCGGATTGATAATCGGTCTTATTATTGCTTTTTTGATAAGCCAGATATTCAGCGGACTATATTTCTTTGGTACGATACTTACCATATTAACGTATATCTTTTTTGCATACCTGGGGACACTGATAGCTACCAGAAAAGGAAAGGATATCATACCGGCCTGGCTCTCTGCCAGAAAGGGATCGGCTCCAAAGATCAAGGGGAAAGGCAGCGATGCCGCACCAAAGATATTTGATACCAGCGTAATAATTGACGGTAGAATTGCAGATATTATGAAAACAGGATTTATTGAAGGGAAAATTGTAATTCCTGAATTTGTGCTGGTAGAACTTCGCCATATTGCAGATTCCTCTGACGGATTGAAAAGAAATCGCGGACGCAGAGGCCTGGATATATTGAATAGGATACAGAGCGAATATGGTATAGAAATATATAATACCGGATCTGATAAGGCACTGGACGAAATTCCTGAAGTTGATGTCAAGCTGCTGAAACTTGCACAGCAAATAAACGGCAAGGTTGTGACCAATGATTTCAATCTGAACAAGGTGGCCACAATCAAAGGCGTTGAAGTTCTGAATATAAATGAACTGGCCAACACTCTGAAACCGATAGTGCTGCCGGGTGAGGATATGACGCTTTTCCTGGTCAAGGAAGGAAAGGAATCAAATCAGGCGGTTGCATATCTGGATGATGGAACGATGATCGTTGTGGAGGAAGGCAGAAGGTTTATAGGACAGACTATAAATGTAACGGTAACCAGCGTGTTGCAGACCGCAGCAGGTAGAATGATCTTTGCCAAACCAAAAAACAAGAGATAAATAAGACAGGAAATAAAAAAGATGACAAAAGAGAATAAAACCGCTGTCATAATTGCCGCCGCCGGCTCGGGAATGCGAATGGTCGGCGGTATTCCGAAACAATATAAAAACCTTGGCGGAATGTCAATTCTTGCAAGAACAGTAAAAGCGTTTGCCGTTTTAAAGGAAATCCATCTTATTACAGTAGTGACCAATGAGGGCTATTTGGACGACTGCAGAAAAGAGTTAGACAGCCTTGGACTGATGTCAAAGAACATAAAGATTCTGCCCGGCGGACAGGAAAGACAGGATTCCATATATAACGCGATAAGACATCTTCCGGAGGACGTGCAGCTTGTACTGGTACATGACGGGGTCCGGCCTTTTATCACGGCAGAATTGATACTAAGAACGATTGATGCGGCAAAAACATACGGAGCTGCCGCTGCGGCTGTTCCGGTCAAGGATACAATCAAAATGGCAGAGGATGGCTTTCTGACAGATACATTGGATCGCCGCCGCCTGTTCGCTATGCAGACTCCTCAGGGATTCCGCAAAGATTTGCTGGTTCATGCATACGAAGAAGCATACCAAAAGAATATTTATGGGACAGATGATGCTTTTCTTGTTGAAGCGGCAGGCGAAAAAGTGTATGTTGTAAAAGGCGATTATTTCAATATCAAGATCACAACATCAGAAGATATTGTGTTTGGAGAAGCGATACTGAATGGGAAGGATCAAGACCGTATGGAGGCGGGGATTCGTATAGGGACAGGCTATGATGTGCACAAATTGGTTCAAGGCCGCAAGCTGATCTTAGGAGGGGTTGAAATCCCATTTGAGACAGGGCTTCTGGGTCATTCCGATGCGGATGTTCTGCTTCATGCGTTAATGGATGCGCTTCTTGGTGCGGCTGCCTTAGGAGATATAGGAAGACATTTCCCTGATAGTGATGATAATTACCGCGGAGTATCCAGTCGTCTTCTTCTCTCAAAAGTAGGAAAGCTGCTAAAAGAAAAGGGATATCAAATAGTAAATATCGATGCTGCAGTCATTGCTCAAAGACCAAAAATATCTCCTTATATAGGCGAGATGATTTTAAGAATATCAGAAACGCTGGGTATCGAGGATGATAAAATAAATATAAAAGGCACTACGACAGAAAAGCTTGGTTTCTGCGGCAGAGAAGAAGGAATCGCTGCACAGGCATCAGTCTTGATCATAAGGAGAAACAATTTATGAGACTATCAAAAATGTATATAAAAACATTAAGAGAAGTTCCGGCTGAGGCTGAAGTTCCAAGTCATATCTGGCTATTGCGTGCCGGGATGATCAGGAAACTGGTCTCCGGGGTTTATGGCTTTATGCCGTTAGGATTTCGTTCTGTTCGTAAAATCGAAGAAATCGTGCGTCAGGAAATGGATTTAAAGGGAGCACAGGAAATTCATATGTCGGCACTTCAGCCGGCGGAGCTTTGGATGGAATCCGGCAGATGGTATGCATACGGTCCTGAAATGTGGAGACTAAAGGATAGAAACGAAAGGGAATTTTGTTTGGGGCCTACACATGAGGAAATATTTACGGATATAGTAAGAAGCGAAGTGAGCTCTTATCGCCAGCTTCCCTTGAACTTATATCAGATACAGACAAAGTACAGGGATGAAAAAAGACCTCGCTTCGGTTTGATGAGAAGCCGTGAATTTGTCATGAAGGACGCTTATTCTTTTGACCGGGATTGGGAGAGTCTGGATAATAGTTACCGTGAAATGTATGAAGCTTATGAAAAGATTTTCAATCGATGCGGATTAGTTTTTCGCGCTGTAGAAGCGGATTCCGGAGCCATAGGAGGAAG
>CAYLLJ010000015.1:6086-18833 GCA_964384725.1 uncultured Oscillospiraceae bacterium | reverse complement strand
ACGAATTCACAGCCCTTTCAGATGTTGGAGAAAGTGAGATCGCATATTGTGAAAAGTGTGACATGGCAGCTACTACAGAGAGGTCGGCTTGTGTTGATGATATACCTTCTCAAGAAGCGGAGCTGCCCATGGAAAAAGTTATAACACCCGGAACGAAGACTATTGAAGATGTGGCTAATTTCCTGAATGTCGACAGGAAAAAGACTATAAAGGCTTTACTATTTAAGATTTATGGCGAAACGGCCGAAATGTCTTATTTCGTTGCCGCATTCATAAGAGGCGACAGGGAATTGAATATGACAAAGCTTATAAATGCACTCGGGGTTCCGGAGCACGCTATAGAATTTGCTGATGAGACTGAAATGTCAAAAGCGACAGGCTGCGTTGGGGGATTTACCGGACCGATCGGTCTGCATGACTGCAAAATAGTTGTTGACAGTGAGCTTGTAGAGCAGAAAAACTTAGTTGCCGGGGCTTGTGAAGTAGATCACCATATTAAGAATGTAAATTATAACAGAGACTATAAAGGAGATATAATTACCGACCTTAAATTGATTAAATCGGGAGATAAATGTCCTGTATGCGGTTCACCTATAAAGATAGCACGCGGAATAGAAGTCGGTCAGGTCTTCAAGCTGGGTACAAAATACAGTGAATCAATGGGTGCATACTATAAAGACGAAAATATGGAAGAACAGCTGATCCTGATGGGCTGCTACGGGATCGGGGTAACGAGAACACTGGCGGCGATAGTTGAACAGCACCACGATGAAAACGGGATTATATGGCCAATGTCCGTAGCTCCTTATCATGTCATAGTGACTATAGTGAATTTGGAAGATGAAGTTCAAAATACGGTAGCGGAGTCGATATATAAGGAATTGCTTGAAAACGGTGTGGATGCTTTGATTGATGACCGAAAGGAACGCCCCGGTGTAAAATTCAAGGATGCGGACATTCTTGGGATACCGGTGAGAATTACCGTTGGCAGGAAGGCTGCCGAAGGCATTGTAGAATATAAGCTCAGGAAAGATGCAATAAATACAGAAATCAATGCTCATGATGCAGCGGGCATTGCTGCCGCATACGTTTCCGCCGAATTAAACAAATGAGAAGATGAGAGAAAGATATGAAATTGCTCTTCGAACTTTTTTTCACATTTCTAAAAATAGGAACCTTTACGTTTGGCGGCGGATATGCCATGCTGCCGCTGATCAAAAAGGCCGTGGTGGAAGAAAAAGGCTGGATCACTGACGATGAGATGGTTGACTGTATGGCGCTCAGCCAATCCTTACCCGGCGTATTGGCTGTCAATACAGCAATTTACATCGGCAATAAAAAAAGTCGAATTATGGGAAGCATTGCCGCAACATTTGGAGTGACGCTTCCCGCCTTTGTCAGTATTATTATAATTTTGCTGTTTCTTGACAGGATTGAAGAAAATACTTACATGCTGGGTGCATTTGAAGGAATTAAGGCGGCGTCGGCAGCGCTGATTGCAGTGGCAGCCTATAATTTGGGTAAAAGAATCCTGAAAGGCAGATTTGAAATTTTAGTTGCGGGAATATCCTTTATAATTATAGTATTTGCAGGAATTAGTGCTGTCTGGGGCATTGTGTTCGGAGGCTTAGCGGGGATCGGCTCTTATTGGTACCGGCAGAAGAAAGGCGGTATACAATGATGCCTTTCTTTAATCTGTTTGCTATTTTTTTTCAAATAGGTTTTTTTGGCTTCGGAGGCGGTTATGCGATGCTGCCTATGATTTTTCATAGCGTACAGCAATTCGGCATTATGACTGCTGCAGAATTTTCAAGATTGGTAGCTTTATCACAGGTAACGCCGGGACCCATCGCAGTCAACGCAGCGACCTATGTCGGATACCGGTATGCGGGGTTTGGCGGTGCTTTGATAGCAACTGCAGCTGTTGTGCTTCCGGCTTTCATTTTAGTTCTAATTTCGATGCATTTTATAAAAAAATTCGAGGAGAGCAAAGCACTAAACGCGGTATTATACGGAATACGACCCGCAACCGTAGGATTGATTGCTTCTGCTGTGATTTTCCTGGCTGAAACCTCCATTTTGAATGGACCGATTATATCTGCCAGTATCTTTGAAAATGCATCGAATTTTATAAATTGGCTGCCATCTGCATTTTTTATCGGGACAATTATTCTTGCCGGAAAACTAAAAATCGGCCCGATAAAGCTTACACTTCTTGCGGGTGCAGCCGGGGCATTATTCATACGGTAAATTGGGGGTATAGGTGTATTAATATGTGGACGGGCGGTGTAAGGGTAGTTATACCCGATGAAGAGGGGAAAATCCTCTTTGTAAAACAAAATCATGAAGGCAATGATATCTGGATGGTTCCGGGCGGCGGGATCGAAGAAGGCGAGAATTCTGCTGAAGCGGCAGTACGGGAGGTATTCGAGGAAACCGGACTGAAGATTAGAATCATCAGGTTGTTGTGGCATGTCGAGGAGGTATCATTAAATAGAGGTCAAAGATTTGTGAACTATTTTCTTGGTGAAATAACAGGCGGCAAGCTCGTCCTTGGAAAAGATCCGGAATTTGACGGTAATGATCAGGTTCTTCGAGAAGCAATATTCCTGAGCAAAGTGGAAATACTCAACTTGGAAAGAATACATCCCGAAAATCTCAAGAGAGAGCTTTGGGAGGCCTTGGAACCGCGGTATTATTCCAATGAGGTCTATAAGATTCGCAAATAGAACACATCCTGCCAAGGAGTATGCTTAAGTAATTATCATTGGCAGGATAGTCATTATTCGCAGAATCGTTGTTTTTAAACATCAAATATGGAGTATGGAGGAGAAGGAATGAAGATTGTTCGAATTGAAATGGAAAATGGAGACGTGATGCGTGCAGAGCTGTATCCTGAAATTGCACCTGAAACAGTGAGGAATTTTACAGATTTAGTGGAAAAGGGTTTCTATGATGGATTGATTTTTCATAGAATCATTCCGGGATTTATGATTCAAGGAGGAGACCCGACCGGTACGGGTACCGGAGGCCCCGGACACTGCATTAAAGGTGAATTTTCGTCAAACGGCTTTGAAAATAATTTGATGCATGACAGGGGTGTCCTTTCTATGGCGCGAAGTATGAAACCTGATTCTGCGGGTTCTCAATTCTTTATTATGGTCGCAAAATCTCCGCATCTTGACGGTCAGTATGCCGCTTTTGGCAAAATAATAGAGGGCATTGAAGCAGCAGATAAGATTGCTTGTGCTCCCAGGGATTTCAGCGATAAGCCCAAGCAAAAACAAGTGATGAAGAGAGTGGTTATAGAAGAGAAAGAATAATTTCTACTGCTGCAATATAATACTGACAAAAGTTGTCGAAAAAAAAGGAAGGTCGCAATAAGTGTTGAAATATTAACATTATTGCGACTTTAATTTTAGTTATAATGTTAAATTTATGATAGCCGCGTTGACTTTGCTGTAACAATATTGTAATATACATTAGGTCATAAATTAATAGGGTTGGTTATTTTCTATTTGAAATGCTAAGAATATGTACAAGGAGCTATGTCAGCAATAACTCTTATGCAATAATAAGGAGAAAAAATTTATGAGTTTCAGAGACAGCTTTAACGGAGAATCTTACAAGGATTTCTATAAGATGTTTGAATCAACAGTAAAAACAAGTACAGCAAAATACGCTGAGAAAATAAAAATAAAAACAACTGATTTCAGGATAGATATACTGAGCAGAGTAAATAAAAAAATAAAAATCGGAGTTGGAACAGGTTTACTGGCCACAGTTCTGATTGGGTCTGCGATATTTTTCAGTATGAATGACGATGTTTATAAGCTGACCATTGCCGGACAGGAAGCCGGATATTTATCGGATCCGAGAATTATAACTGAATGTCTGGAAGAAATCAAAGCAGACATGACAGAACAGACGGATGGGCTAAAAGTCATTATTGATGATAATGCCATAGCATACGAACCGCAGGATATAGATGCAAAAAAAGTAACTTTTTTAACCGAAGAACAAATATATGAGAAGATTTTATCGGCAAATATTTGTATGGCGAAAGCTTGGGCAATAAACATCAACGGTAAAAATGTTGTGGCAGCTTCCTCAGAAACGGATGCGAAAAATGTCCTTGACGGGGTAACAAAACATTACCTGTCACAAGACTCACAGGTTGTAAATACCGGATTTAAAGAAGAAGTCATCGTAACACATGCCGCAGTAAATGTAGCTGATATAATAAAGCCGAAGGATGCAGTAAACTTGATTCTTACAGGAACGAAAGAACCAAAAGTCTATACTGTACAGGATGGAGATACTATTTGGGACATAGCCATTGCAAACAATATGTCACCGGCAGAGCTGCAGGAGGCTAATCCCGGATTTGACCCCGATACACTGAAGATAGGTCAAACACTTAATTTATATCAGGTCAAACCTTATGTAACTGTATTGACAAAAGAAATTGTTGCAACAACAGAAAAGATAGATTTTGATGTCGTATATGATTCAACAGACACCCTCTATAAAGGTGAAATAAAGGTTAAAACAGCCGGAGTTTACGGAACAAAGGAAATCAGGTCAGAAGTACAGAAAGAAAATGGAAATGTCGTTTCATCAACTGTGATAGAGTCGGTAGTTACGGCAGAGCCACAGCCACAGGTTGCCCTAAAAGGCACAAAATCAATCGCGACGTTCACCGGAAGCGGCACATTATCCAGCCCGCTTAACCGTATTGAAATCTCTTCAGCATATGGATCAAGAGGAGGAGGCAGGCATACGGGTGTTGATTTTAGAAGTCCGAAAGGGACACCTATTAAGGCAGCAGATGACGGTGTAGTTACATTCGCATCCTATTCGGGGTCTTATGGCAACATTGTAAAGCTGAGTCACGGAAACGGTTTGCAAACCTGGTACGCACATTGCGATACGATGAGTGTTTCGGTGGGTCAGGTGGTAAGCAAAGGCGAGATCATTGCAACGGTTGGCATAACAGGAAGGGCTACCGGCTATCACCTGCATTTTGAAGTCAGGAAAAACGGAGTTCCGCAAAACCCCATGAACTATCTATAAGACACGAAAAATTTTCAATCGTAACCGTAAAACATAATAAATAAATAAATGTATAACTTTAGGCAGGTATAAAATACCTGCCATTTTTTATGCTTTCAAGATGATATTATCATTTGCGTTTTATATATTTTGAAAATTCAATTCTTTTCATTTGACTTGAAATATTCATTATGCTATATTCATGTTACAATTTATACTATATGCAATTTAATCATCTTTCTATTATCTTTAATAATTGAATTATTGTTGACTGGGATTCGTGAATTGTCTGGGCTATTCTGAATGGATACGGAGATTACTGTTATGAAAAGTAAACCTATTTTTCTACCGTCGGATGAAATTAATTTCAGTCAATTAAAAGTATTCTTTTCTATGATAATTTTGTTTACCTTCTATTCAGCCATCAATTACAATTTAGGCGCAGCTACACCGTATATCCAAAATGATCTTAATATGTCTAACAGCAGGTTTGGTATTATCTTCACAACATTCAGTATAATATATGCAATAGGCATGTTTATTAACGGATTTCTGGGCGACCGCTTCAGTGCCAAAAGAATGATGATTATAGGGGCTATAGGTGGCATTATATCCAATGTTTTATTCGGTATGTCCGGCAGCTTAACTCTATTCGTTATCTTCTGGGGGATGAATGCGTATTTCCTGTCAATGGGATGGGCCCCGGGCTGCACAATACTGTTTAACTGGTTCCCGGCGCAACGCTGGGGTTTATTTATGGGGATTTACACCGCCTTCGCCTATCTGGGGGGAATACTCATGTATCCGTTGGCCGGATTTTTGATCTCTAACTTTGGATGGAGGTATACCTTCTGGATTACACCGATTTTGCTTTTAATCTGGACTTTTGTTTTTGCAGTCAATGTAAAGGATTCGCCGGAAAAAGCCGGGATAAAAACAGAATGGAGCGAAGCCCGGAAAGAAAAAGAACAGGAAGATCAGGAAGATCAGGAGGAACAGGAAAAGATTGGGTTACGGGATTACTGGACTGTCATCAGTCACCCCAAATTAAACTTAGTATATTTATCGCTGATATGCAGTCAAATTGTCAGATACGGATTACTCAACTGGATTATCAAGATATTAATCACACCAATTGCTCTTGGAGGATATGGCATAGGGTTGGTAACTGCCACTACCATCGCAACTTCCATACACTTTGGCGGAGCGTTCTTCGCTATCACGATGGGGTATATTTCCGACAAAACATTTAGAGGAACTCGTTGGCAGGTGATATTCCTCGGATCGATTATGAGCGGTATAGCATTGATCGTCCTTTCTTTATGCGGAACGAATTTAGGGAGCATAAGCGGAGGGCCTCTGCTGATCGGAGTTCTGCTTTTTCTGGCAGGCGGAGGGATCCAAGGAGTGCAGTCGCCATTGCTGAATCTTCCGGGAGACATTATGGGCAGGCGTCTTGGAGGCACAGGAAACGGTATTGCCTGCGGGTGGTCATATGTCGGAGCCTCATTGACGGGAGTAGCTTTAGGAGCGCTTTTTGACAGCTATGGTTATATGAGCGGGTTATTCAGCTTAGCGCTGGTATCAATCATCGGCGGTTTGGTAATTATACCTGTTAAGAGATAAGAATAAAATCAAAATGAAAGCATGCTTATAACTGAATGAAAAGTCTTTGATTATACAGAATAAATATTGTATAATTTTGGGCAGGTAATAATACCTGCCCGGTTTTTTATTCGTACGAGGCAAACTATTATGACGTTTTTTAAAGATGTAAAAGAAGATATTCAGGCAGTCCTGAATCGTGACCCCGCCGCAAGAAACAGCCTTGAAGTTCTCTTGTGTTACCCGGGGATATGGGCTTTGATTTTTCACAAAATGACCCATTGGCTTTATTTACACAATGCAAAGCTCATCGCCAGATTACTGTCGCAATTTGTAAGGTTTTTAACAGGGATAGAAATTCATCCGGGTGCTGTCATCGGAAGGCGCTGCTTTATTGACCATGGCATGGCCGTAGTAATAGGAGAAACCGCTGAAATAGGCAACGATGTAACGATTTACCAAGCGGTAACACTTGGAGGAACAGGAAAGGATACGGGAAAGCGGCATCCTACAATAGGCAACAATGTTGTGATCAGCTCCGGAGCAAAAATTTTGGGACCTTTCAAAGTGGGAGATCATTCTAAAATAGGTGCCGGATCGGTTGTATTGGAAGAAGTCCCTGAATGCTGCACTGTCGTCGGTATCCCGGGAAAGATTGTAAAGAGAGGGAATATCCGAACAGAGGACATGAATCAGACGGATATGCCGGACCCTATTGCGATAGAGTTGGAATGCTTGCGCAGGCGTATTGTTATGCTTGAGAACAAGCTTAGAGAAATCGAGGCAATAGAAAAAGCAATGCTTGTAAATACTATAAACGATGAGACCGGAAAGGATATAATATGAAGATATATAACACGTTAACCAGAAAAAAAGAGGAGTTTATACCCATAGATGAAAACGAATTAAAGATATATGTATGCGGCCCCACAGTGTACAATTACTTCCACATTGGCAATGCGAGACCTTTCGTTGTTTTTGATACTCTCAGAAAATATCTTTCATATAGAGGGAAAAACGTTAAGTTTGTTCAGAACTTTACGGATGTTGACGATAAAATCATCAATAGAGCCAGGGAGGAAGGTGTAACAGCCGGCGAAGTCAGTGAAAAGTACATCGAAGAATACTATAAAGATGCTAAGGCTTTAAATGTTGACAAAGCGACAGTACATCCAAAAGTGACAGAAAATATGGCTGAGATTATCGCATTTGTCGGCGGGCTGATTGATAAAGGTTATGCCTATGAATCAAAGGGTGACGTTTATTTCAGTGCCAGAAGCTTTAAAGATTATGGAAAGCTGTCAAAGCAGAACATAGAGGAGCTGGAATCCGGCGCCCGAATTGAAGTAGATGATAAGAAACGGGATCCCCTTGATTTTGCCTTATGGAAGGCACAGAAATCAACGGAAGAGCTGGCCTGGGAATCTCCATGGGGCATGGGCAGACCGGGATGGCATATTGAATGCTCTGTCATGTCCACAAAGTATTTAGGCGAAACCATAGATATACATGCAGGAGGCCAGGATCTGACTTTCCCGCATCACGAAAATGAAATAGCACAGACTGAAGCACAAACAGGAAAACCATTTGCAAACTATTGGATGCACAACGGATATATTACTATTGACAATGAAAAGATGTCAAAATCAAAAGGAAACTTTTTTACTGTACGTGATATTTTGAAGGATTATGACGGCGAAGTTATCCGCTTTTTTCTGCTTTCGGGGCATTACAGAAATCCTATTAATTTCAGCCGGGAGCTGATGGATCAGGCACAAAATGCTCTGGCAAGAATGCAGAATGCGAAAAATAACCTGAAACATTTATCAGAAAACAGTACAGGTAATATGTCGGAAGATGAACTAAAAAGCTTCGAAGCATTGGAAACGTATAGGGATAAGTTTATATCCGCCATGGATGATGACCTGAATACGGCTGATGCCATAAGTGCTGTCTTTGAACTGATCAAGGACATCAATACAAGGACCAAAGACGGATCAACGAAAGAATTTGCCCAAAAATGTCTATCGTTGTTAGACGAATTGACCGGAATTTTAGGGCTTCTTAGGGAAACGAAAGAAGACAGCAATGATAACAATGACGAGATACGGAAGCTGATTGATGAACGTCAGGCAGCAAGAAAAGCAAAGGATTTTGCAAAAGCTGATGAAATTCGTGACATCCTGAAAGATAGAGGCATTACTTTAGAAGATACACCGCAAGGTATAAGAATTATCAAGGCCTAAGAAATACATCGTTAATTAGAATAAACTGTAAGGGAGTAACAATATATGAAAATTATTTATGCGAAAGATTATTATGATATGGGACGGAAAGCTGCAAATATAATATCTGCCCAGGTAACGCTAAAGAGCGATTGTATTTTGGGGCTCGCCACAGGCTCGACTGTGGAAAGCATTTATAAAAATCTGATTCTTCAGTATCAGAAAGGAGATGTGGATTTTTCCGATGTGCGATCCGTAAATCTTGATGAGTATGTAGGACTGCCGGGAGATCACGATCAAAGTTATCGGTACTTCATGGAGACTAATTTATTCCGTCATATCAATATTCTCAAAGAAAATACGAATGTCCCTGATGGTATGGCAGCTGACGTGGAAGCAGAGTGTATACGCTATGAAGAGCTCATAAAGGAACTTGGCGGGACAGATCTGCAGCTGCTTGGTCTTGGGCATAACGGTCACGTCGGATTCAATGAACCTGATGATAAATTCCCTTTACTGACACATTGTGTACAATTGAAAAAATCCACTATAAAAGCCAATGCACGCTTCTTTGCTAATGAAGATCAAGTGCCCGGTGAAGCGATTACTATGGGAATCAAGAGCATTATGCAGGCAAAACGGATCCTGCTTTGTGTCAGTGGAGAAGCCAAAGCGGAAATATTGAAAACAGTATTGACAGGACCGGTGACACCTGAAGTCCCGGGCTCAATATTACAGCTTCATTCGAATCTGACTGTAGTGGCAGACGAAGAGGCACTTTCGCTTTATTAATATAATATGACTTAAAACTCATCAAACAGACTAAGAATCTTATAGTTATAATTATCATTAGTAACAAATATCCAAGTTGCCGAAAAAGTTTATCCGCGAAGGTGGCATAATGTGATAAACTTTTTTTGTTATAACGCAGATTCGGAGGAGTATTATTATTGAGAATATTTGTGATCAGCGACACGCATGGAAAAATTGAAAAAGCTGTTGAGATATATAAGACGCTTCAAGATATCGATCTGATCGTCCATTTGGGAGATCTATGGGCAGATGTGAAAAGGATAAAGAACAATATCAATGTACCAATTTTAGGGGTAAAGGGGAATATGGACGGTTCTTTTTCGAAAGACGGACATCATATTTTAGAAACTGAGTTCGGCAAGATTTTACTGGTTCACGGTCACATGGAAAGTGTAAAGCAGGGGCTCGACAAATTAATGTATAAAGCAGAATCTCTTCAGTGCAGGGCTGTGTTTTTTGGACATACACACATACCGATGTTCAGACAGGTTGAGGGATTGTACGTTTTAAACCCCGGAAGCCTTTCTCAGCCAATCGGCGCAAGGAAAGGATCATATGCCGTCGCCTCTGTAACGAAGGACTCTCTTGATGCAACGATCTTATTCGAGGAGGCAAAACAATTGCAGCGGAATAATCCCGGAAATCTAAGAAATCTGCTGAACAACAGCGACAGGTTTTAACAATTCATCTTGATAAACTCGAGGAAATATATTAGCAAAATAAAATATGATATCTGTTGAAAACAATGATAGTCTAAGATATAATGAATTGTCTGAACTGTTTATTTGTGGTAAGTGTGTGCTGTAATGTATTTTGGAAGTGTGTGCTGTAATGTATTTTGGAAGTGTACGGTTTTTTAAACACCTGATTGTAATGGTGCTGCTGCTGATTATTGTATTGTCAATTTCAACAGTATTACTTCTGATTCATAACAATGAACTCAAAGACCTGATAACGGAGTTTAAGGCAGATACGGTTTTTGCACAGTCAGCCTTAGAAGAAGTGCAAGCCAGACAAAACGGCACCGGTGCTTATCAGGAGCTCTACCCTGATATGTTCGTGGAACCTGCCGAAGCTATTAAATCTGAGCCTGATATGGTCTATCTGACATTTGATGACGGTCCTTCGGCAAGAACAACCGAAATTCTTGATATTTTAGCTGAAAAAGAGATAAAAGCGACTTTTTTTATTATAGGCAGAGAAGGGGAAAAACAGAAGGATATCATGAGGAGGATCGTAGACGAAGGGCATAGCATCGGAATACATACTTATTCCCATGTATACGATAACATTTATAGCTCAGTCGAAAGTTATCTTGCAGACTTTAATATGATATATAATCTTATTTACGAAACTACTGGTGTAAAGGCGGAGGTATTCCGCTTTCCCGGAGGCAGCATAAATCAATACAACTCATTGATTTACGAGGAGATTATAGCCGAAATGACGCGGCGAGGTTTTACATATTATGACTGGAATGCTTCCAGCGGTGATGCAACCTCCAAAGCCACATCAAAGTCCGTTTATGACAATTCAATCAGAACTTCAAAAGACAAGAAGCAGATTATTTTGCTCATGCATGACAGCATTGGAAAATCGTGTACAGTGACCGCGCTGCCTGACATCATTAAGTACTTTGATGAAAAAGGCCTAAAGTTTGAACGAATCACAAAAGAAGTGAGGCCGGTTTCCTTTAATTATATAAATTACAAATAAAGAATATGGAGGATGCTTGAATGGGGATGCGTAATAATTTTTCTCAGGCCGTTTCAGAATTGATTGGTGCGCAAAGAGCGGACGAGGCAGATAACAGCAATACTATAGCGGAGAGTCAGACAGTTAATGGTATAGAATCGGATCCAAGGCAGGAGCCGCATGATAACCATGAAGCAGGGGTTACAACAATTGCGAAGGGGACAGTTGTCGTTGGCGAAATCAATACTGACGGCGATGTGGAACTGCTTGGAAGCTTAAAAGGCAAGATATCATCAAAAGGAGATATCAAAGCAAACGGGAAAGTGATCGGAGACTTGATCGGAAAAGACATAGTATTGACATCCTGCGGCGTTCAGGGAAACATTATTGCCGGCGGTCTCGTTACCATAGATGAAGATTCCGTAGTAATCGGCGACATAACATGTGAAAATATCTGCCTAGACGGCAAAATAAAAGGAAATGTTTCTGTTGAGAAAGAAGCAAAATTCAAGCCGAAGGCGATTCTTGCGGGGAATGTCACAACTGCGATGATTGCAATGAGCCAGGGTGCGAAAGTTCAAGGCGAGGTCAATATCCCATTGACCGATAAAGAAACAAATATGACCTTTGATATTGATATAAACTTATAGGTAACAGGTGATTATTTGGAGGTAAAAAGTATGGCGACAAAAAATAATTTCTTAAAAGCAGTGCTTGACCTAATGGGCCTTCAGGGAAATGAAGACCGTCCCGCTGAAAATGTCAAGAACACTGATGAGGAAACAGGTTTTGACCAAAAAGATATAAAAGCAGAGAGGGGCCCTGAGATGGAAAAAGAAACAGCAGAATCAAAAAGCGAAATGCACAGAATGCTTTATAATGCGAAAATGGTATCTGAAACCAGTATAGAGCCTATTAAGGAAAATAGCCCTGTAACGGTAATATCAAGGTCTATGGTTATTGTAGGAGAGATAACATCAGGCGACAATATTGAGGTGTACGGGGATGTAAGAGGATCTATAAAAACCGACGGGGATATTACAGCAAGCGGAAATATTATCGGAGATATGGCTGCGAACAGTATCAGCCTGAACGGCAGTATAATACAGGGAAATATAACAGCCAAGGGAGATGTAACGATAGGTCAAAATACGGTTGTTGTCGGTGATATTATAGCTGAAAATATTAAGATGAACGGAAAAATGAAAGGCAATCTTAAAATCAATAAAATCTCCGAGTTCCATGAGAACGCACTGCTTGCAGGGGATGTATATTCTCAGACAATCTCTATGAGTAAAGGAGCCAGGGTGCGAAAGTTCAAGGCGAGGTCAATATCCCATTGACCGATAAAGAA
>CAYLLJ010000015.1:0-5986 GCA_964384725.1 uncultured Oscillospiraceae bacterium | reverse complement strand
CACTGCTTGCAGGGGATGTATATTCTCAGACAATCTCTATGAGTAAAGGAGCCAGACTTCATGGAAATGTAAGCGTAGCTTTTGACAGTAAGCAAAGTGAAAAGGAATTCGACTCCATTTTCGGAATGATAAAGGAGAGGTAGAATAATGAAAGATTTTGACGAAAATATGATAAAAAAGAATGGCGAAATGGATGAGAATTTTTCTGATCTATTGAAAAAGGCTGTTGAAAAACAGCTTGAAGAAGAAAACACCATTGCAGAAGAACCCGATGCTGTAATTAAAGCAGAAGAAGCTTCAAGTGTGAAAGAGGTGGAAACTCCTGTATTTGAGTGGGGAGAAGAAGAACCCGAAGCTATAAACTATGAGCCCGTTTCAGAGGTGGGAATAATTTCGCCTTCGACATCGATCAACGGTACGGTAAGCAGCAAAGGACACATTAGAATTGAAGGCGGCATTATCGGGGATATATTTGCATACGGTGATATAAAGATTATAGGGAAGGTTGCGGGAGATATTGAGGGCAGCAGTGTAGATCTGGATAACTGTATCGTTGAAGGCGACATCAAAGCAAGAGGTGACTTGAATGTCGGTAAGGAGAGCACTTTATCCGGAAATATCAGCGGGCAGCTAATCACTATTGAAGGAAAGGTCAAAGGAGATGTGGAGTCAGCAAAGGGCACTCATATGTCAGGTACTTCAATTGTAAGAGGCTCCATTTCATCACCCACATTATCCATGAGTGCCGGAGCACAGATGCAGGGCAAGGTAAAAGTGTCCAAGGACGATGACTCGATAGAATAAAGCGTGCGATACCGCTTGTTATTGGAGAATATATGATAAAACAGGATCTCGCATATATAAATACAACTGTACTTGCCTTTCTTGGAGATTCGGTCTACGAGACATATGTGAGAAAATATGTCATAGATAAGGGACAGGTGAATGCAGATCTCCTTCATCGCGCTGCAGTCCGATTTGTCAGAGCCGAGGCTCAAGCATATGCGCTTAAAGCGATGCTAAATGATCTTACTGAGGATGAGCTTAGCCTCGTAAAGAGAGCGAGGAATAAGAAGATCTCCACTAAGCCGAAAAATGCTGATCCGATTACTTATAAATGGGCAACTGCATTCGAAGCATTGATAGGATTTCTTTATTTATCACAAAACCCGGATAGGATGGAAGATATAATCCTGAGATCGATCGTATTTATTGAAGAGAAGCAGGATAAACTGTGAAAAGGGACTAAGGAGGCTTGCTGTGAGTAGAGCTGATGAAATATTTATAGGGAACTGTAAAGATATTATTGAAAACGGTATATGGGACACAGACCAGATGGTAAGGCCGCACTGGGAGGACGGAACGCCTGCTCATACAGTAAAGAAGTTTGGAATAGTAAACAGATACAATCTGAAGGAAGAATTCCCTATTCTGACGATAAGGCGTACATATTGGAAAAGTGCATTAGATGAGCTGCTATGGATATGGCAGAAGAAGTCTAATAATATCCATGATTTATCCAGCCATGTATGGGACAGCTGGGCGGATGACAGCGGCTCCATCGGTAAGGCATACGGATACCAGCTTTCTAAAAAAAGCATATATCCCGAAGGTGAGTTTGATCAGGTAGACCGAGTAATTTATGATCTGAAGCACAACCCCGCAAGCCGTCGTATTTTGACTAATATATATAATTTCGAAGATCTTCATGAAATGGCTTTATACCCTTGTGCTTATTCGATGACATTCAATGTCTCAGGTAACACACTTAATACAATACTTAATCAAAGATCTCAGGATATGCTTACGGCAAACAATTGGAATGTAGTTCAATACTCATTATTGACACATATGATGGCAAGGGTTGCAGGTCTGGAAGCGGGAGAACTTGTGCATGTTATAGCAGATGCACATTTATATGACAGGCATCTGGATTTGATTAATCCCATACTTGAAAACAAGCCAAAACCGGCTCCCGAATTAATTATCGATCCATCAGTCGGGGATTTTTATTCATTTACAAAAGACCATTTTAAGCTTGAAAAATATGAGCCTTACGATTTTGACGAGAAAATCCCAATTGCAGTTTAAACAATATTTTAGTACCAATTATATCAATATCTTCTGAGGAATCGCTTAAAACATTGGCATTTTTGGAAAGATAGATTATAACGGATATCTTCGGAGGTAGCAAATTGGAATACAAGAAAAAATTTAGATACGTAATAAATTTCATGTATTACACATTTATTATTGCTGCAATTTTCCTGCTTCTGAAATACGGATTGGGTCTGTTTGCTCCGTTTATCTTGGCTTTTCTTATTGCCTTTATAGTAAAAACACCTGCCAGGCATATTTCGAAAAGATTCAGGTTACCTTATAGTCTTATCGCCATCGTATCGGTACTGCTTTTTTATTTCGTGATTGTTTTAGTATTCGCTTTAATCGGGGTTAAGCTGTTTTCATTATTCGCAGATTTTGTTATGAGGCTTCCCGGCATTTATGAAGTGCAGATTATGCCAAATCTAATTTCCACATATGAGGATATAGAAAAATGGGCTTACGAACTGGATCCGGCGGTACAGGCCACCTTAAATGAGTATTTTAAAGAATTTATTTTATTCTTGGGAGAATCTATATCCGGTCTTTCTGTAGCGGTTATCGCTGCGATTTCCGGCTTTGCATCCTCACTTCCTATGCTGCTCTTAAAAACTCTGATGATGGTTATCTCCTCTTTCTTCATTGCAGTTGATTACGATAAGATAGTCAGATTTATTATCAGGCAGTTTTCAGAAAGAGGCAAAGAACTTATTCTGCAGATCAAAGGATATATCGTTGGGACTTTGTTTGTGTATATCCGTTCGTACCTGCTTATTATGAGCATTACATTTATTGAATTATCCATAGGATTTACATTACTGGGATTGGAACGAGCTGCTGTTATCGCTTTGCTGATTGCAATTTTTGATATCTTACCGGTACTGGGAACCGGAGGCATAATGGTTCCTTGGATCATTATATCGCTTATACAGGGAAATTACTCCTTGACAATTGGCTTGCTTATTATTTATTTAATCGTTACAGTCGTCAGAAACATCATTGAGCCAAGAATCGTCGGCAAGCGAATCGGTCTCCATCCGGTAGTAACTCTGACAGCTATGTTTGTGGGTGCAAGGCTTTTTGGAGTGTTGGGGCTATTCGGTTTTCCGATTACACTGTCGCTATTGTGCTATTTAAATCGTATGGGATCTATTAAGTTATTCCGGTGACTTCGGGTTTTGCAGATGATTGACTTTATACGTCATATTTTGTTATGCTTAACTCAATTATTTATTGGAAGAGTAATATTAAGGAGCTTAGATGAAGAGTATTGTCGCAGCTGATAATAACTGGGGAATAGGAAAAAATGGCGGTCTGCTCGTCCATCTTCCCAGTGATTTGAAATATTTTAAGGAAATGACACTTAATAAGGCAGTTGTCATGGGCAGAGAGACTTTTGAGTCACTACCCGGAAAGAAGCCTTTAAAAGACAGAGTGAACATCGTGCTTTCAAGGAACCCGGACTTCCATCCGGACTGTATAGTGTGCAGGTCTATTGATGAAGTTTTCGCAGTACTTGAAGACTTTGATACCGAGGATGTTTTCATTATCGGCGGACAGGAGATTTACAGACAATTTCTCCCGTACTGCAGCGGACATCTGGTGACAAAAATCAATGCTGTATTTGATGCGGACAAGCACTATGAGAACTTGGACACGAGAGATGATATGGAGCTAATAAGAGAAAGCGAAGTACAAACTGAAAATGAAATAGAATATCGGTTTACGGAATACAGGAGAAAGTAATTGAAAGAGGAACAGACTTTAAATGACAGCAGCATAATTATAGGCCGGAACCCGGTTTTGGAAGCCTTGAAAAACGGCAGAGAGATAGAAAAACTGGTCATCGCGAAAGATACAGAGGGTTCTATCCGGAAGATCATCGGTATGGCAAGAGATAAGAGCATACCCTGTCAGTATGTCGAAAGGCCTGCACTTGAGCGTATATCAGGAGGAGGAGTACATCAGGGTGTAATTGCCTATGTTTCAACTTATGTTTACTGTGATGTGGAAGATATCATTGAAAAAGCACGCAGCAGAAATGAAGATCCCTTCATTATTATTTTGGATGGCATAGAAGATCCGCATAATCTCGGGGCAATTCTTCGTACGGCTGAAGGCGCAGGAGTACACGGTGTTATAATACCCAAGCGCAGGGCCGTTGGAATAACGGAAGTGGTTGTGAAAGCATCTGCCGGAGCAATAGAATATGTTTCTGTTGCAAAAGTACCCAACATTGCTCAGATCATTGATAAACTGAAAGGAATGGGAATATGGGCAGGGGCTTGTGATATGAATGGGGCGGATTATGACAAGGCAAATCTGAAAGGAAGTATTGCGTTGGTCATAGGAGCGGAAGGTAATGGAATCAGCAGACTGGTTAAAGAAAAATGTGATTTCAGTATATCTATTCCCATGTCAGGTCATATCAGTTCCTTGAACGCATCAAATGCTGCAGCCATTCTGATGTATGAAGTCAAACGGCAGAGAAACGGATAGGGATATTCTCCCGGAAACCGCCGACTTTTATGCTACGCATAAAGACGGTGATAGGTTTCACGGTTTCCTTAGAGAATATCCCTATCCGCTAAATAAAGACAAGGGAAAGTGGGATAGAATATGGAACAGAATTATGCAGAGATTACAGATGAGCAGCTTGTTAATCTGGCGCAGGAAGGAAATGAAAATGCTGAGGAATTTCTGATAAGAAAGTATAAGAACGTGGTCAGAAGTAAAGCACATCTCTACTTTATGTTGGGAGCTGACAGCGAAGATATAGTTCAAGAGGGAATGATCGGTATTTTTAAAGCCATACGCAGTTATGATAATACCAAGCAGGCCTCTTTTCATACCTTTGCAGAGATATGTATCAACCGGCATATCATAACAGCCATTAAACGGGCTGCCAGGTTAAAGCATTCTCCGCTGAATACTTCCATATCTTTAAGTAAACCATTGTCTGAGTCGGAACCCGATACTACTCTGGAAGAAATTTTATCCTCCAACAGTAATACTGATCCGGAAGCGCTATTCCTTTTAAAGGAGAACATGGGATATATCGAAGGAAACGGTTCTGAGATTTTCAGTGATTTGGAGCTCAGTGTCTGGAACGAATACATGAAGGGCAAGCCATATTTGCAGATCGCGGAGATTACAGGAAAATCGCCAAAGACTATAGATAATGCAATTCAAAGAACAAAAAGGAAGATTGAACTTTATTTAGGGCGTTGACGCTTTCCAAATAATAGCCCGCCCAATTTATGAAATAAATTGATGGCGAACTTATGCAAGGAAATCACAAGTTTACTTGTAGATTTCTACTGCTCCTCAAATTAGAGATTCGCGGATTATTATTGCAATCCCTCTGAGAAGGGCGGACAGAATACTAAAATGTATTGACATAATCAATCGGTGTATAGTAAAATAACCTAGTGTCGGATAGCTAGTTTTGCTGTTGTAGCTCAGTAGGTAGAGCACTTCCTTGGTAAGGAAGAGGTAGGCAGTTCGAACCTGCTCAACAGCTCCAATGATATAATTCAGAGATACCTTTTTATTCGGCGGGGAAGTATAGACTTCCTGCCGGATAAAAGCTGCCGCCGGTAAAGGGCGGACAGTCAGGATGCATCGCGGCATACCGAATGAAGGAAGGATATCAAAAACGGAGGAATGAAAAATGGCAAAAGCTAAATTTGAAAGAACAAAGCCCCATGTTAATATCGGGACGATCGGCCACGTAGACCACGGCAAGACCACATTGACGGCGGCCATCACAAAGACGCTGAACCTGAAATACGGGCTCGGCCAGGTAGTCGCCTTCGACCAGATCGACAAGGCTCCGGAAGAAAGAGAAAGAGGAATCACCATCGCGACAGCCCATGTGGAATAT
>CAYLLJ010000014.1:35981-42014 GCA_964384725.1 uncultured Oscillospiraceae bacterium | reverse complement strand
AATTCAAGGGATCTGTGCATGATAGAACACATTCCTGATCTTGTAGATGCGGGCCTGTCTTCAGCAAAGATAGAAGGCAGGATGAAGAGCATTTTTTATGTTGCAACTATTGTCGGAGCCTACAGAAAGGCTATTGATGCGTACTATGCAAATCCTGAGGCATATGTATTTAACCCCGAATGGCTGAATGAACTTAAAAAGGTCAGCCACAGAGAATTCACCACGGGGTTCTATTACAATAAACCGACAAACAAGGATCAGAACTATCAAACCAGCACCTATACACGAGAATATATATTCGTAGGTCTTGTTAAAAGCTACGATGATAAAACGGGAATAGCCGTAGTGGAGCAGCGGAATAAAATGAATTTAGGAGACGAAATTGAAGTGTTTGGACCTTATACCGATTATTTCACACAGAAGATTGAAATACTTATGGATGAGAGTGATAATCCCATTGAATCTGCCCCGCACCCTCAGCAGATTGTCAAAATTAAGATGTTACAACCGGTTATGGAAAAATATATGTTCCGTAAGCGTAAATAAATGGTATAATAAAATATATATTTAATAAGGAGGAATTACTGAATGGATCCTGACCCTAGTATATCGTTGGCGGTTCAATTGTTATTTCTGGTACTGCTCATATTAATAAACGCATTTTTTGCTTCAGCAGAAATGGCCATAGTATCGGTAAATAAGAACCGAATTAAAATTCTGGCGCAGGAAGGTAATAAGAAAGCAAAGCAGCTATTAAAGCTATATGAGGAGCCAAATAAGTTTTTATCTACTATACAGGTTGCTATCACTCTTGCAGGTTTTCTGGCAAGTGCGGTAGCGGCGACTTCAATGTCAGATGACATCGGATTATTTCTTGCCCAATTCGGCATTCCATATGCAACGCAGACAGCAGTCGTGCTGGTCACGTTGGTTCTGTCTTATGTCACGCTTGTTTTAGGAGAATTATATCCAAAGAGAATAGCTCTGCAGTATTCAGAGAAGATTTCCATGTTCTGTATAAGGCCGATTACATTCGTAGCGAAGATATCAAAGCCTTTTGTATGGCTGCTTTCAGCTTCGGTATCACTATTGCTCAGGATTACCGGTGTCAAAGCTACCAATATAGAGGAAAAGTATTCTGAGGAAGAGATCAGATCTCTTTTAGAGGTTGGTCAGGAAACCGGTCTCATCAAAGAAACAGGCAAAGAGATGATAACCAGCATCTTTGAATTTGATGATAAATTGGCATATGAGATCATGACACCCAGAACCGATGTATATATGATCAACATTCATGACAACCTGTCTGATTACGTCGATGAAATGCTTGAGGAACGGTTTGCCAGAGTGCCTGTTTATGAAAGGGATATCGATAATATTATAGGTATTCTATATCTGAAAGACTATACGATCGCTGCAAGAAAGCAGGGATTTGAAAATGTGGACATAAAGAGCTTGCTTCGTAAGCCTTATCTTGTGCCTGAGAGCAAAAAAATTGATGATCTGTTCAGAGAACTCCAGGAAACCAAAGTCCATATAGCGATATTAATCGATGAGTACGGAGGTTTTTCGGGAATCGTTACAATTGAAGATCTGATCGAAGAGGTCATGGGGGACATTGAAGATGAAGACGAGGAAATTGAAGCGAAGATCGAAAAAATAGATGAAAACACTTATCTTATAGACGGTCAGTACTATATTGATGATTTGAATGACGAACTTTTACTTAATTTGGAATCAGAAGAACATGAAACAATAGGAGGGCTTGTTATCGACATTCTTGGCGAAATACCCGATGAGGATGAAACGGAGCAAAGAATAGTAGAGCAGGACAATTTAACCTTTAAAATAGAATCTGTAAAGGATCGCAGGATAGATAAAGTTAAGCTTTACATTGCACCGAAGCCTAAAGACAAGGAACAGAGTGAAGAAAAATAAAATCATATAAACCTTCATCATATAATTCATCAACATAAGCATGGAAGAAATGCTAATTAAACAGCTTCCATGCTTTTTTAATTTCCGGAACACTATTTGAAGAAAAATATGAGAACAGCGAACCCTAATTTTTTGCATAAAATCTTGTCCTATTCATATGATGTATCGATAACAATTTTATGATTACGAAAAAGAAAGAAGGGTGATTCTTTGAACAGATTAGAAAAAATACTTGAAAAACTACCTATTGATGTTGGCGTACAGATTAAGGCGCTGCCTAATACAATAAAAAATAATCTGGAAGAAATTCGAATTCGCAGCGGGCAGGATATTATTCTATTTGCAGAAGGTACTGAATACAAACTGGAATATAGGAACAGAAGTAAAATAGATCAATATGCGCTTAACGATATATTCAATTCATTACTTGACTACTCGGCATATGCTTATCAAGAAGAGCTTGCAAACGGCTATATTACAATAGAGGAGGTCATCGAGTAGGTATTTGCGGCCGAACTGTCATGGAAAACGGGAAAGTAAAGACAATCAAAGAAATCTCTTCAATCAATATCAGAAAAAGCAGAGAAATCATTGGTGTATCGGACCCTTGCATGGGTTACCTGATGAAGGATAAGCATCAGATATATAACACTATCATAATATCCCCGCCAAAATGCGGTAAAACGACACTCCTTAGGGATATGATTCGAAATGTCAGCAATATGGGTTTTCAAGTTGGGGTATGTGATGAGAGATCTGAAATTTCGGGGATGCATAACGGACAACCTTCTTATGATCTAGGGCTTCGTACCGACGTGCTGGACGGCTGTCCTAAAGAAAAAGGAATGATTATGCTGATCCGTTCCATGTCACCGGACCTGATTGCTACAGATGAAATCGGGAAAAAAGAAGATTGCCATGCTGTAGAAGAGGCGGTCTGTGCCGGAGTCAGACTGTTGACTACTATCCACGGCAGCAACTATGGAGATGTACTAAATTCCGGAATAGGAGAATTAGTCGAGAAAGGAGTGTTTGAGCGCCTGATATTTTTGTCAAATCTCCCTTCTATAGGCTCCGTTTCCTCTATAAGGGACTGGAGGAATCAAAATGTTGTTTAAATCAATATTGTGCATAGTAATTCTTCTGGCAGGAGCAGGTATCGGACGGTTAAAAGCAAAAACATTTGACAATCGTATCTTTCATTTACAGGAGCTGATAACAACATTAAAGATCTTGGAGTCGGAAATGAAGTACAGACTTGATCCTCTTCCGGACTTACTTGTCAGGGTAGGAGGAGTAAAGGAAGGACTGAGCGGAACACTGCTGAAAACAGCGGCTGAGCTTCTGAAGGATCCTGTATCATCGAATTTTGCGAAATGCTGGGAAAAAGCTGTGGAAAGTGCTTACCGGGACAGTGCTTTAAACAAAGAAGACAAAAGAATAGCTGCCGATTTGGGAATCGAACTTGGAAAAACTGACCTTGGAAGTCAATATAGTATGTTTCAGCGTACAAGTACTTTACTTGAGGCACAGGCTGCGGAGGCTATCGAAGATAAAAAGACAAAAGGAAAGATGTTTAAGAGCCTTGGAACGGCAATAGGAGTTCTGATTGTGATCCTGCTTATTTAATCATCTTACGAGTAACATGAGAGGAGTAACAGAATGGAAATAAATGTTGATATTATTTTCAAAATTGCGGCAATAGGCATAATTGTAGCTGTACTGAATCAGGTTCTTATAAGGGCGGGCAGAGAGGATCAGGCGATGATGACAACATTAGCCGGAATAATTGTCGTGTTGTTTCTGATCGTACAGATGATCAATGATTTCTTTATTACAGTGAAGACCTTGTTTCAATTGTGAATATAGAAATATTAAAAAAATGAGGTGTTTTATTTGGATACGGATATCTTTCGAATAGCAGCTATAGGCCTTTGCGGAGTAATCCTCTCTTCTATAGTAAAGGGGTACAAGCCGGAGTTTGCTACTTATGTGATAATTACAACGGTCATGGTGATATTTATCATCGTGATTTATAAACTTATATATGTCTTCGAATTCCTTGGTGAAATATACAATAAGCTTATCCTGAAAGTTCTGGCAGTGGCATATATCGCAGATTTTACCGCACAAATTTGTAAGGATTCCGGCGAAGCAGCTATAGCCGGGAAAGTGGAATTGGCCGGTAAAGTCATGATTTTTTATTTAGCTATTCCTATAATTATGGCTATAATGGAAATTCTCAATAATATACTGACCGGATAAGGAGGTGGGAGGGACTTGAGCCTGGAAAGCATTATAGAAGAGCAGCTATCTTCTATGAATATAGAGAGCCTTGAAGAACTTTTTGATGTAGCCGAAATCAACGGCAGCATCTTTGGAGATACAACTCCCCGTGAAGTAATAGGAAGCCTGATCAAAGGAGATCCGATATTTGATCTGAATGATATTATAGGAGCAATCAGCAATCATTTTATGCAGGAGATAAACGGAAGCATTCTTTTAGGGATCGAACTTGTTGCTGTATGTATCATAATCGGTTTTTTAAAAAACTTTGCGTCTTCATTTTCTGATGATACCGTATCCAAGCTCGGTATTATTGTGTGCAGCTGCTGCGTTATAGTGCTGTGTTTGAAAAGCTTCATGGATATTTATGTAATATGCAGCGATTCAGTTAAAACAATGACGGTAACCATGCAGGCTCTTCTGCCTGTTTTAGTGCCGCTATTAATAAGCATGGGAGGCTTTACATCGGGGAGTATTCTGAATCCGTTTATTGTGACTGCGATTACGGTTTTCAATTCAATTCTGCAAAGAATAATTATGCCGGCGATTTATTTGTCTTGTGTTTTTCTTCTCATCAATAGTCTGACTGATCGGGATTATGTAAAAAAATTAGCTTTGTTTATACGAGGATTTGCAGTTGCTTTAATGGGACTTACAGTAACACTTTTCTCCGGATTGACAGTATTGCAGGGGGTAGTAACAAAGACTGCAGACGGAATGATTACAAAAACTGCGCGATATTCTATGGATAACTTTATCCCGATTGTTGGAAGTTTTGCGGCGGATTCCATAGATTTGGTCCTAAGCTGCACGACAGTTATTAAAAACGGAATCGGCATTTTCGGAATGATAATTATATTGACTTTATTGCTTGTACCTATGATTAAAATTATAGTGACGGCTATTGTTTTCAAGCTTACAGCAGTCGTCATTGAACCAATTGGAAATAAAACGATCTCTGACTGTCTGAACGAGATCGGAAATACAGTTATAATTTTAGCGGTCATTCTGTTTTTAGGAGCTATGATGTTTTTGGTTTTTCTTGCGATTATTATTGGGATCGGGGGCGGAAGGCTATGGAGGTAATAATAGAGTGGGTAAAGAACATATTTATAATTATTGTGGCAATAACTTTTGTAGAAATCCTGCTGCCCCACGGGAACATGAAAAAATACTTAAATTTTGTTTTTTCACTCATAATAATGGCCATAATATTGTCTCCGCTGGCAATTTTAATGGAATAAGGACATATCAATATTTATATACTAAAAGGAGGATAAATAATGTGGGATAAACTTAAGAACGACAAATATGTAAAGGACTTGCTCATAAAGCTAGTTACGATATTGTTTGTAGCCGCAATTGCACTTCTGCTTTTCGATGTCCTTACTCAAAGCAAGGATGGAAGGAAGCAGATCGTAGATATGAACGGAGGCTCGGAATACACAGAAGAAACAGCACTTACCGCCGAGGAGGAATTAAGGCTGGAATCTATTCTTAGCCAGATGAAAGGGGTAGGGGATACCAAAGTAATGATTTCCTATCAAAATGCTGAAGAACCCAATGTGGTATTCAGCAGCAGCAGCATAAATAACAGCCGCAAGGTGGAAGGAGTGATTATAGCTTCTGAAGGAGCAGGTGACATTATAATTAAAAATAATATTGTCAATGCAGTAGCAGCATTATTTGACATCCCTGCCTCAAATATTATGGTTTTTGAGAAAAGCGATATAAAACAAAAGGAATTGCGAAAGCAGGATTAGGGGGATATGAAAATGGAATTTACGAAACGTAAAAAAATAATCTTAA
>CAYLLJ010000014.1:33085-35971 GCA_964384725.1 uncultured Oscillospiraceae bacterium | reverse complement strand
GGCGCTTATCGTTTGTGTCGTTGTATTAAATAACAAATTGAACAATGATCAAGATCTCTCTGCATCAGCAGGGTATACCGATTATGAGATGGAGCAAATGACACTTCATGACGGAGATGTTTTAGTTGACAGCCTTAATATCGTCGGTGTTCCCGGAACAAGCAGCGGTGCTGCGGCTGTTGTTACCGAATCGGAGGGTGACGATGCGGCAATCGATACCAGTATGATTGTTACATCAGATAATTATGCGGAACTTGCAAATGCAGATGTTTACTTTGAAGAAGTAAGAGCCACTATTAATATGGATAGAAATCAGGTGATTTCAATGCTTACAGATGTAATTGAAGAAACAAAGGAAGGTCCGGAAAAGAAAAATGCAACAGAGCAGAAGCTGAAAATCATTGACTACATGAACAAAGAAAAGGTTGTTGAGAACCTGATAAGAAATAAGGGATTTTCTGACGCATTCGTTTTAATGACGGATAACTCTGTTAATGTAACAATCAATAAGCAGGAAATAACCCAGTCTGACATAGCAAAAATCTGCGATATTGTAATAAGAGAGACCGGTCGGGATGCAAGCCAGATTGTGATTCAGAGTAAATTTTAGAATACCGTACAGCATTCTGTTTTCTCTTAACTTTTCCCTAAATTCGAAATAATTTGTATCTGATTATCACTTCTGCTATAATACATTTGAGGTGAAATGGATGAACGCCGGACCAGAGGAAAAACTTGGTACTATTAAAATTACTGATGATGTTATAGCAGTATGCGCGATGAATGCAACACGAAGGACAAATGGGGTTGCAAGTCTTAGCAGTGTTTTTTCTGATAATATTTCGAAAAACATATTTGGAAAAGAACCTCTCTATAAAGGGATCAAAGTGAATCAAAACGAAGAGGGGATCAGCATCGACATATATATAATAGTTGAATATGGCGTAAAGATACCGGAAGTAGCCTGGGATATACAGGAAAATGTTAAAAGAGAAGTAGAAAACATGACAGATGTTGCAGTAAAAGCAGTAAATATACACGTTCAGGGAGTACATTTCGCAGACGAGGAGGACTAGAGCATGCGGAGAACGGAAGCAAGAGAGCTTTTCATGCAGCTGTTGTTTCAAATGGAAGTACAGAATGATTACAGCAGTGATATTAAAGAAAGATTTATTAAAGAACATATGAAGGATTCCAATCAACTTGACTATTTTAACACCCTTTTTAAGCATGTCACCGAAAATCTTCCTGCAATTGACAGGATAATAGAAGATTGCAGCGAAAATTGGAAACTATCAAGAATGGCAAAGGTGGATCTGGCAGTATTAAGACTTTCCGCAGCGGAGATTTTTTACATCGATAATGTTCCTGACTCAGTTTCTATTAATGAGGCTGTCGATATCGCAAAAAAATTCGGTGGAGAAGATTCGGGGAAATTTATTAACGGAATACTGGGTAAGGTTGTAAGAAGCAAAGATGCAGAGTAAGGATTTAGTTCTTGGTATTGATACCAGCAATTATACGACATCCCTGGCATTAACTGATATCAATGGAAAAATCGTGATTAACTCACGCAAATTATTATCTGTAAAGCAGGGCGAAAGAGGGTTGAGACAATCCTACGCCCTTTTTCAGCATATGGAAAACATTCCCGATATGATGCAGGATATCTTTAGCAGAATAGATAGAGAAAAAATAGGTGCTGTTGCGGCAGCAGGCCGTCCGCGCCCTGTGAAAGATTCATATATGCCGGTTTTTAAGGCCGGTGTTAATTATGGGAAAGTGATGGCATTCAGCTTTGGGGTGCCATTTTTTGAATTCTCACATCAAGAAGGTCATCTGGAAGCAGTCAGGCATGAAAGTGTTCTTTCGAATGTGAGCGAGTATATAGCGTATCATTTATCGGGAGGAACTACAGAATTGCTCCATATAGATAAAGATACCTGCAGACTCATTGGCGGCAGCCGTGATATCTCTTTTGGACAAGTTCTTGATAGGATCGGTGTTGCTATCGGATATGACTTTCCTTCCGGCAGTAAATTAGATGATATTGCTGTAATCACAAAGGACAAGCTTTCAGATTTGAATACCTCAAATCAAAGCAATAAAAACAGAGGCTTACTGAAGCGTATCCCGATTGATGGCTTTGAAATCAATCTTTCCGGTCTGGAAACACAATGTCAGCGTGAACTGCAAAATGGTGCGAAACCTGAGGCGCTTATATATGAACTGTTTTGTGTTATAAGCGAATGCATCTGCGACCTTACGGAAAAAACAATTTCAGAAATTAAATGCTCCAATGTCCTCTTCGCGGGAGGTGTTTCGGCAAGCAAGTTTGTCAGAAACCAAATAGAACAATATTTTTCCGGAAGACCGGTCAAGATCGTTTTCGGAAATCCGGCGTTATCCTCAGACAATGCGGCAGGCATATCCTTTCTTGGAGGGAAAAAGTTATGGCAGTCAAACCGGTAAGAGTCTCTCAACTTAATTCATATATAAAAAGAGTACTGCAATCAGATCCTCTTCTTGGAAATATATCTGTAGTCGGCGAAATCTCAAATCTGAAGTATCACGGCTCAGGGCATATTTACTTTACATTGAAGGATGAGACAAGTAAGATCAGTTGTTTTTTGCCGGCGGATGCTGTTAAGAATATCAGATATGAGTTGTCAGACGGCATTGAAATAATTGCTGTCGGTTATATTTATCTTTACGAACGAGGCGGGAGCTACTCTTTAAATGTAAGAGATATCACCATTGAAGGGTTGGGGAATCTATCTGCTGCATTTGATAAGCTTAAAGAAAAGTTGACTAAGGAAGGCTTGTTTGATGAAAAGTATAAAAAGCCGATACCGGTCTTCCCGCAGAAGGTTGCTGTAATAACAT
>CAYLLJ010000014.1:31573-32985 GCA_964384725.1 uncultured Oscillospiraceae bacterium | reverse complement strand
AACGATATAGGTTATGTGCTAATTTACCCATGTCGTGTACAGGGACCTGGAGCCGCCGCAGAAATATCAGATGCCATTAATAGTGTAAACCGGCTCTTTCCTGAAGTGGACACAATAATCGTGGGCAGGGGCGGCGGTTCAATGGAAGAGCTGTGGGCTTTCAATGAAGAAATTGTAGCAAGAAGCATATTTGCTTCAAAGATACCCGTGATTTCTGCTGTGGGGCATGAAACAGACTTTACAATATCTGATTTTGTAGCTGATAAAAGAGCTGAAACTCCAACAGCTGCTGCACAAATAGCAGTTCCGGACATTAAAACATTGAAGGAATATATTGAAAACGAAAAGGATGACTTGATTCACACCATTAATCGCTTAGTGAAATATATGGTGCTAAAGGTTGCCGGCCACAGTATTGAAATACTCACAGCAAATCTTAATCAAAGGTTGTCGTATTACGCGATGAAAACGGATAATCTGAACAATGAACTCAACAATGCTTTAGTATACAGGTTCGGCGATTGGACTGCCTGTATTGAAAAGTATAAAACCGAAATAGATTCAATGAATCCTGCCAATATAATGAAAAGAGGGTATGCGGCAATTCTGGATGATCAAAGAATCCTATCGGGTTCTGTCAACCGGTTTGGAGCCGGGAACAGCTTAATTGCAGTTATGAATGACGGGGAAATCGACTGTAACGTTGAATCGATTAGGAGGATTGAATATGGTAAATCAAAAAAAGAAAATGAGCTTTGAAGAAGCGCTTTCGGGTTTGGAAAAGTCGGCTGAAGTATTGAAAAAAGATGGTGTAACTTTAGAAGCCGCTTTACAAGGCTTTGAACAGGGAATGATGTACTATAATTATTGCAGCGAAATTCTGAACAACGCTAAACAAAAAGTCGAAACCTTTGGGAAAAAGAATGAATAAAGGAGATGATGCCTAATGCAGAACGAAGAATATTTAAGATTAAAAGAACTGATGGATGAACACGTCCTGTATTTCCTTCCGGAAGTTGATCGTAAAAGCTACACGCTTTATGAAGCAATGGCGTACAGCTTAAAAGCAGGAGGGAAAATGCTTCGCTCGGTGTTACTGCTTGCCACTTGTGATTTCTGCGGAGGCGATGAAAAATTGGCTCTTCCCTACGCCTGTGCCATAGAATACATACATACATACTCTCTGATACATGATGATCTTCCTGCCATGGACAATGATGATTTGCGGAGAGGAATCCCCACGAATCATAAAGTATTCGGTGAAGCAGTTGCAATTCTTGCAGGCGATGGACTGCTTACTTCGGCATTTGAAGCGATGAACAAGGATATGCTGCTCTATTTTGATAATATAGAAAAATTGAAGAGAAGGGTACGTGCAGTTTATGAGATATCTAAAGGTGCAGGCTGCCGTG
>CAYLLJ010000014.1:19048-31563 GCA_964384725.1 uncultured Oscillospiraceae bacterium | reverse complement strand
AGCTGAGAATAAAGAATGCACAAAGGAAATACTGGATTATATTCACTTAAATAAAACTGCCGCATTGATTAAAGCCGCGGTCAGAGCCGGTGCCCATCTGGGCGGTGCGGATAAAGAGACTTTGGATAATTTGGATGAGTACGCTGAAAATATAGGGCTGGCTTTTCAGATCATGGACGATGTTTTGGATTTAAGCGGAGATGAAAAATTGCTTGGTAAAAAAACAGGTTCTGATAAGTCAAAAATGAAAGCAACTTATCCATGCCGCTATGGTTTGCCGGAATCAATAGATAAAATTAAAGAATTGACGGATAATGCAAAACGGGCGATTGAACCATACTACGACAATGCAGAGTTTTTCGTAAAACTTGCGGATGATTTGGCTGACAGGGTAAGATAAAAGCAACATTAAGGAGTTCAATTTAATGAAAAAGACATTACTGGATTATCAGTTCCCTGATGACCTAAAAAGCATGAGCGATAGGGAATTGGAGCTTTTAACATATGAAATCAGAGATTTTCTGATCGAAAAAGTATCAAGAAACGGTGGCCATCTGGCTTCTAATTTAGGAGTAGTAGAGCTTACAATCGCTCTCCATAGAGTATTTGAAAGCCCAAGGGACAAAATTATATGGGACGTTGGACATCAATCCTATGTACATAAAATTCTGACAGGCAGAGCTGCATGCTTCGATGGCCTGCGTTGTTTCAACGGGATCAGCGGGTTCCCTAAACGTGTAGAAAGTGCACATGACATGTTTGATACAGGTCATAGCAGCAATTCAATTTCTGCAGCCATGGGCTATGCGGCAGCACGGGATTTAAACGGAGAGGATTACTCGGTCATATCTATTATAGGTGATGGAGCTCTGACAGGTGGTATGGCTTATGAAGCTCTTAATAATGCAGGATCATTAAAATCAAAAATTATTGTTGTTTTAAATGATAATGAAATGTCGATAGCAAAAAATACAGGCGGCATTTCACAGCATCTGTCAAAGCTGAGAGCCTCACATACCTATCTTGATCTCAAGAAACAGCTGAAAAAAACACTGAAGGGGATTCCGGGTGTCGGAGAAGGCATTTACAGCGGAATTGAGCATATCAGAGATTCTGTAAAATATGCAATCGTTCAGGGCGCTATATTTGAGGAACTTGGATTCAAGTATTTCGGACCGGTAGACGGACATAATATAAAAGATATGATAGAAATTCTTTCTTTTGCAAAATATATGGACGGCCCTGTTCTTATACATGCTATCACCAAAAAAGGTAAAGGATATCGAAATGCAGAAAATAATCCGGGAAAGTATCATGGCATAGGTGCCTTTGATCCGGCTACAGGGAATGTCCTTAATGTATCAAAAAGTTTAAGCTATTCCAAAATATTCGGTAATAAGATTGTACAACTTGCAGGAGAGAATCCTAAAATCGTAGCGATAACTGCAGCTATGATCGAGGCGACCGGACTCGAAAAGTATGCAATCAAATATCCGGACAGGATTTTTGATGCGGGTATTGCCGAAGCCCATGCGGTAACATTTGCAGCCGGTTTGGCAGCAGGCGGATACCGTCCTGTTGTTGCGGTCTATTCCACCTTTCTGCAAAGAGCTTATGATCAAATCCTGATAGATGTCTGTATGCAGAATCTTCCTGTAGTTTTTGCCATAGACAGAGCGGGTAATGTGGGTGCGGATGGGGAGACTCATCACGGAGTGTTTGATTTGTCTTATCTCAGCCATATGCCGAATATGACAGTAATGGCCCCAAAGGATGGCAGAGAATTGTCGGACATGCTTGAATATGCGCTGACTCTTAAAGGCCCTTGCGCACTACGTTATCCCAGGGGGGAAACTGAGGATTGCAGCGATGATTCTGCATACCCTGTTTTAGATGGTACAAGTGAACGTATTCGTGAAGGGAAAGATGTTGAAATATTTGCTGTAGGAAAGATGGTTTCCATCTGCCTTGAAGTATGCAAAAAATTAAAATCAAGAGGTGTAGAGGCAAGTATTACTAATGTTAGATTTGTTAAACCTTGCGACCAAGAATCAATACTATCAGCAGCATGCAGGACAAGAAACCTTGTTACAGTAGAAGACAATGTGCTGCAAGGCGGTTTTGGCTCTATTGTTAACGGGCTTCTTGCTGAAAAAGAAATATCTGATGTTAAAATATTGAATATCGGATGGCCGGAAAAATTTATCGAGCAAGGAAACACATCAGAGCTATTTGAAAAATACGGACTTGACTCAGAAAGCATAGCAGAAAGGGTGTGTGACTTCCTTGAAGGAAAGGCTTGATGCAATCCTTGTGAGCCGAGGCTTGTTCCAATCGAGGGAAAGAGCTAAGAGTGCAATTATGGAGGGAATTGTTTACGTTGATGGTCAGAGGGTCGATAAAGCCGGCACAGGAATCAAAGAAGACGCTGAAATCATCGTAAAAGAGGATATTTGTCCCTATGTCGGACGAGGCGGCTTAAAATTGGCAAAAGCAATACGATCATTTCAGCTAAATCTTGAGGCTCGTGTAGCTGTTGATATTGGCGCTTCCACTGGCGGTTTCACCGATTGTATGCTAAAAAACGGAGCGTTAAAGGTTTACGCTATCGATGTCGGTTACGGACAGTTAGACTGGAGACTCAGAAACGACCCAAGAGTCGTTAATATGGAAAGAGTCAATATCAGATACCTTGACAAGGAAAGAATCATTGAAAAAGCTGATTTTATTAGTATAGATGTTTCGTTCATATCTTTGAAACTTGTATTTCCTGTCGCAGTCGATTTGCTTTCCTTGGAAGGAGAAATTGTATGCCTGATAAAACCGCAATTTGAGGCAGGACGTGAACAGGTTGGAAAAAAAGGTATAGTAAGAGATAAGAAAGTCCATACCGAGGTATTGGAAAAGGTCATTCAATATGGTGCGGAAAACGGTCTTTATCCGCATGCGATAACATTCTCACCCATGACAGGTGCTAAAGGAAATATAGAATATTTAATGCTGTTTAAGAGAATAGATGAAGGTATTGACTTTAGAGCGCTTATTGATGATGTCGTTCAGGAATCTCATGAAAAGTTAAAATGAATTATTCAGTCAAAGCAAAAATCGAGGTAAATATGCAACTGACACCGATGATGCAACAGTATATGGAAATCAAACAAAATTATCAGGATAGTATTTTGTTTTTTCGTCTTGGTGACTTCTATGAAATGTTCTTTGATGATGCTATCATAGGATCAAAGGTTATGGAGATAACTCTGACAGGTAAAAGCTGCGGCCAGGAAGAAAGGGCGCCTATGTGCGGTGTGCCTTATCATGCCGCAGACACATACATTGCAAAGCTCATAGAGAAAGGATATAAAGTCGCAATATGTGAGCAAATGGAGGATCCGGCAGAGGTAAAAGGAATCGTTAAGAGAGAGGTGGTCAGGGTTATAACCCCCGGTACCATCGTGAGCCAGGCAATGCTCAATGAAAAGGAAAACAATTATCTCGCCTCTGTTTATCTTGATGAAACAGGAGCCGGCATAGCGTACTGTGATGTTTCAACTGGAGAGATAAGCACAACAGAGCTGAAAGGTAAGAAATATATAGAAAAATTATTGAATGAACTCGAAAAAATAAGGGCAAAAGAAGTGATAGCCAATGAAATCGTTGCGCTTGACGGACTCAAGGAACAGATCAAAGAGGTTACAGGTGCATATTTCAGCATTCTTGAATCAAGGTATTACAATAAAAAAGCCATCGAAGAGGCAATAATGAGACAATTCAACATAAAATCCCTGAAAGGTATAGGGATTGAAGAATCGCCTTTATCCGTTATGGCTTTAGGTTCGCTTCTATCCTATTTGTTTGAGACACAAAAACAGAGCCTATCACATCTTGCTGTTTTAAAGGTATACGACATCGCAGGATATATGTCTCTTGATAAAGCAACTATTAAAAATCTTGAGCTGACTGAAACCCTGTTTGAAAAAAAAGAGCATGGCTCATTACTGGGAGTTTTAGATAGAACTCAGACGGCAATGGGATCAAGGAAAATAAAACAATGGCTGCGTGAACCGCTGAACCGGCTTGATGAGATCCGGGCGAGGCTCGATGCAGTCGAACTGCTGGCCTCAGAGATATTGTTACGAAATAATATCAAGGAACATCTTAAGAAGATTTATGATCTGGAACGCCTTGCGGGAAGAGTCGCATGCGGCAACGCCAACGGAAAGGATTTAATAGCTCTGAGAAATTCCATTTTCGTGCTGCCGGAGCTAAAGAGCGAACTTGCAGACTGCGGAGATTCTCTTCTCCAATCACTGGAAAAGAGCATAGATCCGCTTTTTGATATATATGAACTTATCGAAACATCAATCGTCGATGACCCTCCTTATACGATCAAAGAAGGCAGTTTGATTCGCAGCGGCTATTCTGCGGACCTTGATAAAATGAAAGATTCAATACTGGATGGTCAGAACTGGATAGCCGGTTTGGAAAATATTGAAAAAGACAGAACAGGGATTAAGTCTCTAAAAGTCGGCTTCAATAAGGTGTTCGGATACTATATAGAAGTAACTAAATCAAACTTAGACCTTGTACCTGAAAACTATATCAGAAAACAAACACTTGTGAACTGTGAACGTTACATTACTCCCGAGCTGAAAGAAGTAGAATCTGTCGTCCTCAATGCTGAAACAAAAATAAACCAGATGGAATATGAGCTTTTTTTGGGTGTAAGAAACGTAATCAAGGATTTTATTATAAAAATACAACAAACTTCCGCTGCAGTTTCCGTGCTGGATGTCCTCGTTTCATTTGCTGATGTAGGAACCAGACTTGGATATGTTAAACCGATTGTCAACAATGATGATGCAATAGTGATAGAAAAGGGGCGACATCCGGTAATTGAGGGAACGGTTAAAAACGGTATTTTTGTTGCAAATGATACATACATTGACAGAGATAGCAACAGCATGCTTCTTATAACCGGACCAAACATGGCAGGAAAATCTACATATATGAGGCAAACAGCATTGATCGTACTTATGGCTCAAACCGGCTGTTTTGTTCCTGCAGATGCCGCTGTAATAGGGGTTGTAGACAGGATTTATACAAGAATAGGAGCTTCCGACAACATATCTCAGGGACAAAGTACATTCTTTGTGGAGATGAGCGAGCTTGCCTACATACTCAATACCGCTTCCGACAAGAGCCTTATAGTACTGGATGAGATTGGAAGGGGGACGAGTACTTATGACGGTCTGTCTATCGCCTGGGCCGTAGTCGAATATCTCTGCAACAGTAAAGGTCGTATAAGGACTATGTTTGCAACTCATTATCATGAACTGACTTCTCTGGAAGGTCACATGAAAGGTTTAAAGAATCTCAATGTAGATGCCCGGGAAAAGGATGGAAATATAATATTCCTTCACAAGATTATCGAAGGAAGTGCCAGCAGAAGCTATGGAATTCATGTTGCCAGATTGGCCGGTGTCCCGCATCAGCTTCTGCTTACTGCCGAGGATAAGCTTAAGGAGCTGGAAGAAAACGGAGCATCCATCGACCTGAACAAGTACAAGGACAGTGCATCGGAAGAAAGCGGGGATTTGAAAGCAAATTCAGAACAGATATCATTTTTCGGTTTTGCACCAAATCCGGTGGTAGAGAGACTTAAGACATTGGATATCATGAATATCACACCTTCTAAGGCTTTTGAAATCCTGGAAGAATTAAAAAAGGCAGCAGCCGGGGTATAAATTTATGGATATGTTTACATACAGAAGAATTATAGAACTGCCAAGAAACGTAGCAGATAAAATAGCAGCCGGCGAAGTTGTGGACAGGCCGCTATCCATCGTTAAGGAATTGGTAGAAAATGCAATTGATGCGGGATCAACATCAATTGTTGCAGAAATCAGAAATGGCGGGAAAACCTATATTCGTATAACCGATAACGGAAGCGGTATCGGGAAGGAAGATGTGGAATTAGCTTTTAAGAGACATGCTACCAGTAAAATAAGTAGCGCTGAGGAACTTGACCATATACAAAGTCTTGGTTTTCGAGGCGAAGCTCTTGCCAGCATTGCTGCAGTATCGAGAGTAGAGCTTATCACTAAGACCGCTGATGAGAAGATTGGAGTCCGCATAAAAGTTGAAGGCGGTGAAGTTCTTGATAAGGAAGAAACGGGCTGCCCGGAAGGAACAACAATAATTGTTGAAGATTTGTTCTATAATACACCCGCAAGACTGAAATTTATGAAATCCGATTCAACGGAAAGCACATTGATCATTGATTTTATATCAAGGATGACGCTTGCTTATCCCCACATAAAAATGAGGTTGGTGAACAACGGAAACATCCTGTTTTCAACACCCGGTAAAGGCGATATCTACTCTAATATACTGACGATCTACAGCAAGGACACAGGAGATAAGCTTATCCATATAAAAGAAAAATCAGAACAGATGATAATAGAAGCCTTTATTTCTCCTCCGAATATCACAAAGACAAATAGAAAAAGTCAGATATTTTTTGTCAACGGCCGGCATATCAGCAGCAAGGTGATGGAAAATGCAGTAACAGATGCCTACATTGAAAAGGTTTTTGAAGGCCGGTACCCTATTGCGTTCATATTCCTATTGATTGCACCGGAAAAACTTGATGTAAATATTCACCCGAACAAGAAAGAAGTACGGTTTGATGAAGAGATACCGGTGAAAGACTTTATTTCCACGGCAATAAGAAAAGGTCTGAATACCGGGGAAGCGATTCCTGAAATAAGATTTGATACAGGTGAAATTGCTAACAAAAAAGAAAAACAGCAGACAGGCGAAGAACAAGTGGACATAATAAAGTTATTGTACGACAAGAGAAGACAAGAAGAAAATGAGCCGGTGAAAACCGGAAGCGGCAGTTTTAATGAAAGAACATTGCCCTTGTTTGAGGACCGGCTCAATGAAATAGGAGAAGTTTACAAACCTGATAATCTAAAGCTTCATAATCCGGGATTAATAGAAGATGATACGGGAAGACATGACGCAATCAAAGGTTTTGACATGACGAACCTGACTGTGACTGGATCTATTTTCGGTACATATATTACTGCCGTGGATGAAAAATATCTTTATCTCATAGACCAGCATGCTGCACATGAGAGAATCTTTTATGAACAGCTGCTTTTGCAGTATCAAAAGGAAGAAAAAACACAGCAGATAATTTTGACTCCTATCATCAGCAATGTTACTTATTCTATTAAAAATGCCGCATCCGCAATGTTGGATTTCATTCGTGATTTCGGATTTGAAATTGAAGAATTCGGCTCAAAGGCCTTTATTATCAAAGCAATTCCTGCCTTTATGAGTTTGAATGAAGCAACAGACTTTATTGATTATCTACTGGATAACATATCTGAAGAAGGAGTACTTGAGAATCGGAAAAAGATTGCTGAAATAATTACAAGCGCATGCAAGAGTTCAGTTAAGGCTCATGACATATTGGAAAAGCAGGAGATAAAAAGGCTGATAAATGATCTTTCGCTGACAAAAAATCCATATTCCTGCCCTCATGGGCGCCCCACATTTATACGATTAAGCCAGTATGAGATAGAAAAGATGTTTAAGCGTGCCTAATGAAATCAGAACGATGTTAAGGGAAATCAATATGAATGATAAAAACAGGATAATTATAATTATAGCCGGTCCTACAGCCGTAGGGAAAACCAGATACGCTATTGAAACAGCAAAGGTTTTAGAGGGAGAGATAATATCTGCAGATTCTATGCAAATCTATAAATACATGGATATCGGAAGTGCAAAACCAACGAAAGAAGAACTTTCACAGGTGACACATTATCTTGTTGATCAAATCGACCCGGAAGAGGAATTCTCTGTCGCCGAGTATCAGGCGCTGGCAAAGAATTGCATAAAAAAGGTATTTGAAACAGGTAAAACTCCAGTCATAACAGGAGGTACAGGACTTTATATAAATTCTTTGATATATGATATGGATTTTTCTGTTATGCCAAAACAGAATGATTTTCGGCTGCAGCTTGAAAAGGAATCAGAAATATATGGCGTGGAGCATATTCATAACAGACTGCGTTCACTGGATAGAGAGGCGGCAGATAGAATTCATCCGAATAATTTAAAAAAAGTGATTCGTGCTATTGAGGTTATAGAAACGACCGGTAAAGGCATACGGAGATTTGAAGAATCATTTGTACCAACGAAGGATTATTCCTGCATTTTAATCGGATTGACCAGGCAAAGAGAAGAATTATATCATAGAATTGACAGCAGAGTTGATCAGATTATAGACGCCGGATTGGTAGAAGAGGTTAAAGCTTTACAAGCAAAGGGATTATCTGAAAAGAATATGTCAATGAAAGGGATAGGATATAAAGAAGTCCTTGCATATCTGAACGGTGAATATAATCTGGCAGAAGCAATCAGGCTGATAAAACGCAATACACGTCATTATGCAAAACGCCAGCTAACATGGCTCAGAAGGTATCCGGATATTATCTGGATTGACTTGTCAGAATTCAAAACTGAAACGGAGGCGCTTTCCGCAGTTTTAGAAAAAATCAGATCGGGCTATATAAATTTAAAAGTCTAAGATTTATGATTTTAAAAGGGGTACGTAATGGTAGTCAAAAAGGAATTAAAAATCCATAATAAGAGCGATAAACCGGACAATATTATCATGAAAGAAAATGAAATTGTTGAAAAGTGCCAGGAAATTCAAGATGAGCTTCCACGCTTTATGAGCGGTTTTTTTGTATACTTAAAAGGAAATGTCCTTCCAATGACACGTCTTGCATATTTACACGATATTCGTTTTTTCTGCAATTATTTAATCCATGAAACTGACCTTACATCATCAAAAAATATCAGAAATATTAAATTGGATGATTTCGAAAGAATTAAGGCGGTAGATGTCAATATATTTATTGACTATTGCAGAAGATATAAAGTAGAGAAAGAAAATGCTATTTACATATATGAGAATGAGAAAAAATCATTATCGAGGAAGAAGTCTTCCGTTTCAGTATTGTTCAAACATCTTTACAGAGACGAACTTATAAGTAAAAATATAACTGATGGTTTTGACCCAATCAAATTACCAAAACCCGGAGAGCGTGAGATCAAAGCCATGCAGGATGATGAAGTGGTGCGTATGCTTGATGCCGTATCTACCGGGACAAATTTAACAAAAAAAGAAAAGGAGTTCTGGGAAAAAACAAAGAAAAGAGATAAGGCGATTCTCATTCTGTTTCTGACATACGGTCTTAGATTATCAGAATTACAGCAGCTCAATGTATCTTCTTTTAATTTCAGCAGAGGAGAATTTAAAATTTATAGAAAACGGGGAAAGGAATCGATTATGCCTTTAAACAAATCTGCGGAAAAGGACGTGTCTGATTATATCAATGAAGAGCGGGCTTCCGATGATAAACTTGCACAAGAGCACAAGGATGCCTTATTTCTTTCTTTGCAGGGGAAGCGAATGACCGAACGCCAGATCAGAGAGCTGGTAAAAAAATATACATCTATCGGCCTTGCAACATCCAGGGAAGGGGGCTACAGCCCTCATAAACTGAGAGCTACCGCTGCGACATCACTCATAGGCAGAGGAAATTCTATTTTTGATGTTCAAGCCCTGCTGGACCACGAAAATATAACGACGACTCAGCTATATGCAGCTCATAAAAAGAACGTAAAAGAAGAATTGATAAAAAACTTTGAGTGGGAAGATGAATTTAATAAATAGAATTTGCTGAGCGTTATATGTTTACGATATAAATATTATGTTAATTACGGAGTTTGAAAAATGCAGAAAAACACATTTGAATTATTGAACAAAAAATTCGGAATTTCAGAAAAGGTGCTTCAAATCTGTGCAGCAGCAGAAGAAGATATCGCTGGAATATTTAATGAACTTGATGATATCATGGCATATAACCAGTACAAGGTTCTTGATGCTTTTCAAAAGAACAGAATCTCTGATATGCATTTCGGCTGGAATACAGGTTATGGATATAATGATGCCGGACGTGATGCACTGGAAAGAGTCTATGCGGATATATTTAAGACTGATGCGGCACTGGTTCGACCTATCATTGTAAATGGTACGCATGCGTTAACACTTACTTTATCGGGTATACTAAGGCCCGGAGATGAATTGATTTATTGTACGGGAAGGCCTTATGACACGCTCGAAGAGGTAATTGGAATACGCGGAGAAGGAAAAGGCTCACTAAAGGAGTTCGGCATACTATATAAACAGGTAGAGCTGAAAAATGACGGAACTATTGATTTAAAAAGTCTCAGAGATGCTATTTCTCCAAGAACGCGAATGGTGACCGTACAGAGAGCAACAGGATATGCTTGGCGTAAAGCAATTACAATACAGGAAATCGAAGAATGGGCTTCTTTTGTAAAAACGATACGTCCGGATATTATTTGCATGGTTGACAATTGCTATGGCGAATTCCTGGATACAAAGGAACCTACAGAAGTCGGAACGGATGTTGTTGCAGGATCCCTGATTAAAAATCCGGGAGGCGGCCTGGCATTGACAGGCGGTTATATAGCAGGGCGCGCAGATCTGATCGAGAAAATCTCTTATAGGATGACTTCTCCCGGCATAGGTGGTGAATGCGGCTTAATGTTCGGACAGACAAGGACAATGCTGCAGGGGTTGTTTATTGCACCGAAAACGGTAAACGGGGCACTCAAAGGTGCGATTTTATGTGCAAAAGTATTTCAAAACCTTGGATTTGAAGTATGTCCAAAACCGGAAGAAAAAAGAAGCGATATCATAGAATCCGTTAAATTTGAAAACCCTGAATCCGTTATTGCATTTTGCGAAGGAATTCAGGCGGCAGCTCCGGTAGATTCACATGTAAAACCGGTTCCTTGGGAAATGCCGGGCTATGAAGACCCCGTCATAATGGCCGCAGGCGCATTTATTCAAGGCTCCTCCATAGAGCTGAGCGCAGACGCACCTATACGGCCTCCTTATATCGTATATTTTCAAGGCGGGCTGACATATGAACATTCAAAATTCGGAGTCATCAAGTCGCTCCAGGCACTTTATGATAAACAATTAGTAGAGATAGACTATGGAATTTATGAATGAAAAAAGAAAAAAAATAATACAAGTTTCACTTTCATTGGCAAAACTTATTGTATTATTCGGTATTGTCATTGGAATGCCTCTCTATGTTTATTTTAATGAACCGGAACTTATAGACCGGTTCAACAGCCTCGAAGATATCAACCTGTTATTGGACGAGTATAAAACAGCGAGCATTTTTGTTTATATAGCGCTCCAGGTCATTCAGATTGTCATATCGATTCTGCCCGGTCAAGTATTGCAGTTTGCTTCAGGATATATATATGGATTTTGGATCGGATTTTTATTATCTATGACCGGTGTTGCACTTGGAACAGTGATAACATTTTATTTAGCCAGACTGCTGGGAAGAAACGCTCTCCATGTGATATTCGGAGAAGAAAGATTTTCTAAATTTGTCTATACCCTGAACACTAAACGGTCTTATATAGTTTTATTTATCATATTTCTGCTTCCGGGTATTCCTAAGGATATGTTCACTTATGCTGCTGGGGTTTCAGAAATAAAGATTCGGTCATTTATGATCCTTTCATTGGTAGGAAGAACTCCGGCAATGATTGGCAGTATAATGATGGGCCGTATGTTTTTTAATGAGAGCTACGCCGGACTTGCAGTTCTTGGAGCAGCGGCGGTGATCCTGTTTATTACCGGCATCTTATTTCGTGAGAAATTGGTTGGGTGGACAGATAGGGTATACGATAAAGTATTTAATAAAAAATGAACCTCTCGTCGCATAGTCTAATATTATGAGCCTCTTATCTCATAATCTCATATAAAGAACCTCTTATCTCATAATTATATATTTAGTAAGATGTTTTAAATAGCATCTAAAACGACAGCGTCTGATCAGATAAATTCCTCATATAAAAAAAGAACAAATGTTTTAAAAGGTTCTTTACAACGAACAAACATTCTGATATTATATAGGTGCGAACAGATGTTTGGAAGAGGGGATATAAGGAGGATGCTGTTATGAATAAAAAGTATAGAATCAAATCAAAGATCCGATTTACTTTGTTTATGACGATCGCTATGCTTGTAATATTTAGTTCCGCCGGTACAGTTATCGGAGTTAATAATGCAGAGAGCATGACAAAAACATCGTATTCAGAAATCATAGTTCAAACCGGTGATACATTATGGGATCTGGCTCGTGAATTCGGACTGGATTCTAAGGATACAAGAGAGATCGTATATGATATATGCATGATAAATGACATAACAGCAGAAAGCATTTATCCGGGGCAGACGATTTTGATACCCGCATATATTTAGCCGAAAGAACAATATGGATCAAACAAACATTTTGTAAAGTAATTTAAAGGTATAAACTCATGACTGCAAAGAAAAAATCGCTTAAATCGCAAATTAGAGCCTCGAAGCCTGA
>CAYLLJ010000014.1:15210-19038 GCA_964384725.1 uncultured Oscillospiraceae bacterium | reverse complement strand
AATACTAAGCGAAACATGGATTGAGAGTTTTAAAGGTATTAACCATGCCGTATCTATTCCCAAAATTATGATTTTAGGAATAGATATTCTGTTTTCGAATATGTACCCTTCCAATATCTTTGAATTAAAATATATGCTAAAAATTATTAGCATATATAAATTATTATTACTTCTATAATTAATTTTTTAAGCAGTTCAGTCCTGCTGCTTATTCATATTTCTGAGTTTGTCCAGATATCCTTGTAAAATTAAAATTGCCGCCTGTTTATCGATAACTTCTTTTCTTTTTTTACGACTTACATCTGCCTCAATCAATACTTTTTCCGCCATCAGAGTCGTAAATCGTTCGTCTTGAAAGATCAGCGGAATTTCGTGCATCCCGGAACTCCTCATCTTATTTTCCAGCATAGCCTTAAATTCATATACTTTTTCTGTCTGTATACTGTTTGTTCCGTTCAAATTTTTTGGTAAGCCAATCACTACTGTATCACAACCATGTTCGCGTATCAAATCCATGATCTTACCGGTGTCTTTTCGTATACCGACTCGATTTATGGTCATAAGTCCCTGGGCAGTAATTAGTAATTCATCACTTAATGCTACGCCGATCGTCTTATCTCCTACATCCAATGCTATTATCCTCATATTATATATGTTCTTCCCTTCCATGTCATATAATCATAAGCCACTTTAAAATTCTGTAAATATAAAGTGATTTAAAATCCTTAAATACAAAGTAATAAGTACTTATGATATTAAATATAATAAAGCGGGCTCAACAGCCCGCCTTTTTCATATGTTTATTTTTTTAAAAATGCCCTAAGCAACTCTTCGACCAAGTCATCTCTTTCAATATGACGGATAATATTTCTGGCATTGTTATGCCCCGTAATATAAGAAGGATCACCGGAGAGAATATAGCCTACCATCTGGTCAATTGCATTATAGCCTTTTTCTTCTAAAGCATTGTAAACAGTTCTTAGGATTTCTTCTGTTGTTTGCTGCTCTCCTTTATCCGGGCTGTTAAACAAGATAGTATTTCTGTCCATTCTGCACACCTTCTTTCTATTACGTTATTATATCAAAAGCATAGTATCTTAAACAAGGGTGTTTAATAATATTTAATAATGTTGTAACAATAAGAAAAAATGGGTTTAAATCAATGAACAAGCCATATCTAAAGCGTCTTTGATTTTAGCAGGATCCTTTGCTCCTGCCTGCGCCATGTCAGCCTTCCCGCCGCCGCCGCCGCCTGCTACTGCTGCGATTTTTTTAATCATATTGCCGGCATGGTAACCTTTATCCAAAAGGCAGTCAGATACTGAAACCATAAATGTTGCTTTACCGTTGGTTTCTGTTGCAAAAACGATAATTACGTCATCATTTTGCGCTTTGATTTCATCTGACAGACTTCTCAGATCATTAATATCTAAATCCTTGAAAGATTGTGTAATTAACCGGACACCGTTAATTACCTTTGCATTGGCTATCATATCTGAAAGACCTGAATTCATAGTTTGTTTCTTAAGCTCTTCCAGCTCTTTTTTCCCCGCTTTACATTCATCATTAAGAGCGGTGATCCGGTTTAATAATCCCGCCGCATTAATTTTAAGTGCATCTGCAGCATTATGAATCAAATCCTCATCTGTCCTGAGTTTATTATATAAACCCATACCGGTTACTGCTTCAATTCTTCTAACCCCGGCAGCTACGCCATTTTCGCCTAAGATCCTTAAAGCACCGATTTGTCCCGAATTTATTATATGCGTTCCTCCGCAAAGTTCTGTGCTGTAATCCCCAACGGATACAACGCGAACAGTTTCACCGTATTTTTCATCGAATAAAGCTGTCGCTCCTGATTTTTTCGCTTCTTCAACAGACATGATCTGCGTGTTTACAGGTAGAAAATAATTAATTTTCTCATTAACAATATCTTCGATTCTCTGCAGATCTTCTTTGGAAATCGCCTCAAAATGTGTAAAGTCAAAACGCAGTCCTTCAGAATTGACGCTGGAACCTGCCTGCTCCACATGATTACCCAGGACATCTTTTAAAGCCTTGTGCAGGATATGAGTAGCGGTATGATTACGAGCGGTATTATTTCTCTTTTGCACATCTACCTGAGCGGTTACTTCTTGCCCTAATTCGATCTCACCTTGTACTACGGTTATTTTATGAGTATAAATTTCTTTTAATTTAGTTACGGACAATACATTTAAAAGCAGATCCTTTCCGATGATATTCCCGGTATCGCTGACCTGCCCGCCGCTTTCCGCATAGAAAGGAGTTCTGTCCAAAATGAGTATCCCTGTATCTCCTGCCGTCAATTTGTTCACAGTCTTATTGCCAAGTAAAAGAGCTGTTACCGTGCTTTTGCAGGATAAAGTCTCATAACCTGTAAATTCTGTTTGTTCCATATCTATGAACATTGAGGCGTCATCCGACCAGCCCTCATCTTCTTCTGTTTTCCTGGCGGCTCTTGCTTGTTCTTTTTGGCGCATCATATGATCGTTAAAACCTTCAGTATCGGTCTGGCAACCATTTTCCTCTAATATTTCCTGCGTTAGCTCTAACGGAAATCCATAAGTATCATAAAGTTTAAATACTTTATCTCCAGGCAAGATATTTTCACAAGAATCATTCAATTCTCTGATATAATCATGAATGATCGCCGTCCCCTGGTCGATGGTAGAACTGAATTTCTCCTCCTCGATTGTTAGTATTTTATGAATGTAGTCTTTCCGATCTTCAAGTTCAGGGTAAGCGCTCCCGGAAACCGCGATTACTTTTTGTGATAGATAAGGTAAAAATGAGCCTTGGATACCAAGCAGCCTTCCATGTCTTGCGGCCCTGCGCAGAAGACGTCTTAAAACATAGCCTCTTCCCTCATTACTTGGAAGGATGCCGTCTGCAATCATAAAGGTTACGGAACGGATATGGTCAGTAATTATACGAATTGATATATCTGTCTTCACCTTTCCATTCTCATATTGTATTCCGGATAACTTAACAACCTCATTAAGAATATATTGAATTGTGTCTACATTAAAGATAGAATCAACATTCTGCATGATACAAGCAAGTCTTTCCAAGCCCATACCCGTATCAATATTCGGATGAGCAAGAGGTGTATAATTGCCGGCGTCATCTTTATTGAATTGTGTAAATACATGATTCCAGAATTCTACATATCTGTCGCAATCGCAGCCCGGCTTGCAGTTCGGATTATTACAACCGTATTCTTCTCCTCTGTCAAAATAAATTTCAGAACAAGGGCCGCATGGACCTGTTCCGATTTCCCAGAAATTATCTTCTTTTCCCAATGGAACGATTCTTTCTTCCGGTAATCCAATTACATTTTTCCAGATGTCGTATGCCTCATGATCTTCTTCATATACGCTTGCCCATAATTTGTCATCAGGCATTTTCAATACCTTGGTAATAAATTCCCAACCCCATGTAAGAGATTCAACCTTAAAGTAGTCTCCAAAGGAAAAACTGCCGAGCATTTCAAAAAATGTTCCATGTCTTGATGTATATCCTACGTTTTCTATGTCACCGGTTCGTATGCATTTTTGACAGGTTGTCATTCTTTTGCTTGGAGGTGTCTCAAGACCCGCAAAATATGGTTTTAAGGGTGCCATGCCTGAATTGATGATAAGAAGGGCTATCAATGTGGAAACCGGCGAAGATGAAGCCGAAGATCCGGACAAAGAAGCTCGCGAAAAAATCGCCGCTAAATTAGCTGGAGATAAAAATGAAAAAGCTGAAAATGCTGCGGAAATGGCGGAGGCGGATAAGGAGGCCGAAGCGATAGCGGAGGCCAAG